>CAMMOI010000037.1 GCA_946498375.1 uncultured Mycoplasmatota bacterium | reverse complement strand
GCGTATAGTGGATTTTCACCACCTAGTTATATGCCATGCCCGGCACACTAAAAAACTTTCCTTTTATTTAGGAAAGTTTTAATATGTATTTTAAATTTAAATAACTAATTTTCTTCTTTAGTTTCTTCTTGCTGATTAATTACTTCTTTTCCTTTATAATATCCACATTTAGTACATGCACGATGTGGTCTTAAAGCTTCTCCACATTTTGGGCATTTAGTAATTGCTCCTACTGTCTTTTTTAAATGAGTACGACGCATTCTTTTCTTAGTTTTACTTGTTCTTCTAAATGGAACTGCCATCTAATCACTCCTTCCCTTTATCAAGTAGTTCAGCTAACTTTGCAAGTCTTGGATCATCTTGATGAGTTTCTTTATCCTTAAGTTGCCAACCATCGCCTTGTTTTATTTCAACCTCTTTTGTTTTAGAATAGCTGATTGGAACTTCCAATACAATATTTTGCCATAAAACATCAGTAATATCAAGTACATTTTCACTTTTTTTTATAATTTTATTACTTTTTAAATCTCCTAAATCAATTATTTGATCAATTTGACTTTCAAATTTATAATCAATTAAATCTAATGAATATGAATCTAATAAAACAATTATTCCACTTAAAATTCCTTCTAAAATTATATTATCATCTTCATAATATGCTTTACCTACTAGCTTTAAATTTTTTAAACCTTTTATTTGACTATCAACTAAATAACTAGAAGGTATTATTACTTGAGCATCGATACTCATACTCCCATTTCGCATTTTATTTAAATCTAAGTTCATTTTACCACCTCTTTAATTATACTACATAAAATACTAATTTGCATAGCTAATTTAGTTATGTTAAACTAACTTTAAAAGAAGGCGAAGATAATGCAAATAATAGGTATAATCTGTGAATATAATCCTTTTCATAATGGTCATATATATCATTTAAAAAAGATTAAAAAGCTTTATCCTAATTCTCTAATTATATTAATTTTAAATGGTTATTTTCTTCAAAGAGGAGACATATCTCTTTTATCAAAACAAGACAAAACTAAAATTGCTTTAACAAATAATATTGATATTGTTTTAGAACTACCATTTATTTTTGGAACTCAATCTGCTGATACTTTTGCTTATAAAGCAATTGAAATTTTAAATTATTTTAAAGTTGATAAAATCATATTTGGTAGTGAAAGTAATGATATTAATGCACTTACCACTAAAGCATTAAATCAACTTAGTGAAAATACTAATCTTAAAATAAAAAAATATTTAAATCAAGGTATTAACTATCCGACTGCATTATCGCTTGCTTCTAATAGTAATATATCCACTCCTAATGATCTACTTGCTATATCATATATTAAAGCTACTTTTCAAATTAATAAAAATATTCAATGCAAGTGCATTAAACGAACTAATTCTTATCATGATTTAAAAAGTAATAAAAGAATTGTTAGTGCCTCTAACATTCGTCATAAAATTAAATTAAATGAAGATATAACTAATTTTTTACCTCAAACATCTCTAACAAGTATTAAAAATATAAATGAGAATCTATTATTTACTTTACTAAAATATAAAATTAATACTGATGATAATTTAGAGTTATATTTAGATGTTGATGAAGGAATTGAAAATCGTCTTAAAAAACAAATAAATAAAGCAAGTAACATAGATGAACTTTTAGGGCTTTTAAAAACTAAAAGATATACATATAATAAACTAAAAAGAATGTTAGTACATATTTTAATTGGCTTTAAAAAAAGTGATAATATTAAAAATTTAGAATATATAAAAATTTTAGGTTTTAATCATATAGGTCAAAAATACATTAACAAGATTAAAAAAGATATCTCAATACCTTGTAAAGTAATATTTGATTCAAATACTTATAAATTAGAACAAAAAGCTGTAATTATATATGATTTAATAACAAGTTCTAATCAAATAGTTTTTGAAAAGCAAAATAAGCCTATTATATATTTGCAAAATAATTAATTTATGATAGAATAATTAGCCTGATGAAGTGATTTTATGAAAATTTATGAAAAATCTATTTTAGAACTTTTAAAAAATGAAACTTTAAATAAAACATATCGAGTAACAAATAAATATGTTGATAGCGATCCTTGCTTTTTAGAAAGATATCGTTTCTTTTCTAATAACGAGCAACATCATCGTTATTTTTTAACAAAAAAAATATTTAAATTAATTGAGGCTAATTATGATATTACGCTAAACAATATTCGCGATAAAAACTTACTTTTTAAATTGGATTATATAATTGATATTTTAAGTCATGAAATGATATCAATAAATATCACCTATTATCTTATAGATCATTATTTTTGGTTTTTATTACACGATAATTCATATAGTAATGGTCATTATTCTAATAGAAAAATAATTCAAAAAGTAGATTCTAGAATTTATCAAGGTGGGTTTGGAATATCATCTCAATGGTTAAATCTATTTAATAATTTCACTTATTTTTCTAAAGATATGACAATATCTTCTAAAGAAATAATTACTTATTTAAACGTTTTAAAAAAATTAATAATTCAATCTGAAAAAAAATATTTTAGAGATTTTAAAGTCAATGCGTCAAGTTGTTTAATTAATAAGAGTTGTCCTTATCAAGTTAATGATAATTTGTTTAATAATTTTACGAAATATGAAATTATTAAAACTTTAGAAAGTATAATCGATAATAAATTATATCATAAACA
>CAMMOI010000036.1 GCA_946498375.1 uncultured Mycoplasmatota bacterium | reverse complement strand
CATTATTGAATAAATGTAGTAAAATAATCTCCGTACTTAAAAAGGGGGTTTTTTTATGGAATTTTTAGTACAAAAATTAGATTATGAATTATATCAATTATTATTTGTTCAAAAAGATTTGGAAACATCTAAAAATGTTTGGCAAAAAGTTGTTAATAATCCTGTCTTTTTAAATATGGCAATTAGAGTAGAAGAAAAAGAAAATGGGGCATCTTTTTTAGCTCCAACAATTGTTTTTCTAATACTTAATAACCCAAGTATTGTATCAAAAGATATTTATGATGCTTTAGTTAAAACAATATTTAATAATCCAGGATTAACAACTGGTATAGCTGTAGATAATGAGGTTGTAGATTATATGTCACTTATCCTTAGAAATAATGATGCTACTATAACTGATAAAGGAAAAAGAGTAATATATGATAGAATTGAGGCTAATTATGGTTTATATGAACAAATGCCTTTAGTTAGTTATAATACTCTTTCTAGTAATGGTGATGTAGTACTTAATTATCAAAATGGTGATTTTTGTGTTAGTTTAAGGGAAGATGAATATAACTCAATAAATAATAATTCACATTTTAATATTATTAATGAACCAAGAATAAAAGATGCCAGAGATTTTCGTTATCAAATCTTAAGTAATCCAAGTTTTTCTGATACTGAAAAAGAATATGTATCAAGATTAATTAAAACTGATGCCTTAATTTTAGAACAAATTAATCGTTTAGAACAACCAAACGAAAACATAAGAAGAGTTGCTATTTAAGTAAAACTCTTTTTATTTTTCTGAAAATGTTGTATACTAATAATGGTGAAGAAAATTGAAAAGTGAAGTAAGTATTAATATTAGTGCAAGACATGTTCATTTAACTAAAGAAGCTCATGCTAAGTTATTTGATCATGATTTAACAGTAAGAAATCCGCTAAACCAAATAGGTCAATTTGCGGCGAATGAAACTGTTACAGTTAAAACTGAAAAAGGTGTATTTGAAAATGTTCGAATAATTGGACCACTGAGAGGCTATAATCAAGTAGAATTATCAATGACTGATGCGAGAAAACTAGGTATTAGGCCACCAGTTAGAAAGAGTGGGCACTTAGATGGAGCAGAAGTTGTTACCATTTCTCCACCTAAAGGGGAAATTACTGAAAGATGCGCTATTATAGCAGATCGTCATGTTCATATGAATCCTGATAAGGCTAAAGAACTTGGAGTTGTTGATGATGAAGTATTAAAACTTCATATTAATGGCGAAAAACCAGGAGTAATTGATATTAAAGCTAAAGTATCAGATGACGGATATTATGAAGTACATCTTGATACTGATGATTCTAATGCTTTTTTAATAACTCCAGGAGATATAGGTATACTTACAAAAGACTAAAAAAGGTATTTTACAATGAGTTTAGTTTGAGTTCCATGTTTGGTGTTTACTAGTTCGCTAGTAATATTGGACATGGGGATTAAAGGGGCTACGGCGCCTTTTTTCTTTTGTGCAATATTTTTAATATTATGATACAATATATCTGGATGATTTATATGATTTTATTTGTAAGTGGTAGAACAGATATTGTTGCTTTTTATACAGAGTGGTTTATGAAAAAAATAGAAGAAGGATTTGTAATGGTTCGTAATCCTTTTAATCCAAAATTAGTTAGTAAAATTGATTTTAATAATGTTGATATGATTATGTTTTGCACTAAAAATCCATTACCAATTATTCCTTATTTAAATAAAATAAATAAACCAATGCTTTTTCATGTAACCCTTACTCCTTATAAAAAAGATATAGAACCAAATGTTATAGACAAAACTAAAATAATCGAAGGTATTAAAGAAATATCTAAAATTATTGGTGTTAATAATGTAGTTGTTAGATATGATCCTATATTAATAAATACTAAATATACTGTAGATTATCATAAAAGAGCATTTAAAAGAATGTGTGAACTTTTAAAGGGATATGTTAAAACTATAATAGTATCATTCCTCGATAATTATAAAAATGTAGAGAAGAATTATGCATTTATTAAACCCATTCCTTTAACAGAAGAGATGTATAAAGAAATTGGTGAGTCTTTTAGTAAGATAGCAAAAGATAATGGAGTGATAGTACAAACTTGTTTTGAAGAACATAATTTAGTAGAATATGGTTTTGTTAAAGGGGACTGCTTATCCCAAGATTTAGCTCTTAAAATGACTGACAAAAAATTTCCAATCCAAAAGTTGCGGAAGGGGAATTTATGTAGTTGTGTGCAAATGGTTGATATTGGAGCTTATAATACTTGCAAACACTTATGTAAATATTGTTATGCCAATTATAATGAATCAGATGTATATAAAAATAAAAAATTACATAATCCGAGTTCTCCTTTATTAATTGGTGAATTACAAAGTTATGATATAATTAAAGAGAGATTTAAATAATAGTATAAATTTCTCTTTTTTTATTTAAACTAGTAATAGTGATAATTATGTTGAGAGATTATAATAAAAAAAGAAATTTTAATAAAACTAAAGAGCCGATAGGGAAAAAATCAAAAAAACATAAAACTTTACGGTTTTGTATTCAACATCATATTGCCAGAAAAGATCATTATGATTTTAGATTAGAGTGGAATGGGGTACTTAAGAGTTTTGCTATTCCTAAAGGTCCTTCATATAATCCAAAAGATAAAAGACTTGCTATAATGGTTGAAGATCATCCGCTAGACTATGCGAATTTTGAAGGCATCATCCCTAAAGGGGAATATGGTGGTGGTACAGTAATGCTTTGGGATTATGGTAAGTGGAAGCCAATAAAAAATACTGAACCAGACTTTAAAAATGGTCCAATTAAATTTGAGATAATGGGCAAGAGAATTAAAGGTTTATGGACTTTAGTAAAAATAGAAGAAGATAATTGGTTACTTATTAAGGATATTGATGAATATCATTTATATAATAACATAAATAAATTTAATACTAGTATTAAAACTGGTAGAACAATGGCTGAAATTGCTGATATATCAACAAGTATTAATCTTACTAACCCTGATAAAATAATTTTTGATAACCCCAAAATTACTAAAGAAGAAATCTTTAATTACTATAAAGTAGTAGCTAGCAGAATGATTCCTTTAATTAAAGATAGGTTAATTAGTACAGTTAGAGCTCCGGGTGGTATTAAAAATGGGACATTTTATAAAAAACATATGGAAAATATAGATGGCTATTTAGGTTGTAAAAAGATAAAAGGGGAAGACTATTATTATATTAAAGATACACAAGGGATACTCTCGGAAGTACAAATGAATAGTTATGAATTTCATATCTGGGGTAGCATTGTAGATGATTTAAATCATCCCAATATATTAGTTTTTGATTTAGATCCTGATGAACATTTAAGTTTAGCAAAATTAAGAATGGGAGTAAAAGATTTAAAGAAAATACTCGATGAATATAATTTAAAATCATACCTTAAAACCAGTGGAGGTAAAGGTTATCATATAATTGTTCCAATTAAGGGAATTACTTGGAGAGAAGCAAGAATGATTTCTAAAAATATTGCGAAATTAATGAGCGCCAAATGGCCGGAGAAATATACAAGTAATATTAAGAAAAATAAAAGAAAAGGTAAAATATTTATTGATTGGCAGAGGAATATTAAAGGTGCTACCAGTGTTGCTCCATATTCTTTAAGACTAAAAAATAAACCAAGAGTATCAATGCCAATTAAATGGAGTGAACTTGATAAAGTA
>CAMMOI010000035.1 GCA_946498375.1 uncultured Mycoplasmatota bacterium | reverse complement strand
AAATAGTAATTTGTAGAGAGGTGATAACATGAGAATATTAATGATATAAGTCAGGCATAAACTTTAATTATGCCGAAAAATGGAGGCATGATATGTTAGAACTTAAAAATTTAAGTATATCTATTAGTGGTAGATATTTAGTTAAAAATTTAAACTTAGTATTAAATAATGGTGATAAACTTGCTATTATTGGCGAAGAAGGAAATGGGAAATCCACATTATTAAAAACTATTTTAGGAATATGTGAATATGCAGAAGTAAGTGGAAGCATTAATTTTAAGGGTAATCGTATTGGTTATTTAGAGCAATCCATAAATGAAGAAGATTTAAACAAGAAAGTTCATGATTTTTTATTTATAGATGAATATGATTATTACAATAAAGTTAATAATTTATATAAATATTTAGATTTAATTCATTTAAGTGTTGAAATATTGGAACAAAAAATAAACACTTTATCTGGTGGCGAAAAAGTAAAAATCAAAATCTTAAAACTATTATTAAATGAATATGATATTTTATTTTTAGACGAGCCTACTAATGATTTAGATATTGAAACTTTGAAATGGTTAGAAGAATTTATTAATAGTACAGATAAACCAATTATGTATGTTTCTCATGATGAAACACTATTATCTAATACGGCTAATGTTATTTTACATTTGGAACAAATAATGAAAAAATCTGATTGTAGACATACATTGTTAAAAATTGATTATAGCACTTATGCTGCACAAAGGATTAAAAAATTAGAACATCAGGCTCAAATTGCAAAGTCTGAAAAAAGGGAATTTAACAAACATCTAGAAAAATTGCAAAGAATCATGCAAAAAGTAGAATATCAACAAAATACCATATCAAGAGCTAATCCACATGGTGCTAAACTTTTAAAAAAGAAGATGCATTCTTTAAAATCACAAGAAAGAAAAATGGAAAATACTTTATTAACTGAAATACCGGATGTTGAAGAAAGTATTAATTTCTTTTTTGAAGATGTTAGTATTCCAAAATATAAGAATATAATTAATCTTAATATTGAACAATTAAAAGTATCTGATAAAATTTTATCTAATAATATAAGATTAGATGTAATAGGTAATACTCATTTATGTATTATTGGTAAAAATGGGATTGGTAAATCAATATTAATAAAAATAATTTATAATGAATTAAAAGATAGAACTGATATTAAGGTGGGATATATGCCCCAAACATATGATGATATTTTAAATAAATATGAATATGTTTTAGATTTTATTTCACCATATAGTAATAAAGAAGAAATTACGAAAGCAAGGATGCTTTTAGGCAATATGAAATTTACGCAAGAAGAAATGATTGGTAAAATAAAAGATTTGAGTAATGGAACAAAAGCAAAATTATTTCTTGTTAAATTAGTAATAGATAAATGTAACGTTTTAATACTTGATGAACCTACTCGAAATGTTAGCCCTTTATCTAATCCAGTAATTAGAAAAGTATTAAGTAAATATAATGGAACGATTATAAGTGTATCTCATGACCGAAAATATATTAATGAAGTAATAGATAATTTATATATTTTAACAGAAAATGGATTAATCAAAATTTTAAATCATAATTATTAAATAATAATAAGTTAGTAAAATAGTTTTTATTAATTTATTTAGAAGTTTTAGACAGTCTTTACTATGTTTTATAGTTCTATGTATTCGAGCTTTTTAGCTCGATTTTTCTTTATAAAATAATATTTAGAAATTTTTAATGAACGAAAGCACTGATAATCTTTTTATAATTATATATAATCTTATTGGAGTGATATAATGAAGCTAATTGAAAATGAATATTGTGAATTAAAAAGTATATTAACTAAATTGATTAAAAAAGGCACCTGTAATTAGGTGCGTGTCCATATATATTGTCATGTTTAATGCAACATAAAAAGCTAAGTTTCTAAATAAAAACTATCTTAGTTTGTTAATTTTAATTCATGTTAATAAGTGGGAATTCTAGAAATTATTTCTTGGTGTTCTGTACTTCCTAAGTATTCTTTTGTGTAAGGATTTTCAATAAATAATTTATCATATTTTAACTCTAATATTTTTTCGACTGAATTATCAATTTCTTCTATAGCTATTGTACCATTTGCAATTGCATTTGTTATTATTTCAATTGTTTCATTATCAAAATCAGGCATTAAGAGAATATCTACTCCGGCATTAATAGCATTTATATAGATTTCTTCTTCTGTATATTCATTGGTTAGAGCATCCATATTTAGAGCATCTGTTATAACTAAGCCGTTATAACCTAATTCATTTTTTAATAAATCAGTTATTATTTCTTTAGATAAAGATGCTGGGGTATCATCTTTCGTTATACTAGGAACAGCTAGATGGCCAATCATGATGACGTCGGCTCCATTATTAATTGCTTCTATAAATGGTTTTAATTCTAAATTCATTAATTCTTCTTTTGTTTTCGTAATAACAGGTAAAGTATAATGGGAATCTTCGGATGTATTACCATGGCCTGGAAAATGCTTGTATACAGAAATAATACCAGTACTTTCTTGTCCTTCGGCAAAAGATAAAGCCATTTTTGATACTAAATCGCTAGTAGTGCCAAAAGACCTATCCCCTATTACTGTATTTTCTTTGTTTGAATATATATCTAAAACAGGGGCAAAATTCATATTTATGCCAAAAACTCTTAATTCTTCGCCCACTACTTTTCCAACTTCATAAGAAAGCTTTGTATCTTTGGTTAATCCTAAATGATACATAGATGGAATATTTGTTACTTTAGCATCACTTAATTTTTTAATTCTTAATACTCTTCCACCTTCTTGGTCAATAGAAATAAACATGGGAATATCACTAGTACTATTAATATCCTCAATTAATTTTTTAGTTTGTTCATAACTTTTAATGTTATCACTAAAAAGAATAAAGCCGCCTGGTTTTACAGTATTTAAATTATTTAATAAATCCTCGTCTAAAGTAGTTGTTGTATCAGAAACAATTAGCATTTGCCCTATTTTTTCTTCTATCGTCATTTCACTTAATTGTTCTTCAACCCATAAATCTTTTTCGTTTACTTCTTCTTCTGGTGGTTCTGTTTTTTCTTTTTCTTCAACAAATGTTGCAGATACAATAAGAGTTAATATTGTTAGTACTATTAATAAACAGGAAAGTAACTTTTTCAAATCAACACCTTCTATCTATTTTATTATACACAAATTATATTCATCTATAACCATCACTTACAACATATTTTTCCTTTTTAAAATATAAGCGATAATTAAGGATAATAAAACGGAAAATAAAATAATTAAGATAAAACTAAATGGTGAATCGCCAATACTTCCTAATGGTACATTCATGCCAATAAAAGATGCTACCATAGTTGGTATGGAAAACACAATTGTAATACCTGCTAAAAATTTCATGACATCGTTTAAGTTATTAGAAATAATAGTGGCATAAGTATCCGTCATGCTTGATAATATTTCCCGGTAAATCGAAGCTGTTTCAATCGCCTGTTTGGTTTCAATTAAAGCATCTTCTAGTAATTCTTCATTTTCTTTTGTTATTTCTATAATCGTTCCCTTAGCAATCTTTTCTAGAGCTATTTCATTGGCTTTTAGTGATGTAATAAAATATACTAATGTTTTTTCTACATTTAATAGATTTACTAATTCTTTATTATTCGTTGATTTTAATAACACTTTTTCTTTACTATCAATATATTCATTAATGCCAATTAGTTCTTTTTGATAAATGCCAGCGACCATAATAAAAATCTGGAAGATAAAATTGGTCTTCTCTTTTGTTTTAAAATCTTCGATTTCATTATCTTTAAAATAATCTAAAAATGGTTGCTCTTTTAAAGAAACAGTTATAATATAGCCTTTTTCACTAATTATGATTCCTAATGGGTTGGTTTTATATTTATGTTTATAATTGTTATCTGCCAAATATGGCGTATCTAATATTATTACTGTTTCTTCATTTCTTTTTTCAATTCTTGGAAGTTCTTCTTCATCTAGTAATTTAATAAATATTTCTTTATCTATCTGTGTGTTTTCAACTACTGCGTTTATTTCTTCAGAAGTCGGATTAATTAAATCAATCCAACTTCTTTTTTTTATTATGTCAGTATTTATTAATTTTTTATTTTCTACTTCATATATCTTTAACATATTATCACCTTCTTTTATTGTATCACATTATTCATCTTTTTTTCGTAAAGTTTATAATTTTTTTAAAATATTATCTCCATTTATAATGATTGTCAGTTCTTTTTGAATTTTATCTAAATCACGTACGATTTTGTTATATTCTTTTGGCGTTTTAAATTCTTCGTTTTCAATTACATAAATTAAATATCTACTTGCCGCTACAACTAAAAGTTGTTTTGATAATTCTTGCACTTCTAAGCCTTTAAATTTCTTTTTCCATAGTTTATAAGCTAAATAGGCATTAAAATACCAATAATGAATATCTAATACCTCATCATAATAACTTTCTACTAAATCCATATCTTCTTTTTTGTAGCAGATAAAATATACCTCTACATTTTCTTCTTTAATCTTGTACATATGTTCGCCTCTTTTCTATGCATCCATCATAATACTTTTTATTTGATTTGTCAAAAGACGAATAGTATTTAATTGGTGCTTCAAATTGATAAAAGGTTATTGCAAATTTGCATTTTGATTGATGAAATTA
>CAMMOI010000034.1 GCA_946498375.1 uncultured Mycoplasmatota bacterium | reverse complement strand
TATTAACTTTAATAATTCACTTTTTAATTTTTTTATATCATCTAAGGTTTTATTACTTACCTCATAGTATAAATACTTTAACTTATCTTTATTACCAGAGGCAAATAACACGTCAATTTCCTGAGTTAATATTTTATTAACTTTTTTTATTTGACGAGCATCTTGATCTATATTTAAAGGGTTAATAATACTATAATTTATGTTAGTAGTTTTTAAATTAAATACTAATTCTAATAAATCTAATTCTTCTTCTAAGAGTAATTTAGAACGATAAAGCGAATTTCCATTATGATCAAACTCTAAGATTAAACAAGAAGTATCTGTAGTAAATAGTGCCATATATTCAATTTTACTATCTGGCTTATAGCTTTCTGTTTGCATGTATATTTTTTCTAAAAAAGCTTTATCTACTTGAATATTATTAGTTAAAAATAAATTTAAAACAGCTTCTGATATTTTAAAGATTGGTATTTTTTTTAAATGAATAATTTCATCAGATTCTTCCCATTCATAAAATTCATAAGCTTTTGTATCATTTAAATTAATTAATAAATCAAAAAAGTAGTTCACTTTATTCTTCCTTTCCTAAATACAATAAATAAAATAATAACGCCCCCAATTAAAGTTAAGCATTCTAATCTACTACTAATAAATTTAACATAATTAAAAAAACTATACCCCATTGTTAATAAATTTAAATATAAAATTATAAAACTAAATCCTAAGGAACATAAAAAAATACCTAATAATGCCGAAAATACTTTAATCATTTTTTAACTCCTATAATATTTTATTTCTTAAATTCTAATTTTATTATATAATTATAATGGTGATATTATGGAGATTATGGAAATTATTAAATACGCAATATTAGGAATCATTCAAGGAATCACTGAACCCTTGCCAGTATCTTCTAGTGGACACTTAACTGTTTTTAAAAATTTAATTAATACTAATGCTTTTAATGATTTAAATTTTGAAATTATTGTAAATTTTGCTTCTTTTTTAGCAATATTTTATATTTTTAGAAAAGATATAGCTAAATTAATCACAAGTTTTTTTAAATATATTTTTAAAAAGAAAGAAGAAAAGAAAAATTATAAAAATGATTTTAAATATTGTATTGAAGTAGTTATAAGTACTATTCCAGTAGGAATTTTAGGATTACTTTTAAAAGATAAAATCGAAAATGCTGTATCTAGTGTTCAAATTGTAGGTGTTGCATTTTTAATTACTGCCTTAGCCTTATTTTTAATTAGAAATATTAAAGGCAATAAAGATGATAAAGATATAACATATAAAGATGCAATATTAATTGGATTACTTCAAGCAGTAGCATTATTTCCTGGTATAAGTCGTAGTGGAACCGTTTTAGTAGGATGTTTATTACGTAATTTTAAACGACAGACAGCTTTAAAATATACTTTTATTTTATATTTTCCAGTAAGTATAGCATCATTTGGCTTAAGTGCTATAGATTTAATTAAATCTAATAACTTAGGTACATTATTACTTCCATATGGAGTTGGATTTATCTGTTCATTAGTTGTTACTTATTTTTCATATCAATGGCTTAGTAAAATGGTTAAAAATGGTAAATTATGGAAATTTTCTATTTATTGTATATTAATCGGCTTATTTACTTTAATTTATTTTAGATAGCAAAAAATGGTCTTATGAGGACCATTTTTTAATTACTTTACTACTACCCAAGCATCAGCAATAGGTCTAGTTTGCATTGCTCCAGTTGAATCATAGGGAGTATTTATCCAACAATATTGCTCGGATTTATTATCAGAACATGGAGAGTCATACTCATTTTGAGCAACATCTTTAGGAAGAACCATGACACTAGATGTTCCTCCATCTAAATTAGCTGCATTAACTGCCCAATATCTTTGCATGATTTCAACTAAATCTACCATGTCCGCTCCTTTAGTTCTAATTTTATTAGAACTTATTACTAATAATAAAACTATTCCATCTTCTCTTTGCCCAATCGCACTTCTAGCAGCATATCCCCATCCGCCATTACCGCGAACAAAAGATGGTTTACCATTAACAATTAAAAATGGTCCCCAAGATACTGCATCTCTAATTCCCATATTTATTGCCTCTTGAGC
Organism: uncultured Mycoplasmatota bacterium; assembly: GCA_946498375.1. Taxonomy (GTDB): domain Bacteria; phylum Bacillota_I; class Bacilli_A; order RF39; family UBA660; genus HGM10766. The sequence continues at coordinate 6,134 of CAMMOI010000034.1, read as the reverse complement.
AGTTGTGTTTTTAAGTAAAACTAACACATCATCCTCAGTAAAACCAATTATTCCTCCGCCTTGATTATAACTACTATACGTATTATTAGTTACAATCTTGCCATTAGAAATGGTAATACTTGTGGGCATTCCCCCAGAACTACTATAATTAGGATCATAAAATCCTCCAGCATTAATTGCCAGTAATGCATTGTTATCCTCTGCCATAGTTGTTACATATTCACCACTATAGCCTAACTTACTAGTCACAGCTAGCTTAACTTTGGAAGGATCGTAAATAGCTGCTAAATAACCTTCACAACCATTAACATCTAATTTAATAATCTTGTAAGGTAAATCTATATCAACATCTAATATTTCTTTATCGTATTCATCTCTAAATTCTGTAGCTCTTTTTTTAGTAACTAAAGATGTATCAGTATTTTCATCGACTTCAATTACTGTATTATAATCCATTACTTTTTTTATTTCTTCATCTGAATAAAACCATTTACAATAATATTGATGATTCATTGTTTGCATAGCAGTAGTAATTAACCAAGTTCTAAATTTATCATAAGGACCGTATAGTAAAAAAGCAAAAGTACTAACTCCTAATATATAAATACTATAAAATATAATTAATAAAATTTTAATTCCTATTTTCAGTTTCTTTGTACTAGCTTTACGATTTTTAATAAATATTATTAAATTAATTATCAATAATATTAACAAAATTATTAAAAAGACAATTAAACTATAATAAATCGGCTTTTTAACTAAATAATTAGTATGAGATCCTATAAGAACTAATAAGCTAGTTATTGGTAAAAATAACAAACATAGCATAATTAATCTATAACTAATTTTCTTTTTATTTATCACAATACTTCACCACACTACAATTATATTATTAATCTTCAATTAGGTTAATATCATCATGATTTTCTATTACATTAGTATCTAATTCAACACTATTAATTGAATCAAATCTCTTAGTTATTTTTTCTGTAGTTATATGAATATCTTTAACATCTTTAGTAACTGTATCAATACTACGAGATAACTTATCCCATCTTAGTTTATATTTGTTAAATTCAATTCCTAACTTATTTAATTCCGTATGAATTACCTTAGCATACTTATCTCGTTGAATATTTTTTAAAATCATTTGAATAATAGTCATTGTACTCATTAGTGTAGTTGGCGAAGTAATCCATACTTTTTTGGAATAAGCATATTCTAATAAATCTAAATGATAAGCATTAATTTCTGCAAAAATAGCCTCAGCTGGTAAAAACATAATTGCCTCATTACTAGTTTGACCCTCAACAATATATTTATTACTAATTGCATCAATATGCTTTTTTACATCACTTTTAAAAAGTTTTTCAGCCATTAGGCGCTCTTCTTTACTCAAAGAACGATTAGTCATTTTTTGATAATTTTCTAAAGGAAATTTAGAGTCTATTGCAATAGTTCCTAATGGATTAGGAGCAAAAACAACGGCATCGGCAATATAACCATTATTTAATTTATACTGAATTTGAAATACCTTATCATTTTTTTGACCAAAAACATTAGTTAAAATATAATTTAAATTTACTTCTCCAAAAATACCTCTAGTTTTTTTATCAGTTAAGACACTTTGCAAATTAATAATTTCAGTTGATAAACCATCAATTTTTTTCTGAGCTTCATCTATTTTAGATAATCTTTCTAATACATTATTAAATGTTTTATTAGTTTTTTCAAAGTTTTGATCAATTCGTTCATTAACTTTTTCATTAATCATCAGTAATTTATTTTCAATACGTTCATTTAATTTATCAAAATCTTCTCTTAAATCTTTTGTAAAACCAAATTTAAATTCTCCGATTTCTTTAGTTATATCGGTTTCAAACTTACCTAATTTTTCAATTAAAGGATTACTTTTACTATTTTTTATTAAAAGTATAACTAATAATATAATAATTACTATTAAAAGTCCTAATACTACATACAACATCTTACTCACCTATCTAATTTAAACTTCTTATTAACAATATAACTTATTAAATAAGCTATAGCCAAAAAACATAATACTCTAAAAATAATTATTGGGTTAGTTAAACTTTGAATAATAGATACTCCAATATATCCCCAAAAATATACTAAAAATATTTTACCAATTATTAAAGCAAATAAATATCTTTTATAACTCATAGATGTAAAAGCAGCAGCAATGTTAACTAAAAATGCTGGAGTAAAGGGGATAGCTATTATTAATACCAGTTGAGAAAAATCTAGTTTTTCTAAAGTCTTCATAATATTATCCAATCGTTTTTTATCTTTTCTTTTTTTATCAAACCAATTTTTAACTTTTTTGCGAAATAAAGTAAATGATAACATCGATCCCAAAATAGCAAAAATCCAAGATATAATAAATCCTAATATCTGGCCAAATGCTAAAAAATTTAAGGTTATAAATGCTGAAAGCGGTAAAAAAGGTAATATTGATTCAATACATATTAAAAAACAGCCTAATATTGGACCATATACGCCTAAACTATTTAAAATTAAGTCTATATAATTATTTAAAGTATTAAATAAATCCATTATGCATCACGTTATTAGTATATATAATTATCAATAAAAAATCAAAATATTAACGCTATTTTGACTTAACATTACAAAGTTTGACAAAAAATACTAAATACAAAGCTGAAACTATAAATCCAGCAATAACATCAGTAGGATAATGAACTCCTAAATAAATACGACTTAGCCCTACTAAAAATATTATTAAACAAATCAAAATATATAATATTATTTTAGTATTTTTTGAAAAATCACTTCGCCAAATCAAATAAATTAAAAAGCCATAAAATGCACATGATAACATTGCGTGTCCACTAGGAAAACTATAACCAGATGCCGAGGTTAATCGATCTATACTAGGTCTAGTCCTACTAAAAATTGCTTTTAAAATTTTATTTAAAATTGCTATATTTACTAAATTCAAAATATAAAATATTTTAATTCTTTTTTCTTTTAAAAATAATAAGCCGATTATCATTAAAAATAGTATCACCATTGGTGATGCTAAATTAGTAATAACTTTCATAATAAAGGTTAGACTACTACTTTTAAATTGGATAATAAAATTATATATAGCCCTGTCAAATCCAGTAGTTAAATCTAAACTTACAATTAAAGCTAAAATTATAAACAAACTTAACAAGACACTAATTACTATTACTTCATTTTTTTTAAATTTTGCCATTTTATTCATCCTTTTAAAAAGGTTATTATCCATAAAGATAAAAGCCCCATCAAAAATAGATAGGACTTTTATAATGTCATATATAAACTATGACATTATAAGTATATGCATAATTTTACCTTTTATACTATTTTTTTGTATTTTTTTCTAAACTTTCTTGTAACACACTACCTATAGTAGCTAAATTTTGTAGCTCGCTTGGAATAATAATCTTAGTTGATTGACCATTGGCTACTTCTGCAAAAGTTTCATAACTTTTTAATTTAAGAACAGCCTCATCTGCTTGCGCTTCTTTAAGTAATTTAATACCTTCTGCATTTGCTTTTTGAATTTTTATTATTGCCTCAGCCTCACCCTCAGCCTCTCTTATATGAGCCTCACGCTTAGCATCAGCACGTAAAATTGCACTTTCTTTTTCGCCCTCAGCAATTAAGATAGCTGATTTTTTCTCTCCTTCTGCCTTTAATATTGCTTCTCTTCTTTCACGTTCTGCACGCATTTGTTTTTCCATTGCTTCTTGAATATCTCTTGGCGGAATAATATTTTTTACTTCTACTCTATTTACTTTTATCCCCCAAGGATCAGTTGCCTCATCTAAAATAGAACGCATTTTAGTATTTATAATATCACGAGAGGTTAAAGTTTCATCTAGTTCTAATTCACCAATGATATTACGTAGGGTTGTTGCAGTTAAATTTTCAATTGCGCTAATCGGATTTTCTACCCCATATGTATATAATTTGGGATCAGTAATTTGAAAATAAACAACTGTATCAATTTGCATTGTTACATTATCTTTAGTAATAACTGGTTGAGGAGCAAAATCTTTAACCTTTTCCTTTAAAGAAATCGTAGCTGCTACTCTATCTATAAAGGGAATAACATAATGCATTCCTGTTTGTAAAGTGCATTTGTAAGAACCTAACCTTTCTACTACTTTAGCTTGACTTTGAGGAATAATTTTAATTCCTAAAATTACAATAATTAATATAATTATAACTATTATAAAAAACATACTAATCAGACTCCTTTACTTCTTTTACTTTTAATTTTACGCCATCAATAGCTAGTATTTCTACTTTGCTTCCCTTACTAATTTTATTTAAAGCAATAGCACTCCAAGCTTTACCATCAATTTTTACTTCGCCTACTTTAAATTTATCAATATCCTGACTAACAATTCCTATTTTACCTATAATTCGATCAGTATTGGTTGGTTCTATTTTAGAAATCTTCATCTTTTTTACAAACGGTTTAGTAAGTAGTAAAGCTAAAATACTACTTATGGCAAAAATCAAGCATTCAATAATCACATTATCGATAAATATAGCACATATTCCACTAATAAGTGCCGCAATGGCAAACCAGATTGTCACTAGATTGATGGTAAGTATTTCTATAATTATAAATATTACAAAAAGTATCAACCATAAACTACTCAAATAAAAACATCTCCTCTTTTAATGCCATTATACTATTTCCTATGATAAAATACTACATTAAATTACAAAATTTCCATCTTTAAAGATTACGATTTCTTGATTGTTTCTATCAATACCGATTATTTTTAAATCGCTAGTTCCAATCATAAAATCTACATGAATATTACTCTGATTTAACCCTTTAGTTTCCAATTGCTCTACGGATAAATTAACCCCATTTTCTAAAGCATCAGCAAATGATTGTCCCAAAGCTAAATGACAAGAAGCATTTTCATCATACAGTGTTGTATAAAATAACATATTAGTATTTGAAATAGGAGAATCATAACCAACAAAGGCTATTTCTCCTAAATAATTAGAATTTTCACACTGATTTATTATTTGTTTTAATTCCTCATACCCTTCTAAAGCATCATAATCTATAACTTTTCCATCTTTAAACTTTAGCCAAAAATTATTAATTATTTTGCCATTATGAACTAACGGCTTTGAGGCATATACAATACCATTGGTACCATATTTATATGGTGAAGAATATATCTCTTCACTAGGTAAATTAGGTAAAACTACTCGCCTATCTTGTAGTTGCATTTCTATATTATGAAATATATATGATTTTGGCATTTCTATGGTTAAATCTGTTCCTAAACTATTTGTATATTTAAAATACTTTATATTTAAATTATTTATTTTTTGGGCCCTTTTAGAAGATATTGCTATTTTATCATCAAGAGCTTTTTTGGGATCATCTTGAGTAATTAAACAAATATCTAAAATTGTTTTCCACAATTTTTCTAAAGAATTTTCATCATTAGGAAACAATTTATCTGCCCAATCTTGAACTGCTACTGCCGCAATACACCATGATAATTCGTTTTTCAAAGCTTTATCATAATATTTTTGAGCCTCTTTATAAATCGATTTACTAAGTTTATTTAATAATTCTGAGGAAATATCATTATTTAAAGATGGATATTCACAACATAAACTCAAAACAGCAGCATTTTTAGAAGCATATTCTGATATTTTATGACCAGTCCACCAAGGAATTTTTTTCAATTCTTCATAAGATAAATTTTTTAATTGTTCGTGTTTTATATATGCATCTGATAAATTAAAGCCAATATCTTTTACTCCCAATTCATAAGCTTTTTTAGCAACAATACGAACAAAATCGATTCTTTCCATCGGTGCTTGAATATATAATGGCTCTCCCTTTTTTATTTTTAAACACTTTGTTAATAATACTTCGGCATAACTTTCTAAATATTGTTCCATATTTTCTCCTATTCTAATATTTATTTACTATCATTAATAGTATATCATTTTTAGTTTAGAGCTTCAAATAATTACGATTTATTTAAAAAGTGTTGTCAAGTTTTACTTTTTTTGCTATAATCTCAAATTTATCAGTTTTAGAAATGCAAAATCTCTCAAACCCTTGTAAA
>CAMMOI010000033.1 GCA_946498375.1 uncultured Mycoplasmatota bacterium | reverse complement strand
CAAAAAGTGTAACTTATAATAGCACTTATGGCACTTTGCCAACCCCAACAAGAAATGGGTATAAATTTATTGGTTGGTATACGACTGTATCCGGGGGAAATAAAATAACCAATACAAGCAAAGTAACAACTGCATCTAATCATTATTTATATGCCAGATGGGAAAAAATAGAATATAACGTAGTTTTAAAATTAGATGTAAAAAATCAAGAAACAGATTATCCAACAATTTATCACAATAACGATCAGATTAATATAACAAGTGATACTGTAATTATGCCAAAAATTGCTTTACAAGATAATTATAAATTTGAAGTAAGTGCTGCAGGATCAACTAGTTTTTCAAATGTGACTTGCACTAATGTTAAGGTAGATACTAATCTCTCTGTTGAAGATGAAAATAATGATGCTGTTCATGATGTTTTTACTTTATCAAATCCAACTAATGACATTGTGTGTACATTGTCTTATTATAAATATGATCAAATGTTAATTAATACTGTTAGAAACGAAGAAGATTACATAAGTTTTTATACAGATGAGTGGAAGCAACAAAATCAAACAATTTTAGATTTTAATTTAATTAATCTAGATGTTGGAAAATATGAAGTTTCGACGATACTATCATCTGATATAAGGCCAAAACAAAAGAATGGTCGGCAAGATTATTTTTTTACAGATTCTTATTATAGTGCATATAGTGAGTTTTACATTCATGGAATAAAGAATGGAATATTAGAGTATTATAGTACAACTAGATGGAGACCTTGTGTAGATAATCGATGTTATTCGCATGGATTAGTGCAATATGATTTATATTCTAATGTTAAAAATGTTTGGAATACTGATGGACCAGTGGATAATGATACTACTGATTCTGGGTGGTCATTTTTTGATTATTTTATAGATAATGCGCCTAATTATTCAGATGCAAATGGATTAAGTAATGTTCCAAATGAAGTCAAAGAGCAATTGTCACCAGAAAATATTGATAATTATTTAAAAATTTATGATTCAAGTTATGTTAGAAAGGCAAACAAAACTAGTCTTTGTCTAGCAACTAATTCTGGGTTATTTAAAAGTACATCTCGTGGAGAAAGTATGGAATGTAATACAGACGATATTTATTATTTTAAGGATAACGAAAGTGGTCAATACGGTGTTTTAGTAACGTATAAATATTCATATAATGGTTTTACGGAATTTTATAAAATTGTTCGTATTGTTTTAAGAAATACTAATCAAGAATATTCTGAAGATGAAACAAAGGCTGAACAACAAGGAAGATATTACGTTTATGATAATAAAGAAAATTATAATCAAAATAAATATAAGTATAATTCGTCAACAAATCAGGAAACAGGCAAATTTTATAAAATGTTTTATGTTTTAGATATTACAAAAAAAAGTGCCGATAAAAGTTATGAAGAGCTATATACTAATACTAATTATTATTCTAATGGGGAGAAAATATATGACTTTGAATATTATGCAGATTATGCATTCTTTGTTTATGGATCTATGACTCCATCCATATCTAATAAAAATTATTATAATTGGGTTTATGAAAGCGGAATATACAATGAATATGATTCTAATGGTACTTATATAAGAACTCCAATTAACTTAATAGAAGCATTACAAAGCACTAACTTTAGGTATTGTAATTCTTTAGAGTGTGGTAAAAAAACAAATGCTGTTTTATTTGAATAGGAGGAACAATGAAAAAGATAAATAAAAATTTTATTTTCTTAATAGGTGGAATTATAATAATAGTTATTGTAGGATTTTTAGCATATTTTATTTATTCCAATCAAAATATAGAACATGTAAATTCCTCTGAATTTGATCAAAGATATGAAATATTTGAAGAGAGTATTGATAATAATAAATCATTTAATTATAAAGCAGAAATAGTATCTCAAAATGATCAAGATGATTTAACTTGTTTGAATGTATATTTCTATGACGAAGATAAGAATATTTTATTAAGTTATAATAATTATATAAATATTAAAATTACTCAAGAATCCGGATATAAGATTAATGTTAAAAATGATGATAATTTAGATGTTAAATATATTGAATATGATTTATGTGATGAAAGTTAGAAAATAGAAATTATAATGATTAAGTATCATTTATAGTTTCTTTTTTTACAATATGTCCACTTATAAATGATATTTCTAACATAATTTATACTACATTATTTGACAGCTTTAGATGCTTTTTCTTTGCATGATATTTATAAATTAGTTATAATAAGTATGGTGATTTATTATGGCAAAAAAAAAGAAGAAAAAGGAAGAAACTCCTAAATCTTTTAGATATAGTGTTGAACTGAATGGACTAATATTAGTTTTAATAGGGTTAATTGGATTTGGAACTTTTGGACCAGTTGGTAAAATTATTAAAAATTTTGCAATTTTTTTAATGGGATCATGGTATGCAGTGATTTTGCTTGTGGTTTTAATTTTAGGAATTTATATGTTAATTAAAAGAAAAATGCCTAATTTTATTTCTAATCGCATGATTGGAATTTACTTTTTAATGTTAGCTATTTTAATGTTTTCTCATCTAGAGTATGCTATTGCAAATGAGTTAGAAGGCAAAGCAATTTTACAAGCAACAATCGATAATTTTATGGGGGCTACTAATTCATTAAATTCAAATGTTGGTGGGGGAATAATTGGCGGGCTATTTATTGTAGCTTTCACATCATTATTAGATGTAACGGGAACTAAAATATCAATTGTTATTTTAGCTATTTTTGGATTTATATTAATATTTGATATAACTTTTGCCGATATTTGGCAAAAAATAAAATCTGGCATTCAAAAATTAAAAGAAAAGCATCAAGAAAAATTAGCTCATCAAGAAGAATACGAAGAAGATCAAGAATATGAAGAGGATCCAGATCAAGATCAAGTAGTAGTAACTAGTGCTCAAGAGCTTAAAAATTTAGCTACTTCAAACTTTTCAGAAGTTAGTGCTAATGTTCAAACTCTAAATCATGAATCTAATAATTCTCAGGAAACTTTAAATAAGCCTATTAGTAATTCAGCGTATCGTCTACCAAGTTTAGATCTATTAGATGATCCTGTAAAACAAGGTAAAGTTAATTCTAATGACTTTGTTCGTTCTAATAAATTAGTTTTGGAAAGAGTATTAAATGATTTTGGAATTAAAGGACAAGTAGTAGAGGTGCATGTTGGACCTAGTGTTACTCAATATGAAGTATCCGTAACTCATGGAACTAGAGTATCTAAAATAAGTGGATTAAATAAAGAAATTGCTTTGGCTTTAGCGGCCAAAGATGTACGTATTCAAGCGCCTATTCCTGGCAAAAGTACCGTAGGTGTAGAAATACCTAACCCAGTTATTAGTGCAGTAAAAATTAAAGAGGTGTTATCCCAAGTTCCTAAAAGTCAAAAAGATGCAAAACTATTAGTAGCTTTAGGTAAAGATATAATGGGTAGAGCTCAGACTTGCGATATTGCTAAAACTCCTCATTTATTAGTTGCAGGGTCTACTGGTTCGGGAAAATCAGTATGTATTAATAGCTTTATAATTTCATTGTTATTAAATTATCGCCCTGATGAAGTAAAATTAGTTTTAGTCGATCCTAAAAAGGTTGAACTTTCTAATTACAATGGAGTACCTCATCTATTATGCCCGGTTGTAACTAACCCCAAAAAAGCCTCAGCAGCTTTGCAAAAGATAGTTGCTGAAATGGAAAGACGTTATGATTTATTTAGTGATACAGGAGTGAAAAATATTGGCTCATATAATCAATGGGTTGATACTCAAAATCAAAATGGAGCAACTATTGCTAAAATGACATATATAGTTGTTATAATAGATGAATTAGCTGATTTAATGATGGTTGCTTCCAAAGAAGTGGAAGATTCCATTATGCGAATTACACAAATGGCTCGTGCGGCTGGAATTCATTTGATTGTCGCAACTCAAAGACCATCTACAGATGTAATCACGGGAGTTGTAAAAGCCAATATTCCTTCTCGTATTGCTTTTGCAGTTGCAACTGGTATTGATTCGCGAACTATCTTAGATCAAGTCGGCGCAGAAAAATTACTAGGTAAAGGAGACATGTTATTTTTGCCGATGGGGGAAAATGCTACGATTCGTATTCAAGGATCATTTATTTCCGATGATGAAATTAGAAGAGTAATTGAATATGTTACAGCCGAACAAGTGGCCACATATGATAGTTTTTTAACTCAAGAGTCAGATACTCATTTAGCTGGGGCTAATTCAGAGCCGGAAGAGTATGAAGATCCTTTATATAATGAAATAGTTGATTTTGCAATTCAAACTGGTAAAATCAGTGCTTCATTATTACAACGTAGGTTTCGTCTTGGATATAATAGAGCAGCTAGAATAGTAGATTTATTGGAAGAAAGAGGAATTATTGGGCCATCAAATGGTTCAAAGCCTCGAGAAGTATTAATAAAACCCGAGCAAAACTCAAGTGATAATTAAATGCCTTTAGGCATTTTTTGTTGACAAAAAGTTAAAAAAAATCTAATATATTCATTTAAAGAAGGGGGAAAAATATGACAGATAATTTATTTAAATATATATCTAAAAGTGACAATATAAAATTAGCTGATTTATCTAAAAAAGATATAGATGATTTATTATATTTAATATCTTGTACTCCAATAGAATATCAGAATGTTTTAAATTTTTCGGACAAGTATCAATTTGGAATGGAAATTGAATTTGAAAAAGCTTCATTTGATGAAATAAAATACGATTTATTAAATACTTTTGAAGATGCCCTATATATTACTAATAAGTTAGATAAAGAATATGAAACTTGGAGTATTGAGCAAGAAGCTGATACTCAAAGTATATTAGATAACAAAATTTGTGGAGGAGAGATAAATACTCCTATAGTTAATAATACTTTAGAGTATTGGCAAGAATTAAAAAAAGTTTGTGAAATTTTAAAAAATCATAAGGCTGTTTTTGAAAATCAAGCTGGTTTTCATATTCATTTAAATAAACAGATATTAAAACCAAAATTATCAAGATGGTTAAAATTATTAAAAACATGGATTATATTTGAAGATTTATTTGTTAAGTTATATTGTGGGGAAAGACATCATTTAAGATTTAATGCTCAAAACTGTGCCAAAAGTATAAGTCAAGAATTGTATAATGAGATATTTTTAGATAGAAAAAAATATAAAACTATAAAGCAAATTCAAACAAGGCTTAAAAAAATAAATGATATAAGATGTGAGGATATAGCATTTTATACACCAAATGTTTGCAATCAAACATTTGAACTTCGAGCTTGTAATGGAACTGATAATGAAATAATAATGCAACAATATTTAAATATTTTTGTTCGTACTATTTTAATGGTTAATAATTCTAATAGTGATAAGTTTATTGAAAATTTATTTGATGAATATGAAAATAATTGCTTGGAAATAACTTTAAAAACAATATATCAATTATATGATAAAATGTTTGATACAATTGAAGATAAAGCAGCTGCCTTAAGATTATATTACAAAGACATAAAAAACTCGCCACTTACGACTAAGCAATTTTAAAGAGAAATAGTTGTTTCATACTTTTAAATAAGGTATAATTAAAATAATGGTGATATTATATGGATTCTTATATATATATAGGTAAAATAGTTGGTACTCATGGGATAAAGGGTGAAATAAAAATATTAAGTGATAGTGAAATAAAAGACCAAGTTTTTTGTAATTCTAAGCAATTATACATTGGCCCTAATAAACAGCCGATTAAAATTACTAGTTATCGTCATCATCAAAAATATGAAATGATAACTATGGAAGGATATAATAATATTAACCAAGTTTTAGATTTTATTGGTCAAGTGCTTTATGCTAAAAGAAATGATATTCTTGTAAAAGATTATCTGCTTAATGATTTAATTGGTATGGAAGTAAAACAAGATCAGATTTATTTAGGGAAAGTCGTTGATATAATAAAAAATAGTAGTAATATTTTACTAAAAGTTCAAAAAGAGAAGTACTTTTATATTCCGAAAGTTGATTTTTATATAGAAAATGTTGATCTAACTAAAAAAATAATTAATGTTAAAAATACTGAAGGTTTGATGTTATGAAAATAGATATTTTAACTCTTTTTCCTAAAATGTTTGAAGGCTTTTTACAAGAATCAATAATTAAAAGAGCAATTGATAAGAAAATTGTAGAAGTAAATGTTATAAATTTTCGCCAGTTTTCAAAATTAAAAAATCAGCAAGTAGATGATACTCCTTATGGTGGTGGAGCAGGAATGGTTTTAATGTGTGAGCCAATTGTTTTAGCCATTGAAAGTTTAAAAACTAAAGATTCAATTGTTATACTTTTAACGCCTCAGGGGACTACTTATAATCAAAAATTAGCCAATCAGTTTGCATCATATAAACATATAATTTTAATATGTGGTCATTATGAGGGATTTGATGAACGAATATTATCGTTTGTTGACATGCAAATAAGTATTGGCGATTACATTTTAACAGGTGGAGAAATAGCTGCAATGGCAATTGTAGATAGTAGTATTAGATTAATAGATGGAGTAATTAATAAAGAATCAGTTAGTAATGAAACCTTTTCTGAAGGTTTGCTTGACTATCCTACTTATACTAAACCAAGAGTTTTTCGTGGGCTTGAAGTTCCTGAGGTTTTATTAAGCGGTAACCATCAAGCAATTGCAGAATATCGCAAAGAGCAACAATTAAAAAAAACCAGTCAATCCAGACCAGATTTATTAAAAAAGTAGGTGGAGTTAATGAGTTATTTAATCAAGAAAGATCACAAAACTAATACTATAACATATATGGAATATGAATTAGAAGGCTATAAATTTAAACCTAGAAATAATACAAAAATAAAAATAAATCAAATTACGATAATTAATCCTGATATGATTGATAAAATTTTAACTATTAAATTTAGTCAGATGTTTAAAAAGCTAACATCTTTTGTAATGCAAATATTATGTGATAACACAGATAGCGATGATTCCAATACTATGTACGCTTTAGCTGAGATAGATCGTCTAAAAAGCATTATAATCAATAAATATAACAAAATAGCTCGGGAAAAACAGCAATTTTTCTTAGCTCAATTAGTTTCCTTAGAAAATCAATTAAAAATGAAAAAAATGATTAGCATGCAATTTGATAACATGTTATATGATCAAGAAGAGGAAAATTACAATCGGGGAAGATAAAACTATAGTAGAAAAGAGGATAAAATGATTAGCATAAAAAATGAAAAGGAAATAGAATTAATAACTCATGCTGGATATTTAGTTTCTTTAACACATCAATACTTGAAAAAGTTTATCAAAGAGGGAATAACAACCAAACAACTAGATAAATTAGCTCACGATTTTATTATAGAGCATGATGCGATACCATCATGTTTAGGATATGAAAGCTATCCTGCTAGTATTTGTACAAGTGTTAACGATGAAATAGTACATGGAATCCCTGGTGATTATTCTTTAAAAAACGGTGATATTATTACTATTGATATGGTTATTGGATATAAAGGTTACCAAGCAGATGCTGCTTGGACTTACGCAGTTGGTCAAATTAATGAAAAAAAGCAACAATTGTTAAAATATACCGAAGAAGCATTATATGAAGGTTTAAAACAAGTTAAACCAGGCAATCGTATAGGCGATATATCTAATGCTATTGAAAACTACGCTCATGATCACCAGTTGAGTGTAGTTGAAGAATTAGGTGGCCATGGTATTGGCCAAGAGATGCATGAAGACCCATGGATACCTAATTTTGGTAAAAAACACGTAGGTCCAAGATTAAAACCTGGTATGGTAATTTGTATAGAGCCAATGTTGAATTATGGGAAAAAAGATATTTATCAAATGCCTGATGGTTGGACCATTAAAACTGTAGATCAACAACCTTCGGCTCATTTTGAACATACAGTTTTAGTTACTGATCAGGGATATAAAATTTTAACGCCAAGATTAGATAAGAATGAAAATTAAAATTTTAAATTGTAAACTAGGTTTTTAAAAACTCAATTCTTGTTTCTATTTAATATAATAAGTAGAAACGGAGGTGGAATAATGAAAAAACTATTTTTAAAAACTCTAGTTTTTTTAATACCATTTATATTCATTTTTAGAGTACAAGCCCAAGATTACATTCAAGGTATTGATGTGTCAAAGTGGCAAGGCAATATTAATTTTACTCAAGTAAAAAATAGTGGAATTGAAATTGTTTACATGCGTTCTAGCGTTGGCAATTCTTATGTTGATCCTTTTTTTAGACAAAATTATACTAATGCTAAAGCCAATGATTTAAAAGTAGGATTTTATCATTTTGTTATGGCAAGAAATGAACAACAAGCTGTAAGCGAAGCTCGCTTTTTTGCCTCAGTGATTTCAGGTTTAGAAGTAGATTGTGCTCTTGCTATGGACTTTGAAACATTAAGCGATTTAAGTAAAGCAGAAGTTAATGAAATTGCTCAAACTTTTTTAGAAACTATAAAAAACTTGACAGGAAAAGAAGTTATAATTTATAGTGATGCTTACAATGCTAATAATGTTTTTGATGCAAATTTAGCTAGTAATTATTCTTTATGGATTGCAGAATATGATGTACAAAGCCCAAATAGTACCAACTGGAATGAGTGGATAGGATGGCAATATACTGATGTTGGTAAAATAGACGGTATTGCTGGTAATGTTGATAGAGATTATTTTACAAATGCAGTATTACTTGAAGACAATAGCTCAATACCTGAGGTAAAACCAAGTGAAAATGATAGTGAAAACAATAAAATAATTTATGTTAGAGTAGTAACAGGGGATACGATTTTTATGGAAAATGATGAGTAAAATTATTGATTTATTTTAAAAAAATTTA
>CAMMOI010000032.1 GCA_946498375.1 uncultured Mycoplasmatota bacterium | reverse complement strand
TATCATTTCTGCTATTTAAATGAGTTATGTTAAAAGTTCTATGTTTTTGAGTATAAAACCCTTCATTTTCAATCTTCCATCTATTCCTACCAAGCTTAACAATGGATTTAATATTGCCATTATTTACAGGAATATTACTTATATATCTAAATGTTGTTTCTGTATTATTTTTTGCTTTCTCGATATATTTAAAAGCATGAACAGTGATATCTTTATATTTAATATTTGTAGATAAATAATAATTTTTAATTGATGTTTCGTTTTCTAATAATAGATTTCCTTCAAAAGCAGAATTAATTTCTTTTAATCTATCAGGCTTTAAGTTGAAAATATAGAACCATTTATTTATATCGCAAATTTTAATGATAGGCATAGTAGCATAAAGGCCATCACCTGAAATAATAAATTTTTGCTTAGGAAAATTTTTTTTAATTCTTTTAATCATTCTTTTAAAAGCGTGCGTTTCACAATCTTGTTTTTGTTTTTCATTAAACATTTTAGTATTTTCGATAAATTCAGAATCTAAACTTATTACAATATTCCCAACGCATAACTTACATTCTAAAACATATTTATAATAAGAGATTTTACCATCTTTATGTTTTCTAGTAAGACAATTATCATTAAGATTATAATCGTGATTGGATAAACCCGTTCCATCAAAAATAAGTTGAAAAGCACCATCATATTTATATTTATCAAACATTTTAGAACGAATTAAAGCTTTAACAATATATTTTTGGATTTTTCTTAACTCATCGATACTGATATTAACAAAAACATCTTGAATAGTTTCCCAGTAAGGTAATTCTTTTAATTCAGTATGACAAATAGTTGAAATATTTTGAATACAAGCATCTGTATTAAATTCATCAGATGAAATGTTAGATAGTGAAGTTAAACCACATAAAAGCCCAAATAACCTGGTTACACAAATTACTTTCATATCATAAGTTACGTAAGATTGATTTCTTGAATCCGTCAAGCCATGAAATTTATTAAATAATTCTGGTAAATATTTTTGGACTATTGCGTATAGATTTCTAATTAAATTCTTGTCTTTTCTTAACTCTCTTCTTTGTTTTCTATTCACTACAAATACCACCTTTTTATTATGTAGTAATTATATCAAATTCTTTGCGAAAAAAATTTACTCTTTTTCTCTGAAAAAATGCAACAATGTTGACATTTTTTGTTTGAAGTAATAATATATTATGTATGGCAACTGACAAAATTCAAGAGGTGTGGTTTATGAATGATGATAGATTGCTATTTCAACTTAAGTCTTTAGAAAAATCAATTATAAGATATTTAATTACTGAAGATAATAGTAATTTTAAAAAAATGATGCCTATTACAACACCTACACAGATGCAAATTATGGAAATTATATTAAAAACTCCAGAAGATGTCTATCAAAAAGATTTAGAAGAAAAACTAAATTTACGAAGAGCAACAGTATCTGGAGTTTTGCAAACTATGGAAAAAAATAATCTAATAACTAGAGTTTGTGTAAGTAGTGATGCCAGAGCTAAGAAAATAATTTTAAATAAAAAAGCTAAAGAAATATTCTTATCTAATCAACAAAAATTAGTTGATTTAGAAAAAATAATTACTAAAGATATCTCATCTAGTGATCTTCAGTTATTTTCAAAAATTATTAAAACTATGAAAGAAAATATAAAAAATATAGATAGGTAATGTCAGTTACCAAAAGAAAGGGAGTTAAAAGGAATGTTAAAGCTATTTAAAAATTTAAATAAAAGAGAATACATATTCATGTTAATTAGTTGTCTTTTAATTTTTGTTCAGGTTTGGCTTGAATTAAAAATGCCTGACTATATGTCTGAAATAACAGTACTAGTACAAACTGAAGGTAGTCAGATGAAGGATATAATTACTAATGGTGCTTATATGTTATTGTGTGCATTTGGTAGTTTACTTTCTGCTGTTATAGTGGGGTATTTCGTGTCTAATATTGCTGCTGCATTTTCATTAAATACACGTAAGAAACTATTTACTAAGGTTCAGAATTTAGGTACTCATGAAGTTAAGCAGTTTTCAACTAGTAGTTTAATTACCAGAAGTACAAATGATATTACTCAAGTTGAAATGTTTTTAGCTATGGGTACACAACTTTTAATTAAAGCTCCAATTACTGCAATTTGGGCTGTTACAAAAATTCTTAATAAAAGTTGGCAATGGAGTGTAATAACTGGTATAGCTATTGTAATATTGCTTTCTGTTATTGGGGTTCTAATAGCTGTAGTTATGCCAAAATTTAAAATTGTTCAAAAGTTAATTGATAAATTAAACAATGTAACTAGAGAAAATTTAACGGGTATTAGAGTAGTAAGAGCTTTTAATGCTGAAGAATATCAAAAAAATAAATTTGAAAAAGTAAATACAAGGTTAACTAACCAACAATTATTTAATCAAAAAGCTTTTGCTATAATGTCCCCAGTTATGTATTTGGTTATGTATTTTTTAACTCTAGCTATTTATTTTGTTGGAGCATATTTGATAAAAGATGCTTTAATGGTTGATAAGTTAACTTTATTTGGAGATATGGTAGTATTTTCTTCTTATGCTATGCAAGTTATTATGTCATTTTTAATGTTGGCAATGATTTTTATGATGCTTCCTAGAGCTCAAGTCTCTGCTAAACGTATTAATGAAGTTTTAGATACTGAAGAATCTATTAAAGACGGCACATTAGATAAAGATACAACTTCTTTTAAAGGAACTGTTGAATTTAAAAATGTATCGTTTAAATATCCTGATGCCGAGGAATATATGTTAGAAAATATTTCTTTTAAAGCTAATAGAGGCGAAACAGTGGCATTTATTGGATCTACAGGTAGTGGAAAATCTACTTTAATTAATCTTGTACCTCGTTTTTATGATGCAACAGAGGGTGAGGTTTTAGTAGATGGAGTAAATGTTAAAGAATATACTCAAAATTTTCTACATTCTAAAATAGGATATGTCCCACAAAGAGCTGTTATGTTTAATGGAACTGTAACTTCTAATGTTGCATATGGCGATAATAATAAGGGACCTATATCTATAAAAAAAGTTAAAGAAGCTGTTAAAGTTGCTCAAGGAAAAGAATTTGTTGAAAAAATGGATGATAAA
Source organism: uncultured Mycoplasmatota bacterium (assembly GCA_946498375.1). Classification (GTDB taxonomy): domain Bacteria; phylum Bacillota_I; class Bacilli_A; order RF39; family UBA660; genus HGM10766. The sequence goes on along the minus strand of CAMMOI010000032.1, from coordinate 5,950 downwards.
TATGATTCTCACATTGCTCAAGGAGGAACAAATATCTCCGGCGGACAAAAGCAAAGATTGGCTATTGCAAGAGCGATTGCTCGTGATCCAGAAATTTATATTTTTGATGATTCTTTTTCTGCATTAGACTACAAAACTGATTCTGTATTACGTCATGAACTAAAAAAATATACTAAAAATGCTACTAGTTTAATTGTAGCTCAAAGAATTGGTACAATTATGAATGCAGATAAAATTTTAGTATTAGATAAAGGAAAATGTGTTGGCCAAGGAACACATAAAGAATTATTAAAAACTTGTGAAGTATATAAGCAAATTGCTTTATCACAATTATCAAAGGAGGAATTAGAAAAATGAGTCAAGAAAAAACTACAACAACTCCTAAAGCTCATGGTCCAATGAGAGGGCCAGGTGTAAATTCTCAAGAAAAAGCAAAGGATTTTAAAAAGGCTATTAAAAGATTGCTTAAAGAAATTAATGACTTTAAAGTTTTAATTATTGTTTCTTTAGTATTAGCTATTATGGGTGCTATTCTTTCAATTTTAGCACCAAATCGTTTATCTGATTTAACTGATGAAATTTCTAATGGATTAGTGGTTAATACTGAAAATTTAGAACAGTTAACTAAGAGCGTAACATCAAGTTTTAATGATGAAGATATGCAATCTAGAATAACTGACATTTTAGCTATAGATTTATCAAGAAATACAATAAAATCTATAAATTCTTCTAATGATTTAACTAAAGAAGATAAAGAGGCATTTAGGGAATTTAGTGATTCGGTGTCTAATAATCCTCAAGAAATTTTTAATAAAATTTCTTTATTGCCTGAAAGCATCCTTAATATAATTTTACCAAATAGCACATATGAGGATGTAAAAATTACAACATCTGATAAGATTGATTTTGTTAAGTCATTAAATAATATAAAAAGTCAAGATAATATAGATATTCCAAATTCTATTGGTAAAGTTTTATTTGATGAAATAATTGTTGACAATACTAAAATATCTTCATCAGACCAAACTGAATTTTTAGAATTAATGAGTTCTGTAGATGAAGATTCGTCTACTACAACAATATATAAGCAATTAGATAAAATGCCAAATAGTATTCGTAGTTTTGTTGAGCCTACTATGAATATTGATAAGATAAAAACTTTAGTTTTAATACTAGTAATAATGTATGTATGTAGTGCTTTATTTACTTATATTGAACAAATAGCTATGACAGATGTTGCTAATAAATTTGCTAAAAAATTAAGAAGTAATATATCAAATAAAATAAATTGTTTACCTTTAAAATATTTTGATAATCATGCAACAGGAGATATCTTATCTAGAGTTACTAATGATGTAGATACAATTGCTCAAAGTATGAACCAGTCACTTGCTACTTTAGTTAGTTCCATCACTCTTTTGTTAGGTACATTAATCATGATGTTTTACACAAATTGGATTATGGCACTAACAGCTATTGGTGCAAGTTTAATTGGTTTTATATTTATGCTTATTGTATTAAGTAAATCTCAAAAATATTTTATTTCTCGACAAGTAGAATTAGGTAATTTAAATGGCCATATTGAGGAAATATATTCTGGATTAAATGTAGTAAAAGCTTATAATGGCCAAAAAGAAGCAGATGTCAAATTTGATGAATACAATAAAAAGGTATATGAAGCAAATCGTAAAAGCCAATTTCTATCTGGATTAATGATGCCTATGATGAACTTTATTGGTAATTTTGGATATGTTGCCGTATGTATTGTTGGGGCATTATTAACAATGAGCGGACATATTAGTTTTGGTGTTATAGTTGCTTTTATAACTTATGTTAGATTGTTTACTTCTCCTTTATCTCAAATAGCTCAGGCAATGACTAGTTTACAATCTTCAGCAGCAGCTTCAGAACGTATATTTGAATTTGTAGATGAAGAAGAGATGAGTTCTCAAGATAATATTACTAAATATTTAGATAAAGACAAAGTTAAAGGTGAAATAGAATTTAAGAACGTTGTTTTCCAATATGATGGAAATGATCAACCAACAATTAAAAACTTTAGTGCTAAAGCTCACACAGGACAAAAAATTGCAATAGTTGGTCCAACTGGTGCTGGTAAAACGACTATGGTTAATTTACTTATGAAATTTTACGAAATTAATTCTGGAGATATATTAATTGATGGAATTTCAACTAAAGATTTAACTAGAGAAAATATTCATAGTTTATTTACAATGGTATTACAAGATACTTGGATGTTTGAAGGAAGCGTTAAAGAAAATATTATTTATAACCGAAAAGATATTAGTGATGAACGTGTTAAAGAAGTATGTAAAATAGTAGGACTTGATCATTTTATAAAGACTTTACCAAATGGATATAACTCAGCACTAACTGAAAATGATAGTGTATCAGCCGGTCAAAAACAACTTCTTACTATTGCTCGTGGTATGATAGAAGAAGCTCCATTTTTAATTTTAGATGAAGCAACTAGTAATGTTGATACTAGAACAGAGGAGTTAGTTCAATCCGCAATGGACAAATTAACACAAGGAAGAACATCATTTATAATTGCGCACAGATTATCAACAATAAAAAATGCAGATTTAATATTAGTTATGAAAGATGGTAACATTATTGAAACCGGAAATCATGAAGAATTAATGAAGAAAAAAGGATTTTATGCAGATTTATACAATTCACAATTTGAATTATAAAACTGAAAATAATTTTTTCAGTTTTTTTGACTAAAAAAATAATTCGTAATAATATATTGATATGGAAGTGATTTCATGAATTTATTTGATACTGAAGAATTAGATACTTATAAACCATTAGCTGAAAAAATGCGTCCTGATAATTTAGAAGAATTTTTTGGTCAAGAGGACATAATTGGGCCTTCTTCAGCAATTAGAAAAATGATTGAAAATGACAATATATCATCAATGATTTTTTGGGGACCACCAGGGGTTGGCAAAACAACTTTAGCTAAAATAATTGCCAAAAAAAGCAATTCGTCTTTTTATGAACTATCAGCAGTGACCTCAGGCGTAAAAGAAATTAAAGAAATAATAGAAATAGCTAAGTTTAATGCTACTAATAATAAAAAAACAATTTTATTTGTTGATGAAATTCATCGATTTAATAAAGCTCAACAAGATGCATTTTTACCATATGTAGAAAAAGGGGATATTATTTTAATTGGAGCAACAACAGAAAATCCCTCATTTGAAGTAAATTCAGCTTTATTATCTAGATGTAAGGTATATATCTTAAAGAGTTTAAATCAAAATGACATTATTAAAATATTAAAAAAAGCGATGAATAAGGAATATAACAATATTAAAATAGATGAACAATGTTTTAATATAATAGCAAATATTTGTAATGGTGATGCTCGATCGGCTTTAAATACTTTAGAAAACGTTGTAACAGTTAATTCTAATAAAGGTTATATTACAAAAAAAGATTTGGAAAAAAGTATGCAAAATAAAACATTTCTATATGATAAAAATGGAGAAGAGCATTATAATCTAATATCAGCATTACATAAATCAATGCGTAATAGTGATCCTGATGCTGCTTTGTACTATTTAGCAAGAATGTTAGAAGCAGGAGAGGATCCTCTTTATATAGCTAGAAGACTAATTCGTTTTTCTTCTGAAGATGTTGGTATGGCTAATACTAATGCGTTGGTTCAAGCAGTTAGTACTTTTCAGGCAGTTCAATATATTGGAATGCCGGAGTGTAATGTTAACTTAGCTCAATTAGTAGTTTATTTAAGTAGTTGTCCCAAATCTAATTCTTTATATAAAGCATACGAATCTGTCAAAGAAGATGCAATAAAAACAGCTCATGTTAAGGTTCCTTTGCATCTAAAGAATGCTGTTACTAAATTAGATAAGCAACTAGGTAATGGTAAGAATTATCAATATGCTCATGATTATGAAAACAGTATTACTAATATGCAATGTTTACCAGACTGTTTAAAATATAAAAAATATTATTACCCTACAAATAATGGAAAAGAAAAAAATATAAAAGAGATACTTGCTAAAATTGAACAAATAAAAAAATCGATTAAATAATATTTAATTTTTACCTATTCATATTTATAAAATTTGTTTTGGTGTTATAAATAGATATTAATTTTATTTAATATTACGTTTACATGCTTACTTACACTATACAAATCTTTACATATTGCGTTATAATTAGTTTAGGTGGGGATTTTATGGCAAAAAAAGATGTTAATAAGATACAAGAAGATATCGAAAAATTAAAACAAAAGGCTATAAAAGATGTTGATAAAGAAATAAAACAAAGTATTATTGATAAAACACATGAATATAAAATATCATTATATGATGAAATAAAAGATAATATAAAAATACAGACTCAACAGATGTTAAAAAAAGAAGAAAAAAAATTATTGCGTCGTAAAAATATAACAATAATTAAAAATTATATCATTATAGTTATTTTATTAGCTATTATTATGTTTTTGCTTTACTGTTTATACGATGCAAAATACTTTACTAATATAATAAATAATGATTCTGTTGAATATAGTAATGTTTTAGATAAAAATTTAGCTAATAATAATGAAAAGACTTTGGAATGGTATATTGAAAATTATAGTTATTTACTAGACCATTCTAATTTAAAGTTAGATACTAATTTAATTGATTCATATTATTTATACAGTGATACACATGAGTTAGAAAATGTAAAAAAATCATATTTATTAAATATGGCATATCAAAATCTAGATGAGGATTTAATTACTCAAAATAATAATAAAATATCAATTAAAGGGGAAGATTTAGAAGAATCCTTTAAAAATGTTTTTGATTTTGATTATATTGCTCAAGACTTTAAATATAGTTGCATGATTTTTAATTATAATAGTAATAAAGATCTTTATACTGCAAATGTTAATGAATGTACAGATCAATCTAAAGAAATTGTTGAACAAATAACCAATATTAGCGAAGATGATAATTATTTATATATAAATACGATAGCTACTATATATGATAATAACGAACAAGCATTTTATAGTTTTACAGATTTATATAATCCATTAATTTTAGATGTTAAAAAAAGTGATTTTTCAAAATTTAATAATAAATTTAATGAATATCAATATGTTTATCACAAACTTGACAATCATCTTTTCTTAGATACTATTAAAAAAATTTCTTAATTAATAAAGCAATTGAAAAGAAATTAATGATATGTTATGCTTTTAATAGATACTAGGAGAGTGTTTATGAAAAAATTATTTTTTACAATTTTTGTATCGTGTTTATTTATACCTATTAGCTTAGCATATGAAAAAGAATCAATAACAGTTAATTGTGATACTAAAGAAAACTGTGAGATTACAACAGATGATTTTAAAATAAAAATCAATAGTTTGGATTTATATAATTCTTCAGATTCTAAAGTTGGTTCTATTGAAAACTTTAGTATTAATCCAGAATATTATACTGAACAAGGTAGTGAAGATTATATTAATGCGTATGCTGGCTTTTTGGCACTGAATTTTGATAAAGATTTATTATCTTCTCAAATAACAAGTTTAATTGAGGAATCTACTTTTGAGGGATACATTCAATTAAATTATGAATTAGAATTTTATGATTTGTATGATAATTCTTATTTTTTAGACGATCTAGAAAATGATTTAATGAATGTATTTTTAGACCCCACCTCACTTTTATTACCTAGTGAAACAGTTAATAGTTTTTCGACAATTTATGAAGTAAATGTTAATGGCACTGATGTTGATCTAAAATATGACTATTCTCATGAATATGAAGATGGTAGTAATATGTCAGGAACATACGGAATACTGTTACTTTCTACTGATTATGACATGGATACATATGTTGAGGGAACCGATTATAATTTAAAAATATATATTATTATGGCTGAAATTAAT
>CAMMOI010000031.1 GCA_946498375.1 uncultured Mycoplasmatota bacterium | reverse complement strand
TATCATTTGGGTTTAAATTGTTCATTCTAATCGTTAATATATAGACTGTGGTACTTCCTTTTTCTACTGTATCTCCTTCTGTTAAATAGATGCTTTCTTTTGGAAATGTATCACTGTATATTTCAATACTGCCATCTTCTTTTGATAATGTATAAATTACTTTGGATGGGACTACTAAATCGTTTACTACTTCTAAAAAGGATAATTCAAAACTACTATCATGGTCAGTTTCGTTTTTTACTTCTATTTTCATGGAAACACCACTGCCATTGTTAATATTTTGTAAAAGGATGTTTCCTGCATTTTCATAAGTAATAGTTAAGTGGTCTTTGGTTGTTTTTTTATCTTTGAAGTGAATTTGATAAGTATCGTAAATGAAAATTCCAATAAAGAGAACGATTAGAAGTATTTTTAGAATTTTGGTTACTTTCTTTTTCATTAGAATTTAATCTCCTCATGAAGTGGTTCACTATAAAGGTCTTCGAATTTTCCTTTTCTAGATTGTATCATTAACCCTAGTATTCCTATAATAAATAGAATAATTGAAATAATTTGGGCTACTTTAAATCCTCCAAGCATTAATGAGTCTGTTCGTAAGGACTCGATAAAGAACCTTCCGATACTATACCAAATTAGGTATACACAGGTAAGTCCTCCTACTTTTAAGTATTTGTATTTTCTTACTAAGACTAGGACGATAAATCCTAGTAGACACCACAACGACTCATAAAAGAATGTTGGATGATAATAATTTCCATTAATATACATACCATTAATAATAAATTCTGGAATATGTAAATTTTCTAGGGTACTTCTTAAAACAACTCCACCATGAGCTTCGCCATTAAAGAAATTGCCCCATCTTCCTATTGCTTGAGCAAGAATTACTCCTGGAACAGCCATATCCACTAGTTTAAATAGTCGTACTTTGTATTTTTTACAATAAAGAATAATAGTGATGAATCCAGCGATTAAGCCCCCATGAATGGCAAGACCACCTTCCCATATTTTAAAGATGCTTATTGGGTCTGCTGCATAAATTTTCCAATTAAATATTACATAATAAGCTCTTGCTCCTAAAAAACCAAAGATAATTGCCCAAAAGCACATATTAAATAAAAAGTCTTTAGGATACTTATGCTTTGTTCCTTCTTTCATTAACCAAAGTATTCCTGCAAATATAGCTATTAATAATAATACAGAATACCATTTTATAGAAAATCCACCGATATTAAAGATTTCTCTGTCCATTTTTTCACTCTCCTATGTATGATTATATCACAGGAATGTTATTTTGTATGATATTTGATTAAAATTTTTGCAAAAGCAATAATTTCCTTTTTAATGATCAACGCTTTTCGTTCACTTTTCGTTCATTACAAATTTTAAAAAATTGTAAGCCGGATTAAAAAGTCAACTGTTTTATCTTATATTGCTGTTGAGGAAGTTGTCATTTTATTGTTATTTAGAAATAGTTTTTATATAAGAAGTAATAATTTTCTAAGTTTTTACATAAAATAATAAAAAAGAAATGAGCCTTTAAATTGACAAATTAGAATTGATGGTGTAAAATGCAAATTGCAAAGGCAATGAAGTTTATTTTTTTTGCTTATGGGTCTATAGCCAAGTGGCTAAGGCGTGGGACTGCAACTCCCTGATCGTTGGTTCAAATCCGACTAGGCCCTCCAAATAATACATAAACTCGATTTATTTGTATTCGAGTAATATAAATATTTACTAACTTGAAATAGTTAGTTTTTTTAATATAACCATATAATAAAAAGCGTAAAATTTAAATTTTACGCTATTTTATATTTACAATATACTCTTTATTACGAATAGTTATGAGCAACTGAACTTTATCTGCTTCTCTAATCTTATTATCAACTTGTAAGACAACTTTATTAGTTAAATTACTAGGTGTTAAATTATTAGTTTTAGCTATTGTTTCTTTTTCGCCTATAATATATTTAAGTCTACAAAATTGAGTAAAAAAAGTTTGATTAAGGCTAACAGAATCATCTAAAACTAAAACATAATCTAAAACTAATAATGTTGAATTAGACATTTTAGTATAGTTAGGAGTAATTATACCAACAGAATCTTGACAGTTATCTGAAGTGATACAAAATTCATAATTATATTTATAAGAATTAGTTACATTATATTCATTAATAGCTATAGTACTATTTTTTAAAATACTATCTTCTAATCCTATGCTTTCTTTTAATTTATAAGTTCCCATATTTTCAATTTCACTTAAATTTTGAGGGCTAACTTTTACCTCTTTATATTTTGCTTTTATATCTCCAACATTATAAGTTATTGAATCTAAAATTTTAATATAATAATTACTTCGAATATTATCATTGCTAATTTCATATACTAACAAGTAATTATTATCAGATAATGCAGGAATTTTAGTTCCACTATATGTTGTTCCTAAATCTCTAAAATAATTTACTTTAGAGGCAGTTGGATATATGTCTGTATTATTTATTTTTAATCTAAAATCAGATAAATTCATTTCTCTTGCACCTTGTGCTTTATTAACTACATTAATATCTAATATTAGATAACTTTTTCCTTCAATAATTTCTTTTCCACTATAATCTTTATCTGTTAAATAACTTCGATTTACCTTAATATTAAATGTTTTATATGTAAATACTTTATTTTCTTTATAAACTTTATTATAAACATTTACATTCATAAATATAGCAGTTCCCAGAATAATTCCTACAATACTCAATAAACAAATAAAAATAAATGTATTTTCTAAAATATAATATTTAAATTCTCTAATAAATCTTCTGATATACCTTTTAGCCTTATAAGTTTCAATACCAACAGTTAATTCTACTTCTTCACTATCACTAGCTTCGATTTCCAATTCTTTTAAATCAGCTTGAAAATTAAATTTTTTTAAGTCAAATCCTAATCCCCTAATTAAATCATAAATAATAAAGAAATACTGCGGTAGTGATAATATCAAAGATAGATCTCGATATACTCTTGTCATTTGAACATCAATAACTGACTTTTCTAAATTTTGCAATATTCCATAAGATATAGTCAATAATATAAATAATATTATGTAATATATAATTAGAGCTACATAAAATTTTGTAGACTTTTTTTTATTACGCATTAATAAATATATAAATATTGTAATCCCTAGTATTAATACAACACTTAGATACATAAAAAAGTTAATATAACTACCAGCTAAATTACTTGAAACACTATAGTAACCACTTGCTGCAAATTGGCGAAAAAATTTTACCAAATTATTTATTTCAAAAGCTAAAAAAATAGAAATAGCAGCTAAAACTAAGTGAAAAGCTCTAAAATGTTTTATTAAAAAAGCATAAGGTTTTTTGAATACCATAAACAAAAACACCCTTTCTATTATTTATATTATAATAAATTATTAAAAAAAAAGAAAGGTATTTTCCTTTATCATTTTCTTTTAGTAACTAATAGCTGATCTGGCATTAAATAAATAGTTTTATTTTCCATTAATAATTTATCTTTACTAACCTTGAATTGTTGTGCCACTATATCAAGTGTATCACCATTAGCAGTAATATAGTAACTATACCCACTTTTTGGAATCAATATTTCTTGACCAGGATAAATATAATCATTCATAGTTAATCCATTTAAAGAAGCAAGTAATTCTGGATTTATATTATATTTAAGGGCAATTTGATATAAATTATCACCTTTTTCTATTATATAATAACTAAAATACTGTTCCTTTTCTTTAGGCACAATTATCTCACTTCCTACGCGAATCATTGGATTAAAGTCCATATTATTAATGTCTTTAATCACAGATGTAGTCGTATTAAATTTTTTGGCAATTATTTCTAAATTATCTCCATTTTGAATTATATATTTTTCAAACATATTATCACTCCTAATTTAGGATATGATAATTATCCCAAAGTGTTAAAACTTAAATTTCTATTTCTTTATAATCTTCACGTAACTTATATTTTTGTTTTTCTTTTATCATATATTCAGTAATTTGAGTTTCAATAACATTTAATGCTTTTTTAGATAATTTAGTTAAAATAATATGCTCTTTAATAGTATCAATATCTATCATTCCCCAAAACAATCCTTCTTTTACGGTCAAATCATTATACATGTCTGGAGTTACTGAAACAAAAGTATATCCAAATAGCACTTTTTTTTGCGCTAACATTAGTCTTTTGTTTGTAATAGCAATAATACAAGTTGAAAAAATATCCCACGGATTAATAGTTTTCTGTCCACAAAATATAAACAAAATTTCCTCATTAGGGTTTAAATGTTTTTCAATAACAGATGAATGTTTTTTTAATCTCCACGCAAGACCTCCAGGAAATTGTCTAATATATTCACAGATTTTACTATATACACTACTCATTACTATCACACTCAATTTCTAATCTAAGTCTACATTATGATATATTTCACTAACGTCATCTATCTCATCTAATAAATTATATAGACGTTGAAATAATTCTAAATCTTCACCTTCCAATTTCACTTTATCTTTAGCATACATTCCTACTTCGTCTAGATCATAATCTACATCAGGAATTAGTTTTTCAATCACATCTTTAACTTTATGAATATCTGAAGGATTAGCTGTAATAGTAATATATTCATCATCATCTTCAAAATCAACTAATTCAATGCCTTCATTTAATAATGCTTCAAATATTTCATCAGCTTTTTGTTTTTTAAAACTAATTATTGCTAAATGATCATAATTATAAGCAACAGAATTAGTTACTCCCAAACTTTTATTTACTTTATTAAAAGCCGCACGAATAAATCCTACAGTTCGATTAACGTTATCAGTAAGGGTTTTAATAATCAATGTAGAAGCTCCTGGTCCAAAGCCTTCGTAAATAACCTCTTTATAATCCTCAGCGCCAACGCCTTTGGCTTTATCGATTGCTCTATTGATAATATCACTTGGAACTTGTTGTTTTTTGGCTTTTTCTACAATTCTTTTTAAAGCTACATTTGATTCAATTTCAGGAACGCCTCTTTTTGCAGCCAAATAAATTTCTTTAGCAAAATTAGAATATAACTTTGCCTTTATCGCACCAGTTTTTTGAATACTAGCTTTTCTTACCTCGTATGCTCTTCCCATAATATACCTCTTTTCCAATTTTATATTATATCATATCTACATTTTATGTGATAATTTATGTAAAATAAAAATTGCAAAAAATCTATTAATAAATCTTTTATTCTTTTTTACTTTACTAATATTTTCATAAACATCACTAATACTTCCACTTTGATAGTCCAAAATATCATTTAATTGCTTATCATCTTCATAATAGTGTCCATAAAAATTCTTTTTTAAAAAATGGTACATAACAAAATATCTAAAGCTTATACCATTTACCTTTAAAACTTCATACATTAATTTACTACTATTTGTTCGATATTTATTGCCTCCAGATAAAATATATATTTTATTTTTTAATGTATTCTTATGCTTTAATGAATTACAAAAAGCTTTAGCTACCATAGTAGTCGTAATTATTTCAATATTTCTTTGTAAGGGTAAATTATACATAAACTTATCAAAATTATATTCATTTAAAACAAAAGGAAGACGATAAATAATATAATTTTTTACATGCTTTTCAATGTACTTTTCTACTTGATAATTAATTTGAGCGTAGTAATCATCATAATAAATATTAAGATCGCTATTTAATTTAACTTTTTTTACATCACCATACATTACAGTGGTAGATGGATATATTAAAAAAGCTTTTGAATTTAATTTAATAATAGCATCAACAATATTTTTAGTTCCTTCATAATTAACAATAGTAGCCAAATTATAATTAATTTCTGCATTAAAAGGCAATACTGCGGATAAATGAAAAATATAATCGTTTTGTGCTACTAAATCATTTATTAACGTTGTATCATTAATATCTCCATTAATAATATTAATTTGATTTTGATATTTTTTTAATCTTTTGGTTGATCTTGGGCTTTTTAAATCTAAAGCTGTAATTTGATATTTTTGCGTTTTTAATAATTCTTCAATTAACTGCAAGCCTATATTTCCCGCTGCTCCAGTTATCAAACATTTTTTCATAACTTCTCCTTTTTAAAACATCAATGTTAACAACATAAGAATACATCCGCTAATTAAGCCAAATATAGTATATTTAGATTTAATATTTTTTTTAATTTCTTTAAATAATTCAAAAAAAGCTATATAAATTAACATCCCAGCTGTAATAGAAAGCAAAATACCAACTATTAGACTATCAATATTTTTAAATAATAAACCTATAAATCCACCTACTAAAGTAGAAAAGCATATTAAAAAATATGTAATATACTTTTTATTTTTTTTAGTACTTGAAGAATTTATTAAAGTAGATATTTCCATCCCCATTGGAATATTATGAAGACCTACACCTAATCCCATTAATATTCCCATTTTTAAATCTGCAATCGAAAGAGTATAAATAGCAAAGCCTTCCATAATGTTATGTAAAATAATAGCTATACTAGTAATAAAACCGATATGATACAAATGGTTATTGTGTTCATCTATATTAGTTTCATCATCATGATGATCATGATGATGATCAGGAATAAAATAATCAAGCATTTTTAGTATTAAGATTCCTAAAAGCATAAATCCCAAAGTATTTACAACAAAATAATTTATTCCTATTAAAGAAAATGATTCATATATCTCTGGCATAATATCGACTAATAATAAGCAAATTATAACACTAAATGCTAAAGCCAAAGAAAAATCAATTATTTGTTTTTTATGATTGGTAACTTTTATTATAAAAACCCCAATTAAAAAAAGCAAACCAACTATCAATGTTATTAATAATGATAAAGCTTTAAGCACTCTATCTCCTTCTTTCTACAAATCTAATTACTAGATAAACTTTTAGCTTCTAAGGCTATTTTACCTGAAAAACTACCATTATATAATTGAGATTGATCAACTGCTGTTTCTTCTAACCAAATTCGAAAAACATATGAATCAGTAGACCCTGCTAATATATCAGCTGTGCCAATATCTATAGATGTTTTATTTCCTATATTAGAAAAATTTCCTGTGGATATTATACTACCGTTTTTTTCCAATCGCCATTTAAAATCAGCCGATTTAAAATTATCTGAAATTTCGATATTCTCTAATCTAAGTGTATAACTAGCTGTACCACCTGTAGAATTGTTGGTAACACTAAATTTAGAAAAGTCAGCTTTAGAACTAATATCACTGGTAGCTATTAACTCAGCTGAAGTATTTTGTATATATTCTGAAGTTTCAAAATCAATTACTAATTGACGCGCCTTTAAATTAGTTGTACTAGCTTCTTCATTACCACGTATATTCGCAGTAAAATAAGCATATGTTAATCCAACTATAAGAGCTGCTATGGTAAGTACTACTAACAATCCAATTAATAAAGGCTTTTGTTTAATCTTCATAATATAGTCCTCCATAATATATTTTACAATAAAGCCCTAAATTTATCAATCTTTAAAATAGTTCATCACTGCTAGATGCATTTAAAGAAAAATCGACAAATTTTTTCTTTAAAAACAAAGGGTATGCAGCTGCCCCAATCATTGCTGCGTTATCAGTGCAATATTTAAAATCAGGAATAGATAATGTTACATTATTTTTTTTACATAACTGTTCAACTTCCTGACGTAGATATCTATTAGCTGAAACTCCTCCAGCAACAATTAAATTCTTAATATTATAATTTGTAATCGCTTTTTGAGCTTTTTGAATAATTTGATTAATTGCAATGGTTTGGAAGGAACAGGCTAAATCGTTTTTATTAACAGTTTTTTTTCTTTGTTTTTCATTATGAACAAGATTTATTACACTAGATTTTAAGCCACTATATGATAAGTTATACCCATCAACCTTTATAGTTCCCAAATTGTAATTAACTTGACCATTTTTAGCTAATTTTTCTACATTTGGTCCGCCAGGATATTTTAAACCTAAAACTCTAGCCACCTTATCATAAGCCTCACCTATTGCATCATCTAAAGTAGAACCAATAACATTAAAATCATAATCTTTTTTCATTATAATTAAATTAGTATGACCACCACTAACTACAATAGCTAATAATGGAAATTTTAAATTTGATGTTAGATTATTAGCATAAATGTGCCCCGCCATATGATTTACTGCAATTAATGGTTTATCCCACAAAAATGCTAAAGTTTTGGCAAATTCTACTCCCACTAATAAACTTCCCATTAATCCCGGCGAATAAGTTACTGCAATAGCTGAAATATCACTAATAGAAATAGGAGAATTATTTAAAACATCTTCCAAAACCATTGTTATATTTTCCGTATGTTTTCTTGAAGCAATTTCGGGAACTACGCCACCAAAATTTGCATGAAGATCCATCTGAGATAATACATTCATATATATACATTTACTTCCATTTTTTACAATAGCAATACTTGTCTCATCACAAGAGGTTTCAATTGCTAAAATATAAATATCATTCATTTCTTATCCTTCTTCCCATCAAATAAGCATCAGCATTCTCATAATAATTTTTACGGTAGTTGATAATTTCAAAACCAAATTTTTTATATAAATTAAGCGCAGCAGTATTATTTTCATTGACTTCCAACGTTATACAATCAGCAGTTAGTGGTATATTTTTAATTAAATAATTAAGTAGATTAGTAGCAACATTTTGGTTGCGAAAGTTTTTATCAACAACAAGATTAATAATATCAACAGTTTCATATAAAATATTTATATGAATAAATCCTATAATTTTATTTTCTTTACAATATACATAAATTTTTGCATAATTTTCAGCTAATATTTCCTTTAATTTAAATAATTTATGATAATTACAATTAACTAAATTTCCCAATTTATTAATTGCTATTTCATCCTGAATTACTGCTTCTCTAATCATTACCAATACCTATTTTTTTTATATAAATTGGATTAACTAAGTGAGGATTTATATAAGGTAAATTTTTAATATACTCAAAAACTAAATTATAATTTACATTAATTTTCTCTTCCAATAATAACTTTTTATCATCTATTTCCGATTTATTAAGATAATAAAATTTTTTTTGTTTAAAATCACCTATATAATAACCTTTATTATCACTTATTGCTAAAAGCTGATTATCGTTAAATCCATCAAAACAGCTAAGCATTTCCAATGAATTAATAACTTTAATTTTTATATTTTTAACAAATGCCCAGGTTTTTGCTACTGTAACTCCTATTCTAATTCCCGTAAAACTGCCTGGACCATTTACCACATAAATTTCGTTAATATCATTTTTGGAAATTAAATTTCTTTTAAGAATCTCCACTATCATTGGCATTAAATATATTGAATGAGAATTAGTAGATTTTTTTTGAAAAATATCTTTTACTAAATTATTCTCATATAGAATCAAATTTATATTAGTATCATGGGTATCTATTAACAAACTATACATTATTTCATCACATCCATTAAAGTATTATATCACATCGTATAAAAAAAACTAGCTATTTGCTAGTAGAAGCGAAAGTAAGTCTATAACTTACAATACAGAATCGCATAGTTTTTCATATTTTTCCCCATATGGTTTTAATATTAAAACTCTTTTATTTTCATTAACAACTTTAATTTTAATATCTAATCTCTCTGCTGGTAAATAATCTTCGATCATTTCCGGCCATTCTATAATAGTTACGCCTTGTTTATTAAAATAATCAGTTATTTCTACATTATTAGGATCCGTTAAACGATACATATCCATATGGAATAATGGCATTTCACCACTATTATATTCCTTTATTAAGTTAAAAGTTGGACTAGTAATATTCTCATCGATTCCTAATGCTGCAGCAAATCCCTTAACAAATACTGTTTTTCCACTGCCTAGTTCCCCATCTAAGCAAATTACCATATTAGGAAATTTTTCTGATTCAATATTTTCTGCTAATTCTTTAGTATCTTCCTCACTAAAAGATGTTAATTTATAATCCATATCTATCACCTATATTAATATATCATATGACTTTTATTATGTTCAATACCCTAGACATTAGTTTTACAAAAATAAAAAAAAGCAAAAAAAAAAATTGGCAACTACCTATTTTCGCTTACACTATCTTCGGCGTTCTAGAG
>CAMMOI010000030.1 GCA_946498375.1 uncultured Mycoplasmatota bacterium | reverse complement strand
GATAATTATTTTCTAGTAATGCTATAAGTCCTCGAGGAGTTGCAAGAACAGTATTATTTAAGGTTGCAAGAAAATAAGTACCGTTTTCGTTTTTAGCTCTAATTCTTAATCTTCTTGCTTGAGCATCTCCTAAAGTTGAACAAGAACCAACTTCAAAATATTTTTGCTGTCTTGGACTCCAAGCTTCTACATCACATGATTTAACTTTTAAATCTGCAAGATCACCACTACAACATTCTAAAGTCCTTACTGGTATATCTAAACTTCTAAAAAACTCTACTGTGTATTGCCACATTTTATTATACCAATCCATTGCTTCCTCAGGCTTGCATAAAACTACCATTTCCTGTTTTTCAAACTGATGTACTCGATAAAGCCCTCTTTCTTCTATTCCATGAGCGCCTACTTCTTTTCTAAAACATGGTGAATAAGAAGTTAAAGTTATAGGTAGTTGACTTTCATTAACCATTTGATTTTTATATTTCCCAATCATAGAATGTTCACTAGTTCCAATTAAGTACAAATCTTCATCTTCAATTTTATACATCATGGCATCCATCTCATCAAATGACATAACCCCTTCTACTACATCACTTCTTATCATAAAAGGTGGCACACAATAAGTAAAACCTTTATCGATCATAAAATCCCTTGCATAAGATAACATCGCCGAATGAAGTCTGGCAATATCTCCCATTAAATAATAAAAACCATTACCACTTGTCCTACCAGCACTTTCTTTATCTAACCCATTTAAAGCCTCACAAATATCAGCATGATAAGGGATTTCATAATCAGGTACAAACGGCTCGCCAAATTTTTCAATTTCGACATTTTGACTATCATCTTTTCCGATTGGAACAGAAGGATCAATCATATTAGGAATTACCAACATTCGTTTCCTAAGTTCTATATCTAATTCTTCTAAATTAATATCCAATTTTTTTAATTCTTCATTAATTTGTTTTACTTCATCTTTTTTTAAATTAGCTTTTAAGGCTTGCTTTTGTCTCATAAGTATTCCAATTGAATCACTTATTTTATTACGCTTATTACCAAGGCCATCCCTTTTTTTCTTATTTTCTTTAATTTTATTATAAATATCAATTACTTCATCTACTAAAACTAATTTAGAATCTTGATATTTTTTCTTAATATTTTCTTTTACCTTATCTTTATTTTCGACAACATATTTAATATCTAACATTATAATTCCTCCTTTTAATTAAAAACCACATTATATGCCAAGGAGCAAATAATGCGGTACCATCCTTTATTTTAACTTATTTAAGATAACGGCTTTTCAACCGACAGCTATTAACTGTACTAAAAAAGTAGATTCATTAATATCCTATTACTAGTTTCCATCAACCACTAGCTTTCTTTAAATATTATATTAATTACTATTCTTTTTTTAAGCTTTACATTTTTTATTCTACCAAATATTAATTTAATTATCAATAAATTCTATTTTGTCTTAGAAAGTATTTTTTTATTATCAGAAGTAATTTCATAATCCATGTGATTATTTTGAGCATATAACCAAAGAGATTTATCGTGATCTAAACGAGAATCTTTTCTTTTTTTATTCATATCACTTAATAAATCCGCATTTATTTTATATTGTAAATACTCATCACGTACTTGATTATATTTTTGTAAAGTTTGCTGAATTACTTGTAATATTTCTAAATATTGTTTAGTAGTATTTTGATCAGTTGATGATTGTAAATGTTTATTAAAATAATAACTTAATGCTTCTAATTTCATTATAGTATTTCCATAATTACCAGGTTTAGATATCATTTTCTTTAAATTTTTCTTTAAATACTTAATGTGCATATGATCATGATTAGTTAAAGATATTAAAGTAGTTACAAAATCATAGATAATTTTTTGCATCGATTTTAAACAATCATTAATTTTATCCAAATAATAATCGACATCTTTTTCTAACAAAATACCATATTCTTGATCTTGCCAATTACTATTATTAAAAATAGTCAACTCTCTTTTAGAATGTAATAAATCATAATAATTATTTTCATCTTGTAAAACTAAAGTCTGACCAAGATAGTAATATTGATGCTCAGAAGGATTATCGACACCTTTAAATAATGAATATTCTGATATTTTCATTTTACTTATTATAGCTTTCTAGTGCTTTTAAAATCCCACGATACGGTAAAATAGCACATGTTTTTCGACTTTCTGGTTGTAAATTTTTAAATGCCTCAGCTTCGTTAAATAAGTTTTTATTATACTCTTGTTCTTCAAGCATTGCTTCAAAATTTTTTATTACCTCAAGAGCTTGAGAAATGCTTTTACCGATTAATTCTTTTATCATAATAGACGTCGATGAGATAGCTATAGCACATGCCTCCCCGTTAAATTTAATATCAGCTATTTTACCATCTTCAATTAGTATTTGCAAATCAATATTATCTATACAAGATTCATTATTAGTATTAACTTTGATATAATTTGGATTATCTATAGTTACTTTATTATAAGGATTCATATAATTTTTTCTAATTATTTCTCTTCCTACTTCTTGATTCATTTACTTTTTCACCACCATTAAAACATTTCATTAATAATTTTTTGTTTATCACTCAAAAGATCTACTAATTTATCTATTTCTTCATAAGTATTATAAAAATATAGACTAATTCTAATAGTATTTTTTACTTTAGTTTCATCATTTAATATTTTGGCACAATGACTACCTGAACGAACACAAATATTATATCTATTCAGATAATAAGCTACATCTTGAGAAAAAACACCATCAATATTAAATGCAACTATTCCCGTTTTACTATTTAAATTAATAATATCAACATGACTAATTTTACTTAGTTTATCAACTAAATACTCTCTTAACTTTACTTCATATTCATAAATATTATGCATATTAATAGCTTGTAAATAATCTATTGCTGCATGAAGTCCTATTACCCCAGCAATATTAGGAGTGCCTGCCTCTAATCTAGCTGGCAGACTTTTTAATAAGACTTCATTTTCATTATTAAATGACTCGTTCATTCCCCCACCCATATCAGCAGGTTCCATAGCTTCTAATAATTCTTTTTTTCCATATAAAACACCAACTCCAGTTGGGCCACACATTTTATGCGCCGAAAAGCAAAAAAAGTCACAGTCTAAATCTTGAACATCAATTGGCATATGAGCAATACTTTGTGCTCCGTCTACTACAACAAAAATATTATTTTGATGAGCCAGAGCACAAATTTGTTTAATAGGTCGAATATCACCAATAACATTCGTTATATGAGCCAGGGCAATTATTTTAGTTTTAGGAGTAATAATTTTTTGTAAATTTTCTAAGGTTACATGATGATTGTCATCCAACTCAATATATTTTATAACTGCATTATTATTTTTAGCAATTCTAAACCAAGGAAGTACATTAGAAGCATGTTCACTTTTAGTAATAATTATTTCATCTCCCAGTTCAATATTATTAGCAAAAAAACCAGTTGCTATCATATTTAAACTATTAGTTGCTCCGTTGGTAAAAATGATTTCCTCTCTTTTTTGGGCATTAATAAAGTCTTTAACAGCATCTCTAGCATTTTCATATTCTTGATCAACCTTAAAAGATATATTATAATCTCCCCGATGAGCATTAGCACAGTAGTTTATATAATAATTAGCAATAGCATTTATAACGCTTTGAGGCTTAAATGTTGTAGCTCCATTGTCTAGATATATTATATCTTTTTTTAGCATAGGAAAATCTTCACGATTCATAGACTTCCTCCTTACTTTAAATATCTTAAATGATTATTATCATTTGCTATTAATATTTTATTCTTATTAATATTTTTCTCTTACTTCAAAAGCCTTTAAACTATTTAATTTATAAATAATCCATCCCTATTTTAGCACAATTATTCTAAACTTTACATAACATAGTTTTAGAATAATATAATCTAATATACAATTTAAATTCTTTTTGATATTATAAATATGGTGAGAATATGAAAAAAGAAATTTTTAGAGAGTATGATATTAGAGGAATATATCCTGATGAACTTAATGAAAATAATGCCTATATTATAGGTAAAAGCTATGGTAGCATTATTCAAGAAAAATATCAAAAGCGGGTTTGTGTAATCGGCCAAGATAATCGTTCTTCCTCAGAGGCCCTTACTGCAAATTTAGTTAAAGGTTTACTAGAAAGTGGTGTTGATGTTATTAACTTAGGCCTTTGTACAACCCCAATGTTTATATATGCCACTTTAAAAACTAATACTATATTTGGCATAATGGTTACGGCAAGTCATAATCCAAAAGAATACAATGGTTTTAAATTTACATTTGATAACTTAGGCTTTGCCAGAGGAAAACAAATTTATACCTTTAGAGATTATACCTTAGCTCAAAAGTTTTTAAGTGGACAAGGAAAAGAAACAAAATTAGATATTTTTCCTTATTATAAATCTTTTATTAAAGAAAATATAAAAATGGGTAATAAAAAACTGAAAGTTGTTATTGATCCAGGTAATGGAACTACTAGTCTTTTTGCCAAAGAAATTCACCAAGAATTTAAGAATCTAGATATTATCATGATTAATGATATTAGTGATCCCAGTTTTCCAAATCACCATCCTGATCCAAATGTTTATGAAAATTTAAAAATGCTTCAAGATAAAGTTGTTGAAACTCAAGCAGATATTGGTATTGCCTATGATGGTGATGGCGATAGATTGGGAGTTGTAGATAATAAAGGACAAATAGTTACTACTGAATACTTAATGATTTTAATAATTAAAGATATTATTGCAAAAGCAGAAAATAAAACTTTCTTATATGATGTAAAATCATCAAAAGTTTTAGAAGAACAAATAATTAAACTAGGGGGAGTTCCTCTTGAATATCGAACGGGAGCTTCCTATACAAGATATGGTACTAATATTAATAAATTAATTTTTGGGGGAGAATATTCGGGTCATATGTATTTAAATGATCGCTGGTGGGGGTTTGACTCAGGTATATATAATGGCTTAAGAATAATTGAAATATTAAGTAATCAAACTAAACCTTTAAATGAATTATGGGAAAGTCTTCCCCATTATTTTATAACTCCAGAAATAAAATTAAAAGTACATGAATCCAAAAAGAATACGTTAGTAAATATGATCAAAGATGAATATAAATCTTTAGGATTTAAAATAAGCGAAATTGATGGAGTAAAAGCTTATTATGATAATGGCTGGATCTTAGTAAGAGCAAGTAATACTACTCCTAATATTACTATTAGAATAGAAGCTGATACTAAAGAAAACCAAACTATTATTAATAATCATTTTATGAACATTTTACAAAAATATTTACAAGTACTTAAATAAAAACTTCTTAGTATTTTAAGAAGTTTTTTTAATTATCTTTGATATTTTAATTCTCTAATTTTTCCTTGAATTATACCTACTTGTAAATCATAATAATCATAAATATAATCTTGGTGATTATTAAGTGCTTGCGATCTCCTAGCTATATATAATTCTAATTTATGTTCTAGTAATTCTAATATTTTTTCATTGCTTTCCATATTTACTTCCTTTCTATTTGATATTACCAAACTTTGTAAAAGGAAACAAGACAAATTTAGTAGTACCTTTGATTAAAGAAGCATCAATTGGACCAATAACTCGACTATCTTTTGAGTTTTCTCTATTATCTCCTAAAACAAAATATTCATTATCTTTTAAAGTTATTTTATCATAATCACTAGTTTCTCCGTCTCCATATTTATCATCTATTTTTTTGCCGTTGACATAAATTGTATTATTTTTTATTTCAATCGTTTCATTAGGTAAAGCTATAACTCTTTTAATAATATCTGAAGGTTTAGTTTCAATTACCACAACATCATATCGATCTATTTTCCCTAATTTATTTAAAATCATTATTTCATTACCATTTAAAGTTGGGTACATTGATTTACCATCAACCTTTATTGGCGTTGCAATAAAACTTCTAATTAATACTACAACAATTAAAATAATAACATAGGGTATTAATTCCTTTAAAATCTTCATGTAATTCACCCACTTTTAAAATTCTAATATTTTTATATGCCACATAAGATATTTTATCACAGTTATTAGTTAAAATATAGATTTACTCATAAAAAAATCAGAACAACCAGTTCTAATTTCTTTCTTTGACTTTAAACTCTTTACGCATACCTTTTAAGATATTACCAAGTTTAGAACGTCTAACTTTTCCTTTTTTAACAACTGTTATTTTATCAATAGTTGGACTATTAACAGGGAAAGTCCTAACAACACCTACAGTACCGCTTTTTTTGCGAACTGAGAATGTTTCAGATACACTACCACCTTTTTTTGATATTACCATTCCTTGGAATGCTTGAATTCTTTCCTTTTTTCCTTCTTTTACCCATACGTCAACTTTAATAGTATCCCCTACTCTAAATTCAGGAATATCAGGTCTCATATGTCTTTTATTAATTTTTTCAATTAATGAATTCATAAATACGTCCTTTCTTATTTAAATAATATTCAATCATATAATGTGCTTACAGCGGATTAAATATGCAACAGCAATTACGATTATAACACATTGATAAATCTAATGCAAATAATTTTTTATTTTGTCTAAAAATCAATAATAGTAATATTACGAGCATATAGCTTATCTAGTAACCTAAATAACATTTTATCTTTGGTTAAAACTCGTAAAGATTTACATATAATAACTTTTGTATTTAAAATAGAATGAACCCCTCGACAATATGGCGGAAATAAAACATATTCAGGTCCAACAAATCCCTTTGTTTTAAACAGTTTTTCTACCCTTTTAGGAACAAGACCATTATGCATATGACCACAAATAATATAATTTATATATTCATAATTATCTAATTTATCTAAAGCTTTAACTATAGTTAAAGGACTATGACATAATAAAATATTTATTTTTTTATTATTTACATTAAATTTACAAAAATTATATTCTTTAGCAAATTCTAATACTTTAGTCTCAGGATGATTTAAGTAAACATCTGCCCTTGGACTAAAGCCAATAAAATTAAATTTTCCTAAAATTAAATTTTGATTATCTAAAACATATAAATTATTAATATTAGCTAATTTTTTATATAACTGTCTAATATCTATATCATCATCTTTTAATTCATGATTTCCTTTAGAAATTATAACTGGAGCAATATTGGCACATTTTTTTAAAAAAGCTATTAAAAAATTTAAACAATCAGCATAAATAATTTTAGGATCATCAACAATATCTCCAGGTATTAAAATATAATTAGGATTTAAACTAGAAACTGATTCTAAAATCTTAGCATAATACATCTCATCACAACTTTTTATATGATGAATATCCGTAATTATACAAAATCTTTCCTTTAATTTATTTCCCATTTTAATCTTTTCAATATTTATTTTCATAATATCACTCACACTTCTTTATAAAACTTTCAAATAATAAAGACATGTTATTCATAAGTTCAGGGTGCCATTGAACTCCAATCATATATTTATTTTTATCATTACATTCAATAGCTTCAATTGTCTTATCTAATGCTTGAGCACTTATTTTAAAGCCCTTGCCTATTTTAGTTACTTTATAATTATGAAAACTATTAACTTTTAAAGATTCTAAATTTAATATATTATATAATATACTATTCTTACTTAATTTTACTTCATGTTTTGTATCATCTATATTATCAAAACTTACTTTCATATCATGATCTTCATTAGTGATTTTTTCTAAAACCATTTCCTCGGTTTTATTTTGAGAATACATAGCTAGTGCTTGCATACCACAACAAATTCCTAAAAATGGTTTATTATGTTTATAGGCAAAATCAATTATATCTAAATGATACTTTACAATTTTTGTCCCACCACACATTAAAAATCCATCATATAATTCTAAATCTTGCCAATCTATTTCAAGATTTGTTGGTAAAATTCCAACTGGTATTGCTTTATAATCTTTTATTACTTTGGAATAATTATCTAAAAAATAATATCTATTTGTAAATGGATTAGAATCATTCCAACCACTAGGTTGGCCAATTATACCAATTATCGGTCTTTTCATAAGCCTCCTTTATTAAAATAGAAACTACTTAAATGTAATTTCTATTACTATTTTATTATTAAGTCTTCTTAAACTTGCCTTAAAAGAAACTTAATTGAGAAGTTTCTGGCATGTTATCTAAAACACCTAAAGCCCTTATTTTAGCTAGTGTAGAAGTATTTACTTTTCCTCTTGTTTGCAAATCTTCAATACTATAATATGGCTTTTTATTTCGTTCTTCAATTATTGTCTTAGCAACTTGCTCTCCTAAACCATCGATCGCTTTAAAAGGCATGATTAAAGATTTTTTATCTTCAGTTATAACAAAATTTTTACCATCACTTTTTTCAATGTCTAAATTCTTAAAAGTAAAACCTCTAGCTAACATTTCTAAAGCAACTTGTAAAGTTTCTAAAAGTGATTTATCTTTATTTGAAGCATCATAACCTTTAGCTTGAATTTCCATTATTTTAGCTTTTACAGCATCATAACCTTTGATCATTGATTCAACATCATAATCATCACACCTAATACTTAAAAAGGAAGCATAATAATATATTGGCATATGAACTTTAAACCAAGCAATTCTAAAAGCACTAATAACATATGCTGCCGCATGAGCTTTAGGGAACATATATTTAATTTTATGACATGATTCAATAAACCACTCTGGAATATCAGCATCTTGCATAATCTTTACATATTCATTCCAAGTATCAGGATCTTTTGAAGCTTTTCCTTTACGAACAAATTCCATGATTTTAAAAGCTTTTATTGGTTCAACATTATGATACATTAAATAAACCATAATATCATCACGACAGCCGATAACATCTTTAAATTCACATATTTTATTTTTTATTAAATCTTGAGCATTTCCAAGCCAAACATCAGTTCCGTGAGACAATCCTGATATTTTAATTAATTCAGCAAAAGTTTTAGGTTTAGTATCTACAAGCATGCCAATAACAAACTTAGTTCCAAACTCAGGAACTCCTAAAGTACCGGTTTCACAATTTATTTGTTCTTTGGTAACACCTAATACCTCAGGCCCTGTAAATATTTTCATTGTATCTTTATCTCCTAGATCAATTTTAGTAACGTCTAAACCAGATAAATCTTGAAGCATTCTAAGCATAGTCGGATCATCGTGTCCCAGAATATCTAATTTTAAAACATCTTGATCTATGGCATGATAATCAAAGTGAGTTGTTCGCCATAAAGAGGTTGTATCTTCAGCTGGATATTGAAAAGGTGTAAAATCATATACATCCATATATCCAGGAATAACAACAATTCCCCCCGGATGTTGACCAGTAGTTCTTTTAACTCCCGTACACCCCTTAGCAAGTCGTTCAATTTCAATATTTCTTTTAACAATACTTTTATCCTCACAATATCCTCTTACAAAGCCAAATGCTGTTTTTTCAGCTACTGTACCGATAGTACCTGCTCGATATACATTATCAACACCAAATAATACTTTAGTATATTCATGAGCTTTCCACTGATACTCTCCAGAAAAGTTTAAATCGATATCAGGTACTTTATCAGCATTAAATCCTAAAAAGGTTGCAAATGGCATATCCTGACCATTTTTATCTAGTTTATGATTACATTTAGGGCAAGTTTTATCAGGTAAGTCAAAGCCACTAGAATAAGTGGAACCTAATGCTTGACCATCAAGTTCAAATATCGAGTATTTACAATTGGGACATAAATAATGAGCAGGAAGTGGATTAACTTCGGTAATTCCCATCATTGTTGCCACAAAAGAAGATCCAACTGATCCACGAGATCCTACCAAATATCCATCATCATTACTATGCTTAACTAATTTTTGAGCAATCAAATAAATAACATCAAAACCACCGCCAATAATTCCTTTTAATTCTTGTTCAATTCTTTCTTTAATTAAATCAGGAAGTGGATCTCCATATAATGATTTAGCTTTTTGATAAACCATATCTTGAACTATTTCTTTAGAATTATCAATTTTAGGAGAAAATGGTACTCCCCCAGTTTCAATAATTACTTCAATTTCTTCTATTTGATCTGCTATTTTATTAGTATTAGTTACTACTATTTCATAAGCTTTATCTTTTTCTAAAAATGAAAACTCTTCTAACATTTGAGTAGTAGTTTTAAAAGACATATTAGGTATATCTATTCCTGGTCTATTTAATGGATGAAGTTTACCATTAGTTCTTTGATTACAAATAATCTCTCGATATATTTTATCTTCTTCTCTTAAATTATGCACATCTCCTGTTGCGCATACCATTTTCCCTGCTTCTTTAGCAACTCTTATTATTTTACTTAAATGATTTTGTAAATCCATCGTAGTCTTAAAACCACTTGATTCCATTTGTAATAGTTGACTCATATGACTAATAGGTTGAACTTCAATATAATCATAAAATTGCATCATTTGT
>CAMMOI010000029.1 GCA_946498375.1 uncultured Mycoplasmatota bacterium | reverse complement strand
CTCTTTTGCACCAAACTCTAAATGAATAATTAATACTAGAATCAGCAAATTCTTCTATTCCTAAATATTGAGCATCTTTAATTTCCTTATGTTTTTTTAAATCAGTTGCACATTTAATTAATACCTTTTCAACATCTTCTATATTATTATCATAACTTGTAGGAATTTCTAATGTAAAGCAAGGATTTTTTTGACTAATATTTATGACTTCCGTAATATTACGGTTAGCGATTATTTTTACTTGACCATCTATATCTTTAATTTTAGTTGTTTTTAATCCTAGTTCTATTACTTCACCTGTAAAACCCTCATATGTTATATTATCCCCTACTACATAATAGTTTTCTAAAATAATAGTAATTCCATTAATTAAGTCTTTTAAAGTATCTTGTAAAGCTAATCCTAATACAGCTCCCGCAACACCTAGACCAGCAATTAATGATTTAGTATTTACCCCATATAATTCCAATATAATTAATGCAATAACAATAAATACAACATATCTAAATATATTTTGAAATAATCTAACTATAGTATTTCTTTTTTTCTTTTCCAATTCCGTCTTACCGCTATTTATTATTTTTTCTAAAACTAAACCAGAAAATCTATAAACAATATAACCTGCTGCTATAACAAAAATAATACCGTATACTTCTTTTTGAGAAATAATCTTTAGTAGTACTTCAAACATCTAGAATCTCCTTTCTTAATCAGAATCTATTTTGATTTGTAATATATCTAAAATTCTTTCTAAGTCTTTTTCTGAATCAAAAGGTATTTCGATCTTTTTGGTGGAAATTTTAACTTTAGTACCAATTACCTCTCTCATTGTATCTTCATATATTTTATATTTAAAATTATTAGAATTTCGACTTATTTTTACTCTTTTTGGCAACTGATTATCTATTGAGATTTTTTCAAGATCTCTAACATTTAAATTCTCGTTAATTATTTTATGAGCTAACGCTATAACTTTAACTTCATCAGTTATTTTACTCAAAGTTCTAGCGTGTGACATTGATAATTCACGATTAGCTACTAAAGTACGAACACTTTCTGGCAAATTTAATAATCCTAACAAATTTGTAATATATGTACGACTCTTACCAAATTTTACAGCTACTTGTTCTTGAGTCATATTAGTTTCATCAATTATTTTTTTAAATGCAATTGCTTCTTCTATTGGATTTAAATTTTCTCTTTGTATATTTTCTATCAAAGCAATTTCCATCATTTCTTGGTCATTTAAATCACGAATAATAGCTGGTATAGTACTCATTTTTGCAAGCCGTGATGCTTTTGTTCTTCTTTCAGCTGCAATTAATTCATAACCTTTAATGCTCTTTTTAACTATAATCGGTTGGACAATTCCATGTTCCTTTATTGATTCAGCTAATTCATTTAATGCTTTTTCATCAAATACTTTTCGTGGTTGATAAGGGTTACTTCTAATTTCATCAAGTGGTATTTCAACAATCTCACTTTTTTTCGCATTAGAAATTATATTATTTTCAAAGTTATCGAAATCAATTACCTCGTTAGAAAATAATTGTTCTAACCCACGACCTAAAGCTTTTCTTTTATTCTCCATTTCTAGATATCACTTCCTTTGCTAAATTAGCATATGCTTCAGTGGCACGACATAAAGGATCATACTCACCAATAGGTTTACCATGAGAAGGAGCTTCCACAAGTCTTACCAGTCTAGGAATTATTGTATTAAATACTTTATCTTTAAAAAATTTACGAACATCTTCAATTACTTCTAAGCCTATATTTGTTCTGCCATCTAGCATTGTAAGTAGTACTCCTTCTATACGTAAATTAGGATTCATATGAGATTGAACCATAATTATGGAATTTAATAATTGGGTTATACCTTCTAATGCAAAATATTCGCATTGAACAGGAATTATAACTGAATTACTTGCAACTAATGCATTCATTGTTAGTATTCCTAAAGATGGTTGACAATCTATAATTATATAATCATATTTATCTGCAATCTCAGCTAAGACGTTTTTTAATTGTTCATTTTGTCTAAAAGTATTATCTTCTAAAAGTTTTTTTACAAATTCTACATCTACCCCAGCTAAGTTAATTGTTGCTGGTATGATAGAAAGATTAGAAAATTTAGTTTTAATTATTGCTTTTTTTATATCACATCTGCCTGTTATAACATCATACATATCAAGTTTAAAATCAGCATTGCTATAACCTAAGCCGGTGGAACTATTCCCTTGAGGATCTAAATCAATTAATAAAGTTTTTTTCTTTTCTTTTCCTAAAGCAGCTGCTAAATTGATACTTGAAGTAGTTTTTCCTACTCCTCCTTTTTGATTTACAAGAGAAATGATTTTTGCCATTATACCACCTTTTCTAATTATTACTTATATAATTTTAACATATATATGAAATTTTGTCATAAAAAGTTATTATAATATTTATAAGAAAAATAAAACAGAAATAATAACTTTTTGTATCATTTCTGTTTCAATTAATAAATTATAAATTTTCAATTTCTATACTATCAACAATATAATCAGCAAGATCAGAATTATATTTAAATTTATATTTTATTATCTAGCCCCATATATTACTATCAATGAAATCTTTTGAATATTCAACTTTTTGATTAATAGTTATAATTTCATTTTCTATAGAATAATCAGCCATTGTTACTGTTGGAATTTAATTAGTAAGTTCCTCAACCAGGGTATTAACATACCATATAAAGTTATCATTAGAGCTATCATAAGCATAATAAGATAATTTATTATTATCATAATATTTATTATTTATATCGTTTAAAGATTCTCCAAATAATTCTTTATACACATTCAACAAAACATCTTTATTAATAGCGTTAGTTGTATTTAAACCATTATTAATACCACATTGAAAGCCCTCCTCAGCAGATAATTGCACTGAACAACAAGGATAATTATTATTAATAAATTGAGTGTTAGGTACATTATTTAGGGCGTAATAAAATTTTGCTTCTTCCAACTTTTGAGCTAAACCAGATGCATATGCAACATTGTATGGTGATGAAATTTTCGCATATAATCTTTGCACTAATTCTTCAGAAACACCCATAGTACTATCAGTGGATGTATTTTATTGATTAACATTAGTAGTTACATCACTTTTTTCCTCAGTTTGATTAATGTCCCTATAAATAAAATATCCTCCAATTATGACTATTAAGATAATTAAAATTATTACAAAAATAACTAATAAATTATTATTATTTTTTTGTTCTATATATTCTCCCTTCCTCAAATTTATAATATCATAATTTATATTTACACACACATATGCATTCACTATTTTTTAATACTTTACATCATTTTAGACATAAAAAAGAATTAGATTATTCTTTTTCAGAATTTTCTAATTCTTTTTTTAATTCTTCTTTGGACATCTTTGCATATCCTTTAATACCTTTTTCTTTGGCCTTTTCTCTTAGCTCAGTTAGTGTTAAGTCATTAGTTTCATCATTAAGATCATTTTTAAAATCAATAGATTCATTTTCTACTATATAATCAATTTGTTCTTTAGTTAAAGTTTCGTATTTCATTAATGCATCAGTTAATAGCATAACTAATTTTTTATTTTTCTTTAATATTTCAGTTGCTTGAGCATAACATTTTTCAATAATTGAACGTACTTCTTTATCAATTTCTAAAGCAACCTGGTCAGAAAAGTTTTTAGTTTTGCCATAATCTCGTCCTAAAAAAACATTTTCACTTTTCTGTTCGAGTTGCATAGGGCCTAAATTACTCATTCCGTATTCTGTAACCATACTACGGGCAATGTTAGTTGCCTTTTTAAAATCGTCACTTGCTCCTGTAGTTATCTCTCCGTAATATAGTTCTTCGGAAACACGGCCTCCCAATAATCCGACAATTTGTGACAATAATTCATTTTTAGTCATTATTCCAATCTTTTCTTCTTTTGGCAACATCATAGTATAACCACCTGCCATCCCACGAGGAATAATAGTGATCTTATGTACAGATTGAGCATCTTCTAGTTTTAAACCAATAACAGCATGACCAGCTTCATGTATACTCACTAATTTCTTCTCTTTTTCTGTAATCTTTCGACTTGTTTTAGCAGGACCTAAAATAACTCTATCGGTAGCCTCATCTATTTCATCCATTGAAATAGCATTTTTATTTCTTCTTACTGCAAGTAAAGCAGCTTCATTAAGTAAATTCTCTAAATCAGCGCCACTAAATCCTGGCGTTCTTTGAGATAAATTTTCCAAATTTACATCTTTTTCAAATATTTTATCTTTAGCATGTACTTCTAAAATTTGTCTTCTTTCATTCGAATCTGGTAAACTTACTGTTACCTGACGATCAAATCTTCCTGGACGCAACAATGCAGGATCTAATACATCTGGTCTATTTGTTGCTGCTATAATAATTATTCCTTCATTAGCTCCAAAGCCATCCATTTCAGTCAATAATTGGTTTAAAGTCTGTTCTCTTTCATCATGACCACCACCAAGTCCTGTTCCTCTTTGACGACCAACAGCATCTATTTCATCAATAAATATTAAACAAGGTGCACTTTGCTTTGCTTGTTTAAACATATCTCTAACACGTGAGGCTCCAACACCTACAAATAATTCCACAAAATCCGAACCACTTATATAATAAAACGGTACATTAGCCTCTCCAGCTACTGCTTTGGCAAGTAAGGTTTTTCCTGTTCCTGGAGGACCTACAAGTAATACACCTTTAGGAATTCTAGCACCTAATTTTTGAAATTTTTTAGGGCTTTTTAAGAAATCAATTAATTCTTCTACTTCTTCTTTTTCTTCTTTTAATCCAGCAACATCAGAAAATCTAACTTTTCCTCCATCTGCTGATAATTTAGCACGGCTTCGACCAAAATCCATTGATTTATTATTTCCACCAGCCATTTTGCTAAATAAAATAAATGTAACAACAACTAATATAGCTATTGGTAATAAATTTACTATTATATAAAGAATTGAACTACTACCAGGATCCTTTTCAATATCGTACAAATCCATATTATGCGAAAGGGCATATTCAGATATCTTATCTATATCTTCAGGTATAATTCTAGCTCTAAAAGACTCATTCTCATCATAGTCTGCTAGCTTTCCTTCAACATAATATACACTATCACTGCTTTTTGGTGTAATAGTTAATTCTGTTATTTCTTCTTTATCCATTGCAGTCATAAATTCGCCAGTTGTCAAAGTATGAACCTCTGTACCAGCAAAATTGAAAAAGAATAAAGTCCCCACTACTACTATCATTAAAATAATATATGGAAATGAAACTTTTAATAAATCTTTATTTTTTTTATTCATTTATTTCTCCCTCTTTCAATTGATACTTAAGTATTATATCACAGTTTTCTAACTTTTTATCAAATTTTGATTTTTTAATGCCGGGAATCCATAAAATTTGATCGTTACTATCTAAAACTATCGGCCATGTATTTCTTAGACTTTTTGGAATCTTAGCATTTATCATTATATCTTTTATTTTCTTATGACCATTTAAATTTTTTACCGCCATAATATCTCCGGCTTTTCTATTACGAACTATTAAAGGTAATTTTATTTGTTTACTATCTAAATGTAAATGATAATTATCATAAATATTATCCTCAACTACTGGAAGTATTAAGTTGCCATTCGGTAATTTAACCTGTTTATCTAATATATATTTATATTCAGTTATTTTAGGGACATGTTTTACTACTTTTATAACATCATATTCTTTAATTAATGTTATATGCATCGGTAGATTTAATACTTGATTACTATTTTTAGAATGTATTAAATTTAACACCAAGTTTTTATGTTTACTATTAATAAGCTGTATATTATCATCATATATTTTATACAAAATATTTTCAACTATTCTTTTTTTTATAAAGATATTTTCATTTATTAAGTTATTAATAAAAATAGTATTTTTTTTAAATATATTATCTTTTTTTTGAGAAACAACACTATTTATATAATCTATGCAATCATTTATTTCCTGACTAAATGATAAATATTTTAAGTGAACATTCTTATTTTCTTTTTTTAAAAATGGCAATATATATTTTCGGTATCTATTTCTTGTATATTTATCAGAAATATTAGTTTCATCCTCAAAGTATTTAATTGAATTCCTATTTAAATACTGCACAATTTCCTGCTTACTCAAAAAAACCAAAGGTCTAATCAAATTATAATTATTAATTTTTGTATTTATTTTAAATCCTCCATAAGCATCTAATGATGCTCCTCTAGTTAGGCGCATTAAAATAGTTTCAATTAAATCGTCTCCATGATGTGCAGTCATTAAATATTGAGCTTTGTATTTATTGACCACTTTCTCAAAAAATTTATATCTAATTTTTCGTGCCTGATTTTCAATATTTCCACTTTCATATTTTTCAATTTTTAAATATTCAAAAATAATATTATTTTTTCTAGAGTATTGATTTACGTATTCATATTCTTCTTGAGATTGTTCTCTTAAATTATGATTTACATGCGCACATATAATTTTAATTGATTTTTCCTTTCGTATTTTGAGTAACAAATTAAGTAAAAACATAGAATCTGGACCACCAGAACAAGCAATTACTATTGTATCATTTATTGCTAACAAATTATTTAAATAATCATAAGATCTTTTCAAATTGGCATCCCTTCTTTACTACGTATTGTAGCAAATTATAAATTTAATTCAAGTAAAAAAGTTTACAAATGTAAACTTTTAACTTTTATACTATAGTTTAGGTGATTGAGATCCAATATTTAAATCAACTGGTAATTTAATCAAATC
The DNA here is from genome assembly GCA_946498375.1 of uncultured Mycoplasmatota bacterium. GTDB lineage: Bacteria > Bacillota_I > Bacilli_A > RF39 > UBA660 > HGM10766. The sequence goes on along the minus strand of CAMMOI010000029.1, from coordinate 5,241 downwards.
TCTATTATTTATTGCTTCAATAATTTGCTCTAGTGATATATTTTGATTATTAGTCAAATACCCGTATTAATTCCAGGAAACTTTTCAGTGTATTCACTTTTTCTAAGATGACTACTATTTTTCAATTCTTGAAATTGTTTCTGACATTTATCAATAGTAGATTGACATTCTCCTATTTGCTTGGCAAACTCCTCTCCTACAATATTTACTATTTGAGGAAAATTATTTTTTATTTTACTTTCCATGCAATTATAAATATAATTATTTTTCATTATTTCAAATTTATCTTGTGTTTTTTTCTGTTTTAAATAATTTTCGTCAATAGTATTTTTGCATATAAATTCACTATTATCACTTCCTTAACTGTAAGATAACTAAAAAACAAGAAAATATCAAGATTTTTTTTACTTCTTTACATATTTTAACATTGCGACCATAAAATCTTTTATATCTCCATCTAATACTTTAGTTGCTTGAGTTGTTTCATATCCAGATCTCAAATCCTTTACTAAAGTATATGGTTCTAAAATATAATTTCTAATTTGAGAGCCAAAATCTATATTTTTATTAATATCTTTAATTTTATTAATTTTCTTTTCCTGTTCTTCTAATTTTTTTTGATATAATTTACTTTTTAATAATTTCATTGCAAATTCTTTATTTTTTATTTGACTGCGTTCATTTTGACAAGTTACAACTATTTTTGTTGGAATATGTGTAATCCTAACAGCTGAATCTGTTGTATTTACACCTTGACCTCCCCTACCACTGCTTCGATAAACATCTATTTTTAAATCTTTTTCATCTATATCTAAATTAATAGTTTTGTCAAATTCAGGAGTAACTAAAACAGAAGCAAAAGATGTATGACGACGAGAATTAGAATCAAATGGCGAAATTCTAACTAATCTATGAATTCCTTTTTCGCATTTAAAGTAACCATATGCAAACATGCCTTTAATTAATAACGTTGCACTTTTAATTCCCGCTTCTTCCGCCTTTTGTTTTTCTACAATTTCTACTTTATAATTATTTTTTTCACAAAATCTAATATACATTCTGAGCAACATATCAGCCCAATCACAACTTTCTGTTCCACCAGCTCCCGGATGAATTTCTAAATAACAATTTAATTTATCATATTTCTGATTTAATAAAGTTTCTATTTCTAAGTCATTTACTTCATTTTCGATACCTAAAAGTAATTGCTCTATTTCTTTTTCTATTTCTTCGTCATAACTGTTTTGTAATAAATTTAAAAGATCATTTATATTTAATATTTTATTTTTTAAGGATTCTATATGATTAACTGTTTTCTTTAAATAATTTAACTCAGATGATATTTTATTCGCTTGATCAATATCAGTCCAAAAATTATCAGTTTGAATAATTTTAGATAGTTTATTAATATTTTCATTTTTTTTATTTAAGTCAAAGTGACCTCCCAAGATCATCAACTTTTTTTGTAAGTGCTTCTAATTTATTTTTTAATAATCTAATTTCCATAATTCTCACCTTTATCATCAAAAATTAATATTGCATAAATAGTTAATCATAAAATTTGTATTTCACTTAATTATAACATAACTTTTAAGTAATTTAAATTTATCTCAATTATTCACTTTTATTAAAATTTGATTTATTACAATTTGTCGTTCTAATAAAATGATTTTTCATGGCAATCATCTTTAAATGCAAAATTCTAATTTATATAAAGCCTTAAAATTTGCAACGCTGATTTCATTAATTTATTATTCTAATTAATATTTTTAACTTGATTCATACATTTTAATGTTTTTTTTAGTTCTTTTTGTAAATTAGAATTTGTTTCTTTATATTTTTTAACATTAAATTTTTTATAATACTACATTTTATACCTCATTCCTAAATTTTGACAAACAAAAAAGCCATTAAATTTAATGACTTTGTCAAACATTGTGTCCACATGAATGTATTAATTTTGATACAAATCATGCTTTTGTCCACAATATTTAAATTTACGTGTATAAAATATGAATAAATAGCAGTTTGAGGAATTTTTTTACGCTGTCAAAACCCAAGCCAATCATTTATGTTATTACTATTTACCACAACATTGTTTATATTTCTTACCAGAGCCGCACGGACATAGCTCATTTCTGCCAATTTTCTTTACCTGTTTTGGTTTAGATTTTGCTTTTGTTTTACCATCATTAGCAAGCATTTTTTGAGGTTGAGACATTTTAGTATTCTGAGTAATCTGAGCGTTCATTAAATATATTGCTTGCTGAGCATCTATACTATCTAACATTCTATCAAATAGTTCATAGCCTTCCATTGTATATGCCTGAAGAGGATTAGTCTGAGCATAACCTCTAAGTCCAATACCTTCTCTTAAATGCTCCATAGCACTAATATGCTCGATCCAAGCATCATCTATTACTCTAAGACATATAGCTCTTTCAAATGCATTATTTACTTCTTTAGGTATTTCTTTTAATTTATCTTCATACTCATTAATAATTAAGTTAGTTAAATAATCAATTATTTCTTCATTTGTTTTACCTTTAACTTCATCTACTTTAATATTATTTTTTAATAAATTAACATTAACATAATCAACTATTTCTTCTAAATCTTTATCTGTTAAATAACCTTCTGGTTCAATATGACTATCAACTAGTGTACTAATATTTATTTTAAATGTTTCTAAAACTCGTGCATGAATATCTTCATTATCCAATATTTCATTACGACGAGAATAAATTATTTCGCGTTGTTCATTCATTATATCGTCGTAATCAAGCAAACTTTTACGCATATCAAAGTTATTACCTTCAACTTTTTTTTGCGCTGTTTCTATACTTTTTGTAAATGTTTTAGATCGAATTGCTTGATCATCTGTAACGCCTAAACTCTGTAACATATTTTTTATTTTTTCTGTACCAAAACGGCGCATTAAATCATCTTCGAAAGAAACAAAAAATTGACTCATACCAGGATCGCCTTGTCGCCCTGCACGACCTCTTAATTGATTATCAATACGGCGAGATTCATGCCTTTCAGTTCCTATTACACATAAACCTCCTAATTCAACGACTCCTTTTCCAAGTTTAATATCTGTACCACGTCCAGCCATATTTGTTGCAATTGTTATTGCACCTTTTTCGCCAGCTTTTGCAATTATTTCAGCTTCTCTTTCATGATTTTTAGCATTCAAAACCTCATGTTTTAATCCTTCTTTTTTAAGCAAAGAACTAAGATGCTCATTTGCCTCAACGGATATAGTTCCAACTAATATTGGTTGTCCTGTTTCGTGAATTGCTTTAATTGTTTTTACAATTGCCTTATATTTGCCCTTTTCGGTTGAATATACTAAATCAGCCATATCTTCACGAATTACTGGTTTATTAGTAGGTATTTGAATAACATACATATTATAAATATTTCTAAATTCTTCTTCTTCGGTTTTAGCAGTTCCGGTCATACCTGACAACTTATTATACATTCTAAAAAGATTTTGAAAAGTTATAGTAGCTAAAGTTTTGGTCTCTTCATTAATAGTTACATGCTCTTTGGCTTCTATTGCTTGATGCAATCCATCACTAAACTGACGACCAGGCATTAATCGGCCAGTAAATTGATCAACTATTATAACTGAATCATTTTCAACAACATAATCAACATCTTTTTTAAAACCATAATTAGCTTTTAAAGCTTGATTTATATGATGAACTAAATTTGCATTAGACAAATCATATAAATTTTTCAAATGAAAATATTTTTCTATTTTTTCGCTACCTATTTCTGATAAAGAAACATTTTTGGTTTTAACATCTACAACATAGTCATCTTCACTTAATGATTTTACAGCTTTATCAGATGCCTCATATAAATTTTTTGCATCATATTTCCCCCCTGAAATGATTAATGGAGTACGAGCTTCATCTATTAAAATCGAATCAACTTCATCAACTATACAAAAGTTCAATGGTCTTTGTACTCTATCTTCTGCTTTAATTACCATATTATCTCTTAAATAATCAAATCCTATTTCATTATTAGTAGAGTACACTATATCACAATTATAAACTTCTTTTTTTTGTTTTGGTGTTAAGTCTCGCAAATTTAATCCAACAGTTAGTCCTAAAAATCTAAATATTTCTCCCATCCATTCAGAATCACGTTTAGCTAAGAACTCATTTACTGTTATAATATGAACTCCTTTACCAGTTAATGCATTTAAATATGCTGGCATCGTTTCAGTTAGCGTTTTACCTTCCCCAGTTTTCATTTCAGCAATATTACCATAATGTATTGCTAATCCACCTAAAACTTGCACAAAATATGGTTTTTGCTGAATCACTCTAAATGCTGCTTCACGAACTACTGCAAAAGCATCTTCTACTATATCATCTAAATCTTTTCCTTCGGCTAATTCTTTTTTAAATTCTTCTGTTTTAGCCTTTAATTGTTCATCAGATAATTTACTATATTTATCTTCTAAAGCAAATATGTTATTTGCTATTCCTTCAAACCTTTTTAATTCTTTATACTCAGAATCAATTAATTTCCTAAAAAATCCCATCTTGCATTCCTCCACTTAAATGTATTTTATCATAAATAAAAAGAGTTTTCACTCTTTATTTTATACTCATTAAACCGTAATGTCCATCTTTTCTTTTATATACTATAGAAATACATTCCTCTTCAACATTTTTAAAAACAAAAAAGTCATGATTAATAAGTTCCATTTGTAAAATTGCTTCCTCTTCATCCATAGGTTTAGATTCAATAATTTTTCTTTTAACTATTTTTTCATCATTTTCTTCTTCGTTATTTTCATAATCAAAAATAAAATCATGAATGTCTATATTTTTATATTTATTATTAAGTCTTGTCTTATTCTTTTTTATCTGTCTTTCTAATTTATCAATAGCCAAATCTATTGCGGCATATAAATCCTTATTAGAAACTTCTGCCCTTATTGTAAATTTGTGAGTTGGAATAGTTATTTCAATTATCTGTTCAACTCCTTTAATTCTCACATTTACTTTTGCTATTAAATCGTCACTATTTTCTAAATATCGATTAAGTTTTTCTAGTTTTTTTTCAATGTAATTTTGAATAGAATCGGTTATTTCCACTTTATTGCCATGAATATTAATTTTCATATGTATCACCTTCCATTTTAATTATATCATTAAAAAAAGAAAAAAACTACTAAATAATATTAGCAGTAGTAACTTCAGTAACATTTTG
>CAMMOI010000028.1 GCA_946498375.1 uncultured Mycoplasmatota bacterium | reverse complement strand
GTGGAGACGATGATTACATATATGTTCCAGAATTTGATGAGGATGGAGATTGGATTCAAAACGATTAAGTCTTGTTCATGTATTTCAAATAAAAACTTCTCTAATTATAACTAGAGAAGCTTTTTTGCATTCTTATATTAATTATTACACACAATCAACTGAGGTATCGTTTAAACATTTTATGCAGCAAACGCAATTTAAGTTCATAGTGAAAAATGAATTAGTTGCCACATATGGCATAGCTATATTAGTAGTAGTATCTGGGTTATCTGCTAAAACTCTAAAAGTTGCTGTGTTACCATCTAATTTTTCTACTCTAAATACAGAAGAACAACATACGTTGGTACTATCTTGAGAAGTGGTATTAGAACATGTTATGGTGCTATCTTTGCAGGTTGGCATACTCCAAGGAACTCCATTTCCACAACATGTATAAAGCATTACAGGTCGAGTATTACAAATTAAACAGTTAGGACCTCCTCCTAACATAGGTCGATCACAAGAATCTAAACAATTTTCTGGACAAGCATTTTGTTGAAGAATTAAAATTACATTTAGTATATCCGCTATACCATTTGAGTTATTATTGTTACCTGTTTGATTATTATTACACATATCATTCACCCTTTCATGTATTCTCATTAATAATTTATGAGAAAATTTGAAAACGGTGTCATATTAAAAAGAGATATTAAAGTAAATCTTCAATATCTCTTTTTAATGCTTTTGCATTTTTACCAAATATTATTTTTAGTTGATTATCAACTTCAACTATTCCTTTAGCTCCAAGTTTTTGAATTCCTTCTTTATCAACAATGCTAACATCTTTTAAAATAACCTTAAAACGGGACATATTACATTCGCAATTGATAATATTATCTTTTCCTCCTAAATATTTAATTAATCTATTAATTTCAATGCCAAAATCTTTTTTATTTACTTTAATTACAATTAATGAAATAATAATTAATACAACAATTATTAAAATATATTGCCAAATTGAATTCATATTATCACCACTTTAATTATACAATAAAGTAAGTAAATAATGCAAATATTATGTTGCTATTTTATTCTATTAAATATATAATACTGACTATTGGGGTGTGTTTAGATGAAAGCAAAAATGTGGCAAGCAGTAAAAGAAAAATATTTAGAAGATCAATTTATGTTTTATATGATATATAATAATCCAAAAAATATTTTAAATAGAAAAACTTTTAATTATTTTATAGGGAAAAATACTTTTATTAGCTTTATTAATTTAGCTTTAGAATTTGAAGAATTTAGACAAAAACTTAATAGTAAAAAAATTATTTTAGCTTTTGCTAATGTTTTTTATGATAGTATTAGTTTAAAGAAATCATCCTATGATTTTGCTAGTGCTCAAGTAGTTCATGATAAGCTTTTTTCATTAATAGAAGTTTTAGAATACAATGATATTAAAAAGTATGATATTTTAGCTGAATTACAACACGATATATTTGATGAAGATAATTATTTTAGTAAAAATGATCTATTAAATGATAATAAATTTGATTTATGGCTTTTACAATCTTTAGTTTGCGATAATGATTTTTTAGAGTTTATTGATCAGATAATCTCAACAACTGTTTTAACTCCTAAACTAAAAGAAAAAATTAAATCTATTTTAGAAGTTAGCTTAGATATTAGTTATCGAGATATTAATTATAGTAATTTTATAAATCTAATAGGTGAAGAAAAGATTTCTAATTATGATGTTTTAAAAGCTCAAAAGTTGTTAAACTTTTTAAGTACTACAAATAAATATTTACTTAAATAATTAATTTTGTTATGATTTAACATGAAATGGTGATATAATTATGAAACAAGTGATAATGATTAAGTATGGAGAGTTGACTACTAAAAAGGATAACATTGGTTTATTTTTAAATACTTTAAAGAAAAATATTGATTATGTTTTAAAGGGATTTAATGTTCAAATTGAGTATGATAAAGGAAGAATGTTTATCATTAGTAATGATGATAATTATGATCAAATAAATGGTAAGTTAAAAAATGTTTTTGGAATTCATGAATTTATTTTAGCTTATAAATTAGAGGATAATGATTTAGATATAATTGGTCAAAATATTTTATCTTTAATTAAAGATAAAGAAGTAAATACTTTTAAAGTTGTGACTAAGCGTAGTGATAAGAAATATCCAATTTCAAGTATGGAAGTTAGTCGATATATAGGTGGAATTATTTTAAAAAATATAAATTCAGCTAAAGTTGATGTGCATAATCCTAATTTAACAGTTAATATTGAAATTAGAAGTAATGCAACTTTTCTTTATTTTAATTCTATTTTAGGGTTAGGTGGTTATCCTGTAGGTGTAGCTGGTAAGGGTTTGTTAATGTTAAGTGGAGGTATTGATTCTCCAGTTGCTGGTTATATGAGTATTAAAAGAGGCGTTAAACTAGAGGCTATTTATTTTGAAAGCCCTCCTCATACTAGTATTGAGGCTAAAAACAAAGTTCAGCAATTGGCTAAAAGATTGTCATTATTTAATAATGGTATTAAATTACATATTATTAATTTTACTAAAATACAAGAAGAAATATATAAAAAAATTCCCCATGAATATTTAATTACGATTATGCGTCGAATGATGTATAGAATAAGTGCTAAAATAGCCAGTAATTCTAATGCTAAAATTTTAGTTAATGGTGAAAGTATTGGTCAAGTAGCTTCTCAGACATTAAATAGTATGAGTGTTATTAATGAAGTTGTTAAGCTACCAGTTATAAGACCACTAGCTTGTTTTGATAAATTAGAAATTATTAAAATAGCTAAAGAAATTAAGACTTATGATATATCAATATTACCTTATGAGGATTGTTGTACTATTTTTGTTCCTAAACATCCTGTTATTAATCCTCAATTATCTAAATGTATTGAGTATGAAAAATTATTAGATTATGAAAGTTTAATTATTGAGGCTATTAAAAATCATGAAATTATAAAAATAAATAATGAAGAAGTATTACATCAAGACATTTTATAAAAACACAATTTTTAAAGTTGTGTTTTTAATTATATAATTTTTTAAAATAATATGAATCAGTATTACTATCTGTTAAATAATCATTGACTAAATTGCTAAAATCTCGCATTTTATATTCTAATTTTTCACAATATTCATTTAATCCTTTATATCCTTGGGTATTGCATTCAAATTCCATATTCTTTAAATTTAATGTTGCTTTTATATATAATTGGTCATAATTATTATTAATATTATAATAACCTATATATTCTCCAGTTAATAAATTTAATGAAATAGTATATATATTTTCTAAATTATTTACTTTTGTTTTATTAATTAAATTAAACTTACTATTTTGAAAATTAAATCCTATTACTTCATAAGTCGCATCTTTTTTTTCATTATAATCTGATAAATTTAAATTACTTTCTAATTGAACTTCATTTTCACTTGTTGTTTTAAATTGATTTTTTATTAAATAAGTTTTTAATTTATTATTGGGATTTGAAATAGGGAAGAGATTAAAGAAAATAAATATTAAAATAATTAATATTAATATTATAATATACCAGTATTTTTTGATTATATTCATAATATCACCAAGCTAATTATATCAAAAAAACTATATTATGTTATAATAAAAAAAGATTATAGTTTAGTAGGTGAGTATATGGATCTATGTACTGATTATCATTTTTTAGAGGGCTTATTAATTGTAAAATATTTTATTAGAATTGCTTTAATAGTTGTGCCAATTATATTAATAGTTTTAGCATCAATTGATTCAATTAAAGCATTAATTAGTGGGAATAATGCAGCAATAAAAGATATTTTTGTTAAAATGGGTAAAAGAATATGTTGTGTAGCTATAATTTTAATGATTCCTGATGTTTTATTTATACTTTTTAATAGTTTTAGTAGTTTTTCTACGGTAGCTAATAATATAGCAATATGTTATCAAAATGCGGAGACGACAATGGTTAGTGATTTAAAAAGAGCTAGATTAAATGAATTAGAAGAATTAAATCAAGAGGATACTGAGGAGTATATTGTTGAATTTAGTAAAGATAAATTTGTTAATGATCCAAGTGAGAGTGTTACAAGTTCTTCTACTTCTTTATCTGCTTCTAATACATCGGCTACTAATTCAGGAAATTTTACTAAATACTCATTAAGTGATGCTCAATTAAGAGGCATTGCATATCAATGTTATAAAGAGCAGGGAACTGCTAAAGGTGCTGCAGCAGAAGCTTCTTTGATGGCTAATAGATTTGAATTATATAATCAAGGAAAATATGGTGAGGGAGCAGATGGATTATTTAATTATGTAAAAAGTAGTGGGTGGTTTGCCGGCTCTCAAAGTAATTTAAGTAATACTTCTTATGATGATGCTCAAATAATTGCAGCAGTTAGGGCAGTATTAGTTGAGGGAAAAAGAACTCTTCCTGGATATGTAGATGAGCATGATTGTTTTTCTGATATTTCTTCGGCAACTAATAACGGTACTTCAATTAATGTAAGTGATAGATCAGCATATCAAGCCAATGTCACTAAATTATATAATGTGTATGATTCATCTTATACATTCTATAGCTTTCCCGATACAAATTCTGATCCTTTTGGTTATTTAAGTGAGGAAAATCGGGCACAAATTGGAGAAGAACATTATGCATTCGAAGATCTCGGTGTATAATTCATTTACACAAAAAACGACAATAAAAGTGTAAAATCAAATAAATGGGTTTACAAAAAAAATAAGCGCTGTTATAATAGCCATACAGGTGAGAAGTATGAAAAATATTTTTGTGGCAATAATTGATATTATTGGGCAAATGAGTGTTTTGGATATGATAACTTTAATAGCATTAATAGCTTTTATCATTTTAATATTATCAATAATTTATGTATATCGTTTATATACTTATGATATGGAAGTAGAAGAAGAAAATGAGGAAAATGATATGTTAGATTTAAAAGCTATTACTAAACAGTTAGAGCAAGCTCCTCGTGAGGTTAATATAGAACTTACACCTTATGAATTAGAACAAGAACAAAAGGCAATAATTAGTTATGATGAGTTAGTTAAAAGTTGTAATTCAATGAAGTTAAATTATCAGGAAGAAGAAAATAAATCTGGTGTATCAGTAAAACAAGTTGATTTAAAAAATATTGCTGTTCCAGATGAGAATAGTCATGATAGTGATGTTAATTTATTTAATTATGAAAAAGAAGAAGCTTTTTTAGAAGCTCTAAAAAATTTAAAGAATATGTTATCATAAAAGGGAAATTGCTATGTTTTCCTTTTTAAGTATGTTAAAATAAAAAATATTTTAAATCTTTAGGAAGTGATATTTAAGTGAAAGTTTGTGTAGTTACATTAGGTTGTAAAGTTAATAGCTATGAAAGTGAAATAATTATAGAACATTTTAAAGATAAAAATTATGAAATAGTAGATAAATATATTAATGCTGATATATTTGTTATAAATACTTGTACTGTTACAAATACAGCTGGAAGTAAATCAAAAAAAATTATTCGAGATGTAAAAAGGGATAATCCTAAGGCTATTTTAGTAGTTTGTGGTTGCCTAGCTCAGGAAAAGCAAGAGAATTTAAATTCTTTAAATATTGATATTTTAATTGGGAATAAAAATAAATCTAAAATTGTAGAGTTAGTTGAAGATTTTTTAAAAAGCCATAAACCATATATTAAATTTGAAGATATGCAAAAAGTCGAATTTGAAGATATGCAAGTTCAAAAATTTTCTACTCATACTAGAGCTTTTTTAAAAATTCAAGATGGTTGTAATAATTATTGTTCTTATTGTATAATTCCGTATCTCCGTGGAGCTTTACGCTGCAAAAAATTTGCAAAAGCAATAGAAGAGGCTAAAATTTTAGCAGAGGCATCTCATCAAGAAATAGTTCTAACAGGTATTCATACTGGTACTTATCAAGATGATGGTTATGATTTAGTAGATTTAATAAATCAAATGAGTAAAATTCCTACTTTAAAGCGTATTAGAATTTCTTCAATTGAAGTTTTAGAAATTACTGATAAATTTTTACAAATGCTAAAAGATAATCCTAAAGTTTGTGATCATTTGCATATTCCATTACAAAGTGGAAGTAATAAAATATTAAAATTAATGAATCGAAGATATACAAAAGAAAAATATAAGCAGATAATAAAAAAAATTAGAACTATAAGGCCTAATATAAGTATTACAACTGATTTAATTGTAGGATTTCCTTTTGAAGATGAAGAATTATTTGAAGAAACTTATAAATTTTGTCAAGAAATGAAATTTAGTAAAATTCATGTTTTCCCTTTTTCTTCTAAAAATGGTACTAAAGCAGCAGGTATGTCGAATCACGTGCCTAATATTATTAAAAAGCAAAGAGTTCAAAAAATTTTGAAATTATCTAAAGAATTAGAAGAAGAATATTATCAAAAATTTTATCATCAAGAAGTAGAAGTATTAATTGAAAAAGCAAGCGATGATTATTCTACTGGTCATACTTCAAATTATATTAATATAAAGATTTTAAAAAAATTAAAGCCTAATACTTTTTATAAGCTAGTAATTGATAAAGTATGTCAATCAAATGTCCATGCTCATTTAATTGATTGCAAAATAAAAAATTAAAGCCTATACTAATTTTAGTAGGTGATTATAATATGCAAGTTAAAGAAGGATATGAAACGTTTAGAGTTATGCTTCACAATATAGATAATAATGCATCTTCTTATTCAGGTCTGATTCATGCTAATATGAGTAAATTAAGAGCTGAAAGGAAAAGGCAAAGAAAGGTCAAAAGAACCAAGTGGGTAGCAACTATTATTACTGGAGCTTTAGCACTTTATGGTGCTAGTAATGCATTTAGTGAGGTTAAAAGTGCTATATCTAACAAAGCTATTCAATTAGAAAATGAACGAATTGCTTTAGAAAATTCTTTAAAACCAGTTGCTTATACAGATTACAGTGATGCTTATATTAAATCTATGTCATTTTATGAGTTAAGTGATTTATATAATGATTATATAACATATGTTGAAAGTAATGCCTCTAATGTAGTTATTGATACCCTGGATATGAATTACTCTAGGTATAAAACTAGGGCTTTAGAATGTGTAGAAGAAGTTAAGCTTTGTGAGGGTGTATTAGACGAGGAGTCTTTGCAAAAATTAAAAAATAATGCTTTAGAATTATATAGAAAAGCAATTCAAATAATTGATCAATTATATAATGGTAAATATTCATTAAATAACGTTACTGATGAATCTATTGTTGTAATGTCCCAAGAACAAAACCAATCTAGAAGTAGATAAAACTAACTATTATAGTTGGTTTTTTTACTTGTTTAAACAATATCAAAATGATATGATTTGTTTGGTGGTATAATGGCAAATATTAAAGGCAAAATTAAATTTTTAATTTATGAGGGAGATAATGGCTATAAAGTAGGGCAAATACAGATTAAGAGTACTGATGATGAGACTTTAGAAGATTTAGTAAATAAAACAATTACTTTTACTGGATATTTTTTAGAATTAAATTCAGATGATACGTATAATTTTTGTGGTGAATATAATTATCATGAAAAATACGGCTATCAATTTAATGTAAGTAGTTATTCTAGAGTAAAGCCAGTTGGTAAAGATGCCGTTGTTGAATTTTTATCAAGTTCTTTAATTGCTGGTTGTGGAATAAAAACTGCTCAAAAAATAGTAGATGTTCTTGGCGAAAATGCTATTAATATCATTAAAGAAGATCCATCTAAATTATTGTTAGCAGATAAAATTAGCGAAAAAAAAGCTGTCCAAATATATAATTCAATTATGAAGTATGCTAAAGAAGATGAATTAATTTTAAATTTACAAAAATTAGGATTTTCTTTAAAAGAAACTATGATAATAATTGATAAATATCATGAAAAATCTGAAGATATAATAAAAGAAAATATTTATCAATTAATCGATATTGTTGATTTTAAAAAACTAGATTATATATTTTTACATAATTATGATGCAAATGATCCAACTCGAATAAAAGCTTGTATAATCGAGGGTGTAAAAAGATTAGAGTTTATAAATGGAGATACATATCATAATAAAAAAGAACTTGAAAATATTTTAATTCATGATTTTCATTTAGTTGTTGATTCTTTAGATGAGTATTTAAATAATTTAGCTTTAGAAAATAAGCTTTATTTAGAAGATGAACAAATATCTTTATATGAAACTTATTGCTTAGAAAAAGATATTGCCCATGATTTGGAAAGAATAAAGAATAGTTATTTAAAAAAATTAACTAATTTAGAAGAAGATATAAAAAAATTAGAAGATGAATTTCAAGTTAAATACAATAAAGAACAGAAAGAGGCAATTAAAAGTGCCTTAAATAATAATATTTGTATAATTACTGGTGGTCCAGGTGTGGGGAAAACTACTATTATTAACGCCATTGTAAAGTTATATATTGGAAAATATAATTTAAGAGCAATTGATATTTTAAATAATATAGCTTTACTTGCCCCAACAGGTAGAGCAGCTAAAAAAATTAGTGAATCAACAAATATTCCGGCTATGACAATTCATCGTTTTTTAAAATGGAATAAAGATAGTGATACATTTTCGGTTAATGAAGATAATAAAAATTATCAAAGATTAATTATTGTAGATGAAACTTCAATGATTGACACTCATCTATTTGCTTCATTATTAAAGGGAATATATTCTAATGTTCAACTTATTTTAGTAGGAGATGAAAATCAATTACCATCTGTTGGGGCGGGTTTAATATTGAATGATTTAATTAAATCGCAAAACTTTAAGCATGTTAATTTAAATCAAATATATCGTCAAAGTCAAAATTCTTATATTCCTTATCTAGCTAAAGAAATTAAAGAATATAATTTGACTGAAGAATTTTTAGTTCAAAAAGATGATTATAATTTTTTAAGTGTAAGTGATGATAATATTAAAAATACTATTAAACAAATCTGTTTAATGTGTAAAGAAAAAAAAGTAGATGAAAAAAATATTCAGATTTTAGCACCTATGTATAAGGGTATAAATGGGATTGATAATTTAAATATTATCTTACAAAATTTGTTTAATCCTCAAGATGAAAAAAAGAAAGAAATAAAAATTGGCGATATTATATATCGAGAAAAAGATAAAGTAATTATGTTAATTAATGATCCGGATAATAATGTTTTTAATGGCGATATTGGTTATATACATAAAATACAAAAAGATGGCCATAATAAAGATGTAGTTACCATTGATTTTGATGGTAACTATGTAGAATTTAAAAGGGAGGATATGAATAATCTTAAGCATGCATATGCTATGAGTATTCATAAATCCCAAGGTAGTGAATTTAATCACGTTTTAATGCCTATAACTTCTTCTTATAGCAAAATGTTATATAATAAATTAATATATACAGGAGTTTCTCGGGCAAAGAAAAGTTTAGTAATTATAGGAGATTCTAATGCATTTATTAAAGCAGTAAATAACTCTTATAGTACGAAACGTCATACGAATTTGTATAAAGAAATAAAAAAGTTAATGAGTGATTAAATTCTTTAAAGGAAGGTGTTATTAATGAAAAAAGCTATGTCTGTAATGTTATCAGCAAGTATTGTAGGAGCAGGAGTAGCAACTTACTGTCTTATGAATAAAAATACACGTAAAAATGCAGATAAATTACTAAATACAGCTTTAGAAGAAGCTAATAATACTTTAAAAAATATGTAAGAAAAAAGACTTGAGTTATTATCAGGTCTTTTTTCTTGGCAAAAATTGTAAAAAAAAAGCTCAATCATAGTATTGGTTTTTTAAATGTGTTATAATAATTTACAAGGAAGTGATAAGACGTGGTTGCTTTAAAAAAAGATAATAAAAAGAAAATAGAAGAAAAAATTGATTATAAGAATATAAATGAAACAGTAACGTTATCTAAAAAAATATTAAAGTTACTGTATATCTGTATGATAATAGGGGTAATATTATTAATTACAGTTATTGCTCAAAAATGGAAAATACCAGGTTTTCTTTTATCACTTTTAAATATTTTAAAACCGCTATTTATCGGTTATCTTATAGCTTGGTTATTTAATCCTTTAGTAAAGTTTTTACATAATAATGGTATAAAAAGAGGATTAGCAGTTGTAATAGTTTATTTAGGCTTTATAGCGGTTTTATATTTATTTATTAGTATGTTAGTACCTACTGTTATTAACCAATTTAATGAATTGGTATCATCACTGCCTTCTATATTTAATGGTATAAAAGATTTTATTGACGAATTCTTTAATGGAATTGGAAATATTGATACTTCAACTATTGAAAGTATTAGAGAAACTATTTATTCAAATGTAACTAGTATTTTTAATTCTATTGTAGAGGGATTACCAAATAAAGCGTTTGATTTCTTAAGCTCATTAGTAAGTGGCGTAGGAGTATTCTTAATTAGTTTAATTATAGGATTTTATATGTTATTTGACTTTGATTCAATCAAAAAACATTTTATTAGATTAATTCCGCAAAAATATCGCTTTGAAACTATCGCTTTGACTGATGAAATAGGCAAACAACTACGTAAATATGTTAATGGAGTTTTAGGGGTAGCTAGTATTATTTTAGTTGGTTGTTCAATAGGCTTTGCTATAATTGGTCTAAAAGCTCCACTACTATTTGGAATGTTTTGTGGAATTACAGATTTAATTCCGTATATAGGTCCATATATAGGAGGATCGGCTGCCGTAATTGTTGGCTTTTCCCAAAGTCCTGCTACAGGACTATTGGCATTACTTGTAATAATAATTTTCCAAACTTTAGAAAGTTATATTATTCAACCAATTGTTATGAGTAAGACTATGAAACTTCATCCTGTAACAATCTTAATTGGGTTGACTGTTTTTGGAAGTTTCTTTGGTATAGTAGGTATGGTTTTAGCAACACCAATAATTTCATTATTAAAAATAATTTTTGGCTTTTTTAATAAAAAGTATAATTTGATTGATTTTGGCAAGAAAATATAAACATAGTAAAGGAAGTAAGCTTATGAATATTAAAGATCTATACATAAAGTTTTTTAAAGAACATGGACATCAAGAAATTCCTAGTGCTCCAGTAATTCCTGAAAATGATCCTTCAGTACTTTTTAATACTGCTGGTATGCAGCCTTTAGTTCCTTATTTAATGGGAGCAGAACATCCTTGTGGTAAAAGATTAGTTAATGCTCAAAAATGTATTAGAACTAATGATTTAGATGAAGTGGGGGATACAACTCATCATACTTTTTTTGAAATGTTAGGAAACTGGAGTTTAGGCGATTATTTTAAAAAAGAAAGTTTATCTTGGAGTTTTGAGTTTTTAACTGAAATTCTAAATATACCTGTAGAAAGACTTGCAGTAACCGTATTTGCCGGCAACAAATTAGTTGGCGAGGATCAAGAATCAATAAAAATTTGGAAAGATCTAGGAATAAAGACTGAAAAAATAGCTAAGACAGCAGATGATAATTTTTGGATTGCTGGAAATAGTGGCCCATGTGGTCCAGATTCAGAAATTTTTTATTGGCGTAGTGATGAGGAAGTTCCTAAAACATTCGATCCTGAAGATGTGCGTTGGGTAGAAATATGGAATAATGTCTTTATGCAATATTATAAAGATGAAAATGGTAAAATAACTGATTTACCCCAAAAAAACGTTGATACAGGAATGGGCCTAGAACGTATTTGTGCAGTTTTAGAAAATGTTAATGATAATTATGCCTCTTCTATATGGAAAGATGTAATTGATAAAATTTCAAAAATTGCCAATTTACCTTATGAAGGCAATGAAAAAAGCATGAGAATTATTGCTGATCATATTAGAACTGCAGTTTTTATAGCTGCTGATAATTCACATATTAAACCAAGTAATACCGATCAAGGTTATATTTTAAGAAGACTTATTAGAAGAGCAATAAGACATGCTAAGAAATTAAATATTGATATAAATAGTAATTGGGAAGAACAAATAGCTTTATTAATTATAGATAAATATAAAAAATATTATAAAGAATTAGAAACTAATAAACAGATTGTATTAGATGTTTTAAAACAAGAAAAAAATAAGTTTAGTAAAACTTTAGAAAAAGGTTTAAAAGAGTTTGAAAAAATTACTGCCAAATTAGATGGTAATTTAATAAATGCAACTTTAGCATTTAAATTATATGATACTTATGGATTTCCTATTGAACTAACTCAAGAATTAGCTTTAGAGAAAAATTTAGAAGTAGATTTAGAAGGCTTTAAAGAAAAATTTAAAGCTCATCAAGAATTATCAAGAGCAAATTCAAAAGAAAAATTTAAAGGAGGATTAGCCTCAACAGGAGAGGTGGAAACTAAATATCATACAGCAACTCATCTTTTAAATGCAGCTTTAAAAAAAGTTATTGGTAAGGATGTTCATCAAATGGGAAGTAATATTACTAAAGAAAGAATGAGATTTGATTTTTCCTGCGATCATAAATTAACTGATAGTGAAAAAGAGCAAGTAGAAGATTTAGTTAATAAATGGATTAGTGAAGATTTAAAAGTAGAAGTTAAACAAATGTCTAAAGAAGAAGCTCTAAAAAGTGGGGCAGAATGTATGTTTATAGAAAAGTATCCTGATATTGTAACAGTTTATTATATTGGAGATGTTTCTAAAGAATTATGTGGAGGGCCACATGTTAGTCATACTAATCAATTAGGAAAATTTAGAATAAAAAAAGAAGAAGCTAGTTCAGCTGGGGTTAGAAGAATTAAAGCTATATTAATCGATAATTAAATGAAAAATGAAAGCAAATAATTATTATTAATTTGCTTCTTTTTTATGTCTACTCTTTGAAAAATTAAGTGCTAATATTGCATTATTATGCTTATTTATGATAAACTAGAAATAGTAGCAAGGAGGCCAATATGAAAGATAAAAAGATAAAAAAAGTAAATACAAAGCCTTCTTATATTTATATATTATTAATCATTTTTGTATTAGTAGTTGGAGTGACTTTAGCTTATTTTGTTGCAACAGTTCAAGGAAATGATACAGCTAAGGAAAATACTTTGGTAACAGGAACTGCTGAGCTAGAATTAGATGGAACAACTATTGTAGATATGGGAACTATATACCCTGGTGATAGTAAATCAGTAAATTT
>CAMMOI010000027.1 GCA_946498375.1 uncultured Mycoplasmatota bacterium | reverse complement strand
AATCCTCTGATATATTATAAATCTTACCATCACTTGATATAGTAACACTTACAGCCTGATCTTTATAATCACTAACTTCACTTTCTTTAATATATCCTTGCTCTATTAAAGATTCTACGCTAATACACAGTCCTTGATTTAAAGCAATATTTTCTTTATTTACATATGCTTCTGCTGCTGCTTTAATTGCACTTTCAATACGCGTTTTTTCTTTAGCTTGTTGTTGTTTATTTAAACTAACCATATTAATAGCTATAACAGTTCCTGCTATTGCTAGTAATGCAATTGTTACTATTAATTCTACTAGGGTAAAACCCCTTTTTTTCTTTTTCATTTAATCACTTCTTCTTATCTAAATATTTTATAAAACGCTAGAAATTAATTGGTTATATTCATTAGTCAAATTTTCGTTACTAAATACAATATTATTATTCTCTATTTCCCAATCATTAGAATTATTAGATAAAAAATTTATAACTTGATCAGTAGCATTTAAAATATCAATAATATCATTAATTGCATTCTCTACAGTCTTATCTTCATTTTCCGAGCTTAAATCTCCTATTAATTCGTTTTCATATAAAGTAGTATAATAACTATCCAATCCTTTATCATTAATATAAGACATAGCCTTTTCTTTAGTTAAATATTCATTATATTTTTGTTGACATTCTTCTAATGTATTTTTAGTATCAGCAATATATTTTTTTGTCTTTATAAAATCTTTTCCATCATTTTGATAATTATCAACTGTCAATAATGTAGTGATTTGTTCATCATTTAAAACTTGAGCAATTTTCAAACTATTATCAAAACTATCTTTTAAATAATTTTTAAAAGATTTCTCAACAACAGCATAATCATTTTTAGTAACAGTTCGATTTAATCTTTGATTAATCTCATCCATATTTATATTGTCTGCATTTACTAAATCACTTAATTCATTAAGTTCATTTTTAAGTTTACTTTCTTGATTTAAATCAGAAATCACATAATAACCAACTACAGATAAAATTAGTAATACAATTACCCCCACTATAATTATAATTTTTTTCTTCATATATTACCTACTCTTTCTCATAATTTATTATAACATATATTTTTATAACAAATTAAATAAAAAGAAGATCTTTTAATCTTCTTGAACAATAAATGGATCGGTTTTAGTACCTGTCCCAACAATTTTAGTATCTTTGCTTAAATTAAGTACTGGATATGCTCCTGGATTACCATTTTCATTGGCAACCCTAAAACTTACTCCATATGAATCAATAGTATTAATTATATATACAGAAGTTGAGCTGTAAGGACTCATTGTCCAATAAGTATTGCCATACAAATAAGATTCATCTTTGCCAGCAAAAACATATTCATCTAAAGTTATGACACCAACATTCATCGATAATGGAGTAACAGGACATTTAAAAATAGGTGTGTTGGCTGCAAAACGAATTCTAGCAGCCGAAGACGAATTTGATGTATCATTACAAAATTTACCATCCTGCAATACATACTTTTCATAAACTGTGTTATCAATATTTGTTGAATACCAAGAATACAATGCTCCAGCCAAATACCCATTTGAAGATGTTAAAGATTTATTATAGGTTGAACTAGCTACATTATTGTAAAAAGATTTACTTTCTGCTGGCTCAGTAGCCATTATCCTTACAGAACCATCTTCATTAATTCTAATAATTCTAAATTCTAAGTTATTCATCTTTAAATAATTATTTGGATTTGCCCCTTTATAATAATATACAGTTTCACCATTTTCTGTTACAGTTTCACCAGAAGTCTGGTATAACCCATCAGTATTATCTTGATCTTTTATAGCAGAGGCTAGTTTAGAAAAGGCCGCTGTTGAAGTAATTGTAAGTTTTGATTCAAATTGTTTTCCTGCTCCTTGAGCAGTAGTTGTATTAATATCCATCCAACTTTTTACCGAGATTAGTTTTGAATCGTTTTGTTCTAATCCTCCAGAGGAAATTATATAAGCAGTTTTAGCATTACTTAATGAAGGAGATGTTTGTGAAAATGTATTTAAAGCATATGCTTGATCATCAATTCCAATCTTTACGTATTCAGCACTAAGGGTTGAACTGCTTAAAACATTATAAAGTACTTTATAAGTAACATACGTTTTACAAGTATTTGTTATTCTAATTTGATAAGGTGTATTATTTAGTCCCTCTTCATCGCTTTGAGGAAAACCATATAATTGATCAACCCCCGAATTAGTCTCAACATATTCCACATTAAAGCAATCATAAGTATTAGTATTTATACCCGTTTGGGTAAAACTGCTTTGCCAATATGCAACAGTATATCCAGAGCCAAACATAATGCATATTAATAGCATATATATAATTAATGCTTTAATATGAAATTTTTGCCTTTTTTCTTTCATAATATCACCTGAATCTATTTGTTATTAATTTAATTGAACTACATAAGGATCAGAAGATGTTCCACTACCAGTAACTTTTGTATCATTACTCAAATTCAATACCGCATAAGCCCCAGGAACCCCATTTGTAACTTCTCTTGTTAAGATAACCGAACCATTTACAGGAGTATAATATACAATATACATTGTAGCATTATCATAAGCCGTCATAGTCCAAAATGTATTCCCGGTAAAAAGATAAGAGTTTTGTCCACCAGCATACCAAAATTCATCTAAAGTTATTATTCCAACTTTTAATTGGATAGGATTTACTGGACATTTAAAAGTATATGATGAGGCAGAAACTCGTGATGAAGCTAAATTTGAAGTATCATTACAAAAAGTGCCGTTATCTAAAATTAAAGAGTCATAATCAGTATTAGCAAAGTAGCTATTATACCAAGAGTTTAAAGCCCCTGATAAATAACCAGCTGAAGCATTAGCTTCCAAATCATAGCTAGAAGTCTCCCCAGTACTATAAAAACTAGAAAAAGCAGTTTGTTCTGATGTTACTATTCTAATAGATCCATCTTCATTTAATCTAACAATTCTAAAATCTATACCATTCATTTCTAAATAATTGTTTACATTATTTCCTTTATAGTAAAAAGTCGAATTTCCATTCTCGGTTAATGTATCACCTCTGGCCTTATACAAACCATCACCGCTTGTTACAACCTCTTCTGATCTAATTAATCCAGATAATTTATAATCAAATGCAGCACTTGCTTCTACTGTAATTTGACTATAAAATTCTTTATTAGCTCCTTGTGATTCAGTTGTGTTTACATTCATCCAGCTTCTTATTTTATATTCTTTACTTTGATTAGCTCTAAGCGCCCCTTCTGCTATAATGTATGCTGATCTAACACCACTTAATGAAGAAGTAGTAGATGAAAAACTAGTTAATAATTTAGCAGAGTTATTTACCCCAATTTTAACATATGAATCACTAAGAGTAGAAGCATAATTAGAATTATTTAAAACATTATATACAACTTGGTATTTAGTATAAGTATTACACGTATTAGTTATTTTTAATGTATAAGGATCATTTTTTAACCCATCGCTATCAGCCTGAGGAAAACCATATAATTGTTCTACATTATCTTCAGTTTCCGTATACTCTATTTTAAAACAATCATAACTATTTACATTTAAACCAGTTTGATTAAATCCTTTTTGCCAATATGCAAAAGAAAAACCAATAACAAACATAACTAATAAAACTAGTATATATATAACTTTTTTCTTAGAAATATTAATTTTTTTTAATTTCTCCTTCATTTTAATCTCCTATTATACTTTATATCATATATTATAAATTATTTACCTCTTTAGTTCAAGCACAGAAAAAAGACAGTACTACTGTCCTTTATAATTTACTAACTTGGAATAATTCTACTTCCACTGGAGTTTCTTGGCCAAATAAATCAATTAATACATTTAAATGGTTATTTTCTAAATCAACAGTGTCAATAGTTCCTTCCATACCTTTAAATGGACCATCTATAATACTAACTTTATCTCCTTTATTAAGTTCTGTATTTTCATCCATTCTACTAATTCCCATATTTGCTAAAATTCTATCTATTTCTTGAGGTAGTAAAGGAGTAGGTTTAGCTCCCTTACCAGAAGATCCAATAAATCCAGTTACACCAGGGGTATTACGAACAATATACCAAGCTTCATCACTCATAATCATTTCAACTAGTATATATCCCGGAAACATTTTTTTTACCTTTTCTTTTTTTACCCCATCTTTTAATTCTACCTCTGTAGTCTCAGGAACAATAATTCTATAAATGTAATCCTGCATTCCCATTGACTCAGTACGCATTTGTAATTTTTCTTTTACTTTATTTTCATGACCACTATATGTGTTAACAACATACCATTTTTTTTCTTCCATTAGTTAAACAGCCCCTTTACTAAAGATATTATAATATTTAAAACTTCAAATAATAAAGCAATAATAATAATTAAAATAATTGTTGCAATAGTATATTTTACAATTTCCTTAAAAGATGGCCATTTTACTTTCTTCATTTCAGATTTTAAACTTGTAAAAAATCCCTGCTTCTCTGGTTTATTTTTTTTGTTCATTTTTTTTAGTTTTTTTTCAGCTTTTGCCTCAGCTTTTTGTAACTTTTTGTCTTCTTTTTTCATAGAAACTCCCTCATAATAATTCAAAATAAAAACACTACCACGTGCTAGTTATAATATAGCATAAGATAGTGTTTAATACAAGAAAAATATTTGTTTTAAATATTAACAAATACTTTTTTTACTTTCAAAAGCTTTGATACAACGATCTAATTCTCTAAAGCCATATTTTTGATAATTAGATTCTGATAATATTTTTTCTTCATTTAAATTTTTGTTTTTAATA
Organism: uncultured Mycoplasmatota bacterium; assembly: GCA_946498375.1. Lineage (GTDB taxonomy): Bacteria > Bacillota_I > Bacilli_A > RF39 > UBA660 > HGM10766. Next base: position 8,863 of record CAMMOI010000027.1, on the reverse strand, counting down.
TTTATATACTTCCTAGCAGTTTCGCTATTAATTTGATTATATTGAACAGTTGCATCAATACGATTTAATAATTCTTTACTTAAAAAACTATTATCTTGCACTTTATTAGAAAAACCTATACTATTTGAAACATTTTCATTTGAAGTCATAAATATTATAGTATTATTAAATTTAATAACTTCATTATCACTTCCTGTTATATAGCCTTCATCTAATATTTGCAAAAACAAATTAAGTACTTTGGGACAAGCTTTTTCGATTTCATCTAAAAGAATAATCGAATATGGATTATCTAATAACTGTTTAAACAAATAATTATCTTGATATCCAACATATCCGGCAGGAGCCCCAATTAATCTATTTATAGAAACTTCTTGATTATATTCACTCATATCTAATCTTATTAAGTTAACATTTAAAGATTTAGCAAACATTTTTACAGTATATGTCTTACCAACACCGGTTGGGCCAGATAAAAGCAAAGATAAAGGCTTTGTGTCAACTTTTAATTGATAAGTACTAATTATTTTATTAAGTGCTTCATCTTGGCCAATAATATTTTGAAATAGATCTTTTTTTAATTTTTTGATAATTAATTTGTTGTTTTCAAGCAAAGGAATATTGGTTTTATTTTCAATAACTTTTAAAATGTCACTTTTAGTTATATGATTTTTTCTTTTATTTTTAATAGTTGATAACTCTTTATTAATTTTGTCTTCCATTTCTCTTATTTTTAATGCTTTTACATAATCTTGATTAATAATAGATTTTTCTTTTTTTAATTTTAATTGATCTAGTTTTTGATTATATCCTTTTAACTCTAAATTATTTATTTGAATTTTAGCTTTAGCACATACAGAATCCAATACATCAATGCATTTATCAGGATTATTTTTATTATAGATGTATTTATTTGAATAATATACAATATCATCAATGTTTTTTTTGCTAATTTTAATATTATGGTGTTTTTCATATTCATCTTTAATAGCATTTAAAATTCCAATAGTCTCTTCTGGGTTTGGTTCTTGAATATTTATTTTTTGAAACCTTCTATCTAAAGCTTTATCTTTTAAAATAAACTTATTATATTCTTCTATTGTTGTTGCACCTATACATTTTATTTGCCCTCTTGCTAAATAAGGTTTTAATATATTAGAAGCATCAATAGCGCCTTCTGCTCCTCCAGCATTAACTATTGTATGAGCTTCATCTATAAATAAAATAATGTTATTTTCTTGTTTTATTTCATCAATAATTTTATTTAATCTTTCTTCAAATTCTCCACGATATTTAGTTCCCGCTACAAGTGATGACATATTTAATTCAATAATTTTTTTATCACTTAATTCTAAAGGTACTGCTTTGTCATTTATTCGGCGTGCTAATTCTTCTACAATAGCTGTTTTTCCAGTTCCAGCCTTTCCTACAAGTAAAGGATTATTTTTGTTTTTACGTAATAAAGTTTCTATTATAAATTCTATTTCTTTATCTCTTCCTATTACTTTTTCTTGCATGTTAACTTTCTTATTTAAATCTTGTCCTATTTCATATATTAATAAAGAATTACTATTTTTTTGTTTCTTCAAGTGTTTATATAATTGATCTAAATTAATATCTAAAGATAACATAATTCTTATGGCTATCCCTTCAGCTTCTTCAAGTAAGCTTAAAAATAGATGAGTAGGTGTTACTTTACCTTTATTATCTTCTTTTGCATCTTCTAAAGCATTTTCAATTACTCTTTTTAATAAAGGTGTATAAAGAAAAACTTGACTTTTTTTGCTACCTTTACCTACTATATTAATTAATTCATTTTTAAATGTTTTATAATATAGACCTTGTTGATTTAATTGTTTAGAAAGCTCATCATTATTACTTAGTAAAGATAACAGTAAATGTTCACTTCCAACATAAGGATGAGCTAAATCTTGCATTTCATATTCAGCCTTTTTAAATATTTTAGTTATTTCAAAATCAAAATTATCAAACATATTTATCCTCCATTTTATTCTATGTTTATCATGTTTTATATTTTATAATTTTATTCAAAAAAAAGATGTCTAATTTGGACATCTATCTATACTTTTGGTATCTATTGATATTATTTATAAATCCTAGCTGTTCTAATTGTTCTCTTGTGTAATGAATGGTATCTTCATTCTTTAATATGGAATTTAAATAAGTATTTCCATTAATATTAGAAATTGTTGGAATTTCATTTATATATCTACCTCTTTTAGTTAAATAAAAACTATCAAAATATATTTTTAAGTTTTCTAAAGTTGCTAAAACATATCCTTTTTCAATTAATTGCTTAGCTAACCAGAAATTATCAGGATTATTTAAATAATAATAGCCAGGATAAGGAGAAAGCAAAATAATTTGATTTTTATAATCTATAATATAATTTTCTTTTTGACATTTATTCTTAATAAAAAATTGTTTATATGTTAAATCTATTAAGTAATATTGATTTTCTCTACTAACTATTACTAAAGAATGTCCTTCTACATCATTTGATATTACTTTTTGTGTTTGTACAGCCAATAAAGAAAAACCATAATCTTGAAATGTATAATATGTTATTGCTTGAAATAAATCACATTTATTTGTAAATAATTCTTCATTAATATCTTTTTTAGTTATATTTTGGTAATCTAACCTAATTTTAGTAATTATCGATTCTATTAATACCGATATTGGTAAATCTTTATCTTGATTATTTAAATTATTTAATAAAGATGTATTTAAATTTATTTTTGGATCAATTATTGTTTTATTCATATAATACCTCTTTTTATGTTGCTATATTCACTAATAATTGCTTCAGCTACTTTAATACCATCTATAGCACTTGTAGTTATACCTCCTGCATAACCAGCACCCTCACCACATGGATATATTCCTTTAATATTACTCTGGAATTTATTATCTCTTAAAATTCTAATTGGACTTGATGTTCTTGATTCAACTGCAGCTAAAATGCTATCATCTCTATTAAAGTTAGGAATCTTCGTACTAAAATACTCTATAGCTTCTATTAATGAATCATTAATAAATTTAGGAAAAATATCATTTAAATTAGTTAAAGTATAATTGCCTTTAAAAATTGGTTCAACATTTTCTAATCTACAACTAGGCTGATTTAATTTATAATCTTTATACAATTGAATCGGAATATTAGTTTTACCTACCTTATAAGCTCTTTCTTCTAACCTTCTTTGAAATTCTATTCCATCAAATAAATCAGATCCATAATCTTTAGATGATACGCTAACTACTATGGCGCTATTAGCATTAAGAGAGTCTCTTTTATAATTACTCATTCCATTTATGGCTAGTCTATTTTTTTCACTTGAGGCATTAACCACATATCCACCTGGGCACATACAAAAACTATAAACTCCTCTTTTTTCTTTAGTATTATATGTTAATTTGTAACTAGCTGCTTCTAATGCAGCTTTATTACTTTTATACTGACTTTCGTTTATCATTTTTTGAGGATGAGATATTCTAATTCCTACCGCAAATGGTTTTGATTGCATTGCAATATTATTATCATTAAGCATATAGAAAGTATCTCTAGCACTATGTCCTATAGCTAGTACTAATAGTTCACACGGTATTAAATCTTTATTATTAATTTCTATTTGACTTATACAGTCATCACTTTTGATAATATTTGTAAGACATGAGTTAAATCTAAATTCTCCTCCTAATTGTTCTATTTTTAATTTTAGATTAGCTACTACTTCTTTTAATTTGTCTGTTCCAATATGAGGTTTTTGTAAATACATAATTTCTTTTGGGGCACCACATTCCACAAAAATTTCAAACACTTTCTTACCAATATTTCTTTTATCCTTAACTAAAGTGTTTAATTTCCCATCAGAAAATGTTCCAGCACCTCCTAGACCAAATTGCACATTAGAATTCAAATCTAATTTATTAGTTTTCCAAAATTTTTCTACTTTTAAATTACGCTTTGGGATATCTTCACCACGTTCAATTATTATGGGTTTATAATTATAATACGCTAACATATAGGCACAAAGCAATCCAGAGGGGCCACTTCCAACTATTATAGGACGATAATTTATTTTTTTTGCTCCCATTTTAGGCATTTTATAATCATTTGGTATATACTTACATACATCATTATTATTAAATTTCTTTAAAATAATATTTTCATTTTTTATTTTAACTATAACTTCATAAACAAAGAAGATTTTAGGAGCTTTTCGAGCATCGATAGATTGTTTAGATATTTGAAAATAATCTATTTCATTTAGATTTATATTTAATTTTAATGCTATTTTTTGTTTTATTTGATCTTGAGTATTACTATTTACAGAAACTTTTAATTGCCTTATTTTTATCATAAATTCTCCCCGCATCTTATTCCACTAATCCAAGCCCAAGCTAAATTATATCCTCCACAATCGCCATCAACATCTATTATTTCGCCAGTAAAATAAACTCCAGGCTCTAACTTAGACTCAAAAGTTTTTAAATTAATTTCACTTAATTTGATACCTCCGCTACAAACTTGAGCTTTTTCATAAGAATTAGTACTTTTTATAATTAAATTAAATTCTTTAATTTGTTTTGCAAAGTCTAATTTTTGTTGATAAGAAAGATCGTTCCAACTAGCTTGCTTTGGTAAATAAAGATTTTTTATAAATATTTGAATTAGTTTATAGTTTATAATTCCTTCCAAAAATTCTACTAAATTGCGTTTAGATAATAATTTATTTCTTTCATCTAACCAAGCTACAAATTCTTTGAGAGAATTAACTTTTACTATCGGCAAAAAATCAATTACAATTTTAACCGTATTTTTATTTTCTAAACTTTTTGCAACTAATCCACTTAAATTAAACACACATATTCCACTAATTCCGTAATCGGTTAATTGCAATTGTCCAACTTCTTCCTTAATAAATTTATTGTTTTCATATAACTTAATTTTGGCATCTACTCTAACACCAGCCCAAGATTTTAAAAATGAGGCATTTGTTCTTAGTTGGACTAAAGCTGGTAACACATTAATTAAAGTATGATTAAAACTAATAGCTAATTTATAGCCATTATAATTTTTAGCAATCCCCGCTTTAGAGCCTGTTGATATAACTATTTTATCAGCTATGAAGTTTTTATCTTTAGTAATAATAGTAAATTGTTGTTTATGTTTAGTAATTTTTAAAACTTCAGAATCAGTGTAAAATATAACTCCTAATTTTTTTGCTTCAGTAAAAAGAGAATTTAAAATACTAATTGATTGATCTGAATTTGGATAATAATAGCCATTTTTTATTTTGGGAATAATGCCAATTGAAGAAAAAAAATCTAATATTTTCTGTTTAGACTCACTAGTTATAATTTTATTCAAAAGTTCTTTATCTTGTGAATGATAGTGATCTATATTAAAATCATCGTTAAAATAATTACATTTGCCATTACCACTTGCCAATATTTTTTTCCCACACGTAGAATTTTTCTCTATTACTATAACCTCATTACTATTTCTTTTGGCACATATTGCGCATGCTAACCCAGAAGCCCCTGCACCAACTATTACTATCTTGCTCATACAATCACCAAGACTATCGTACTATTAATTTAAATATATTTCAAATAATTTTAGACATTTCGACTGACATTTAAAATTATTCCTATTGAAGATAAGCTTACTAATAAACTAGATCCTCCATATGATAAAAATGGCAATGTAACACCAGTAACTGGTATAAGTCCAATAACTACACATAAATTTAATACTGCTTGAATAATAATTCCAAATATGAGCCCAAAAACTAAATATTTAGCAAATAAATCATTACAGGATAGTGCTATTTTAATAGCTCGATAAAAAATAATAAAGAAAAATGTACAAACAATTAATACTCCTAATATACCAAATTCTTCTGATATTATTGAAAAAATAAAATCTGTTTGGGGTTCAGGTAAATAAAATTGTTTTTGAATTGAATTGCCAAATCCTAAACCTAATAAACCAGATGGGCCTATCGCATATAGACTTTGAATAATTTGAAAACCACTTCCTAGCGGATCACTCCAAGGATTTAAAAAAGAAACTATACGAGCCATACGATAAGGCGCAACAATTATTAAAGCTGTAATTCCTAGTAAACCTAAACACCCAATTTTGATAAAAAAAGACAACTTAACTCCAGATATAAATAAAATAGTTATTAAACTTAAAACAATAACCATTCCAGTTCCAAAATCTGGTTCTAACATAATAAGCGCAAAAAACACTAAAATTACTCCTAATATTGGAAATACGCCTTTTGTAATATTTCTTATTTCTTTTTTATTATTAGCCAAATACTTAGCTACAAAGATAATTAATCCAATTTTAGCAAACTCACTTGGTTGAATACCAAAACCACCTATTCCAAACCAGCTACGTGAACCATTACGAACAGTGCCAATTCCCGGAATTAAAACTAACACTAAAAGAATAAAGCATACTAAAATAATCAAATTAGCATGTTTCTTATATAAATTATAATCGATCTTAGAAATTATAAGCATTGCAATAATTCCAATAATATAAAATATACCCTGAGCTTTAAAAAACTTAAATTGATCATTAAATTTATACTCAGCCCATACACTACTAGCTGAATAAACCATAATTACTCCAAAAGCTGCTAGAATAATTACAGCTAAAAACAATATTAAATCGATGTTTTTTTTCTTCATATGGGCCCCCTAATTTAATAATATGATAAATCATTATATTTTAATTATTTTCATTTCAAAATCTTATTAATATTTTTAAAGATATTTCTTTAAGTTATAAATTTTATTTGATATACTAAAATTAATAGTGAGGTTATAAAAATGTTTAAAAAGAAATTTAAAAAAAATAAAAAAGCTCCATTATATAAAAGCTTTTATTATGCTTTTTGTGGAATAAAAGAAGGCTTATTTGAAGAGCGAAACATGTTTATTCATTTTTTATTTATGATAGCTGTAATTATTTGTGGGATAATATTTAAAATTAACAAATCAGAATGGATTGCATGTTTAATTTTATTTGCATTAGTTATGGCTTTAGAACTAGTAAATACAGCAGTTGAAAATACAATTGATATATGTTGTCCGAATATAAATCCTAAAGCAAAGATAGCCAAAGATACAGCTGCAGGAGCAGTATTAATAGCTGCTATTTTTGCTGCTACTATTGGGTTAATTATATTTATTCCTAAATTTATTAATTTAATTTTATAATTCTTACGTCTAAAGAAATACTTTAACTTCTTTTAGTTAGTTATTTCTATTTTCTTTTAAACTTTTAAATATAGTTTATTCATACCTCTTTTTACTAAATTAGTAAGAAAATGTAGTAAAAATATTATATTATGTACTAAAGGATTGAAATTTATGGATTTAAATTCAAAAAGAAAGCAAATAAGGGCCGCTTATTTTCCTTCATTAGGATTATTAATTATGAGCATTCTTGGCCTTATAGGATTTGCAATGCTATACTAAACTAAGATATTTAAAGTTAATAATTTAACTATGTTTTTTGATTGCATAAGCAAATATGGAATGGAGCTAATTATGGGAAGTTTTTTCTTTTTTACATTCATATTTTGTTGGCTAATATTTTTTTAAATATTGTAGTAAAACCAAAAAGGGATATATTGTATTTATATAAAAATGATAATGAAACTTATTTTATTAACAAAAAAGGAAAAACTTTTGATTTTTATTATGATAAAAATCAGTTGCAAGAAAATTGTTATTATTATGTTTTAAAAACACGTAATTGCATATATGAAGTTATAGAAAAAACAAACGCCAGCTGGATTCCTAAAGAAAAAAAGAGCTATTGGCTAAATTTTTATTCCCCTATGGGAAATTTTGAAAAAATCTTATTATTACCTATTGGCTATGTAGTTTTATTAGTAGGATTGTGGGATTTTTTCATGCTTAAGGGGTTGGAGAAAATACTCGGTGGTATAATGGTTATTAATTCCCTTTATTTTATTGGCTATGATTTAATATATAAAATTAAATTAAAAAAATCTAATAATGGTGTAGATAATACAAACTTTTTAAAATTTAATGATATAATAAAAAACACTATACTAATTATTTTAAGTTATATTTTATGTTTTATTTTTATTAAAATATTTATGGGATTATCTTCTTTTTTTGCCAAATTAATTTTTTTACCATTTGTTGGTTGTGGATTATGCACTTTGGGACTTGCTATATCAGAAAGTGTTAGAAATTACCAATTAAAAAATATATTTTTAAAAGCATATATAATAATTTTTCTAATATATTGGTTTGGTTTTCTTATATTTTGGACAATATTAATAGTTAAACAAGAAGAAAATATTCTATACGCTCTTTTTTCAATTTCCTTTTAGATTGCGGGAATTTTAGTAATACGTAAACATTTTATAAAAAATAAGTAGAGAAAATTAAATAGCTGAGAATATAAAATAAAGTATATAAGTTGAAAAAACAGCACACTTTAAAAATATTATACTTGATGAAATTTGTCTAAGGCTTGTAAAAGATAGTCCTTTTCTTATACCATTTTTCATTTGGTTTATCTTCTTCAAACTCTATTTTAATAAGATTATCAGATATTCTACCAACAGTTACTTTTTCTTATATTGTTTACTATCCTTAATACATCGAAGCTATGATTGTAAATTAGCATAATTAAGTATTATACTCTTTTTGATGTAGATAATTTATAATCATTGTTTTATTATATAAACTTATTTTAGCTTTATAACTTAATTTAATCATGTAAATATCCACCCGTAAAACGGGTGGCTTTCGGTTAAGGCCTATAAGGCCAATT
>CAMMOI010000026.1 GCA_946498375.1 uncultured Mycoplasmatota bacterium | reverse complement strand
AATACTGTTCTTGCAACTCCTCGAGGACTTATAGCATTACTAGAAAATAATTATCAAGAAGATGGAAGCATTAAAATTCCTGAGGCATTAAGATTATATATGGGTGGCAAAGAAAAAATAGAAGTAAAATAGATAATACTTTTATTTAAATAAATTATAAGGAAAAAATTGTATAAAAGAAGAATTATAAAATAACAAATTTTTCTTTTTTTATATATTGTATTTAACAACTTTTTAAAGGCCTAACAAATCTTTATAATTTTTCTTATAAAAATAAATTTAAGTATGTTAGAATCGAATATGAGGTGAGTATATTTATGGGTGATATAAGGTAGTAACTATTTGTGGAAGTATGAAATTTAGAAGCCAAATGATGCAAATTGCAGAATAATTAGAATTAAAAAATAATTATGCTGTAATTCAATGTGTTTATGGCAACAATTCTAATAAGTATAGCCAATCAGATAAAGACATATTAGCAAAACTTCATTTTAAAAAAATAGATATTAGTGATGCTATTTATGTAGTAAATGTCAATGGCTATATAGCTGATGCTACTAAAAAAGAGATTGAATATGCCAAATCTTTACAAAAAGAAATTTTATTTTTAGAACCATTAGATAAAAGATAGAAAACAGTTTACAGAAAGTTCAATATTTGTTATAATAACCTTTACATTTGTAATAGTTTGTATATTTTTTTAATTATTAATAAAAGATTTGGGTATTATTTCCCAATTTTTTTACCTTATTATTTATTAATTAAAAGACTATTACAAAGACATGGAGGGTTAAATTAATGCAAGATAAAATAAATTTAAAAAAAGAATTAGAAATAATTAATGGATTATTATCAAATCTAGATGATAAAGAAAGAATAGGTATTCTAAATGTTTTAAATGATATTATAACTTTAAATCTTCCAGATCATATAAAAAGTAAAATAATAGTTAATATTAAATATCTTTTAACACTAAATGGCAAAATAGAGCTTGAAAGTAACTATAATTTTTCTAATAAAATAACTTTAAATACAGATGCTCAGCAACTATATTTAGAACAACAAAGAGCAAATTCTAAAAATCAAGTAATTAATTTTGATGTTTATATTTGGGATAAACATATTATTCATGACTTTTATACGCAATTTAATAATGAGTTGACATTATGTGAGGCAAATCCATCACTTAATACTTTAGAACATAGAAAATATAATGATGAAATGTTATTTAAACTTGTAAAAAAAATAAATTATTGGAATCCTGCTTTTGAAGAATATGAGGATGCGATGCTTTATATAAATTATAATATTCAAAGACAAGCTACTATAAAATTAAAAAGACATTTAGGACAAAAGAATTTTTATTATTTTGCTGATTATTTACCAATGGATAAAGATGATTTAAATAATCCAACTAAAGAACATAAAAATTACTACATTGAAGAAATATCAGAATCAAAATATCAAGATTTGAATAATATTAATATTCCTAAAGTAAAAAAATTAATATATTAAGAATAAGTTACTTTATTCTTTTTTTATTTAAATAACTGATTTATGTTATAATTAAGAAGAATAGGAAAAATAATTAGGAAGTAATAGGAATTTTTAATAGAAAATACTGATTTTAACTTATTAATTTTCTATTCAAAAAATACAGTTATAAAGAAAGAGGTAAATTATGGGATTTATTAAAGCATTTTCAGGAGCTTTAGGAGGTACATTTGCTGATCAATGGAAAGATTTTTATTTACCAAGAGAAGATGTAACTCCAACTGCAGCTTTATTTCCGGCAGTATTAAAAGAAACTAATGCTGATCGTGGGTCTAATACATCTAGTTCAGAAAATATTATTACAAATGGTAGTAAAATTATTGTTCCTGAGGGGACAGCCTTAATAACATTACAAGATGGGCAAATTACAGGAATGATTGCTGAGGCAGGGGGATATGAATTTAGATCTGATGATATAAATTCAAAATCAATGTTTAGTGGCGATGGAATTTTAGCATCAACTATTAAAGAATCATGGGAAAGATTTAAATTTGGAGGTCAACCAGGATCACAACAATTAGCTTTTTATGTTAATTTAAAAGAAATCCCAAATAATAAATTTGGAACTCAATCGCCTATTTATTGGGATGATGCTTATTTAAATGCTCAAGTTGGAGCAGTAACACGAGGAACTTATACTTTAAAAATAGTTGATCCATTATTATTTGTTAAAAATTTTGTTCCAACGTCTTTTTTACAACCAAATGCTTCAATATTTGATTTTGCTGATATGGATAATGCAGCTGGGACACAATTATTTAATGAAGTAGTTGGAACTTTATCTGCAGCTTTTTCAAATTATACAAATGATCCAAGCAAAGGTAATCGTATTGCAAAAATTCAGGGAGATCAAATTGGTTTTGCTCAAGCTATGAGTAAAGCAGTTGAGGATGCTTATCAGTGGAAAACTCAACGTGGTTTAGAAATTGTTAAAACGGCTATTTTAGCTATTGAATATGATGAAGATACAAAGGCATTGCTAAGTGATGTGAAAAAAGCCGATGCATTATCTGGAGCAAGAGGTAATTCGTTTATGCAACAATCAGTCGCTCGTGGAATGCAAGCTGCTGGAGAAAATGAAGGCGGCAGTGCTATGGCTTTTATGGGAATGGGAATGAATGCTGCCTCTTTAATGACACAAGGAATGCAACAACAACCTCAGGCAGAAGTAAATCCCTTTATAAATACAGCAAATAGTCAACCACAAAGTCAAGATATGACAAATTTAGCTGCTAAGGTTGCAACATCATCTAATACTGAAGATCCTTATGCTAAATTAACAGAAATGAAAAAATTATTAGATGCGGGCGTTATTACTCAAGAAGATTTTGATGCTGTAAAAGCTAAAATTTTAGGTATTTAGAAAATGCAGGGCAGTAATAACACTTCTTTAGATAAAAATAATATTGATAATGATTCTAAAACAATTATAATTCAAACAGATAAAAATGCTCAAAATGGTCAAAGTAAATGTCCAAAATGTGGAGCTACTGATATATCTTTAAATATTAATAGTGGAAAATTAAGATGTAATTTTTGTAGATATGAATTTGATTTAGAAAAAATTGCGAGTTTAGAAACTGATGTAAGTCAACTGCAAGGTCAAATTATAGGATCTGGAGCTACTGATATTTCAGAAAATTTCTCTGATATAATAACTTTAAAATGTAGTAGTTGCGGAGCTGAGGTAGTAATTGATACTGCATCCGCGCCTCAAGCAAGATGCCACTGGTGTCGAAATACTTTGTCAATAAATCAACAAATACCTAATGGAAGTGTTCCGGATGTAGTATTACCTTTTAAAATAACAAAAGAAGAAGCAAAACATCAGATAAACAATTTTGTAAAAAGTAGAAAATTTTATGCTCATCCTATATTTAAAAAAGAATTTACAACAGAAAATATTATGGGAGTGTATTTTCCTTATATGATTGTAGATGTTAATTCTCATGCAAAATTAGTTGGTCAAGGTGAGAAATTAGTAAGATCTTATATTGTAAGAAATAATAATAGTTCAAGAACTTATTATGATGCTGATTTATATAATGTTGAAAGAGAGTTTGATTTAGCTATTGATGGTTTGACAGTTGAATCTAATAAAGAACGGTTAGATACTCAATCCTCAGATAAAACAAATAATATAATTAATTCAATTATGCCTTTTGATATTGAAAATTGTGTTAAATATAATGCTAATTATTTAAAAGGATATACCTCAGAAAAAAGAAATATAAATATTGAGCAATTAAAAAAATTGGTTGATATTCAAGCTAAAGACATAGCTAGATTTTCGGCAAATAAAACCCTAAATGAATACAATCGTGGTGTGGCTTGGTCAAGCGAAGAATTTGATATTAAAGGACAGCGTTGGCAAGCAGCATATTTACCAGTGTGGTTATATAGTTATTATCAAAATAATGGGAATACTAAGATTTTACATTATGTTGCCGTTAATGCCAGAACTAAAGAAACTATGGGTAGTGTCCCAATCCATATGCCAAAGTTAATAGCTATTTCTTTGTTAGTTGAATTTGTAGGTTTTATAGCGATGATATTTGTAGATTCAGATTATGGATGGTTATTTTTATCTATAGGTTTTATTTATTATTTTATAATATATAGTAAATATCGTAATTCTAAAGCAAGACATAAATATGAAACGGAAACTAATACTAAAATGAGTAATCTTAGAAAAGTGGATAATTATGTTTTTAGAAGAAAAAAACTTACTAATTCTAGAATTATAGGAGCCAATAATTATAATGTTAATGGAGCAAATATTTCAAATAAAGTTTTAGATTCTTTAGTATCTAACAATTTGGGTGATGAAATAAATAGTAAAAAGGATCATTAAGATCTTTTTTTATTGAAAGAAAACTGGTTGATTAATATTTTGATTATTAGAATTATCTATAGTATTCACATTATCACTAGAGTAATTAGTAACTTTAAAAGTAGACTTATTAGAACTGTCTGATTTATTGATTTCATTTACTAACTTAAACAAGCTTCTACCTTTTTGAATCATAGGTTTGGCTTGTTGATATAGGGGAATAGCTTGATTTACAATGCCTAGAGTTTTAGAAATACCATTTAATACCGTTGGTAGATTAATAGATTTAGATGTTACATTAAATAAATTATTACCAAACATACGACTTCACCTATTAAATTATATGAGTTTATTTAAAATAAGTTTAATAAAGTTTAAAAATATGATATACTTAAGCTATAGATAATAGGGTTGGAGGTGCAATAAATGGATAAGCAAAAGAAAACTTTATTTTTATTATATCCATTTATTGGCCTTTATAGTATTTTTAGATGGTTTGGCATTGGAATAGGCTTTAGCATTCAGATGATTATTACAATTATTTATAACATTTTTTTATATGCTTTCTTAGGAATAAAATATACAATTACCTTTCCTTTTAAATTATTAAATAAAAATAAATTAGAGGAGAATAAAGATATACCTGAGCCAACAAAAGCCGAGAAGATAAATGAAATTATGGCTAATTTACAACAACGAGAAACTATTGCCCAAAATGAAAAAGAATTACCAATGTTAAATACTAATGCTTCAACTATCAGTGAAGATATCGCTAAAGAAGTTTATACAGTAACGGCTAAGAATAAAAGAAAAATAATGAAAGCCAAACAAAAACAGTATCGTCAAGCTCAAAAAAATGAAAAAAATCGTTTAAAAATGTCACGTCGTCAAAGTGCTAAATTAATGGCTGAAAAGCAAGCGTTACAAGATGCTTTAACTAGCGGAAATATTCAAAGAACTAATAAGCCGGTTGCCTTTAGATATAAAGCTATTGATCCTACTGGTAAAATGGTAAGTGGGACATTTACTGGTAGTTCTAAATTAGATGTAAATGCGTTTTTGGTTAACGAGGGGTATGATGTTTATAGCATTAAAACTAGTGGTTTAATTAATTTTTTGTATGGGCAGTCTAGTTTTGGCGTTAAAAAAATGTCTAATAAAGATTTAATCTTTTGGTTAACCCAATTGCATACATATGTTAAAGCAGGGATACCACTTACTGATGCAGTTAAAATATTATCTAATCAAATGGGCAAAAGTGGTTCTCGAAAAAGAATATTTGAAAAAATCATTTATGAACTTACAATGGGATCTTCTTTTAGTTCAGCCTTAGAAAAACAAGGAGAAATATTTCCTAATTTATTAATTAATATGTTAAGAGCAGCAGAGGCTACAGGAGAACTAGAAGAAACCTTAAAAGATATGGCAGATTATTATTCTGAAACCGAAAGTACTAGAAAGCAAATGGTAAGTGCGATGACTTATCCTGCTATAATTACTGTCTTTGCAACTGCAGTTATTTCATTTATTATGCTTTATGTAATTCCCCAATTTACTAAAGTATATGAGCAAGCAGGAGTAGAGATTAATGGACTTACGGCTTCAATTATTTCAGTTAGTGATTACTTAAAAACTAATTTTTCAACTATATTATTTATAGTTGTAGTAATTGCTTTATTAATATTTATAGCTTATAAAAAAATTAAGTTTTTTAGAAGAAATTTACAGATTCTTTTAATGCATATCCCAATTTTTGGCAAAATTATAATTTATAATGAAATGACTTTGTTTACTAAAACTTTTGCCTCTCTTTTGAAAAATAATGTTTTGATTACTGAAAGTGTAGAAATTTTAAGTAAAGTTACAAATAATGAAATTTATAAAGAAATAATGTATAGTACTATTAGTAATATTGCTAGGGGAGAAAAGATTTCAGAATCTTTTAAAGATCATTGGGCTATTCCTGATATTGCATATTATATGATTGTTACAGGAGAGTCTACAGGGGAGTTAGCTACTATGATGGGTAATGTTAGTGTATATTATCAAGAACAACATCGTTCTTTGGTTAGTAATCTAAAAGCTTTTATAGAACCAATTATGATAGTAAGTTTAGCATTAGTAGTTGGAGTGATTATTATGGCTGTTATAATTCCGATGTTTGATTTATATAGCGAAATATCAATGTAGGGGGAGCAAAATGATTTATGTATGTTTATTTATAATGGGGACTATATTTGCCTCTTTTTATACAGTTGTAGGTATGCGCTTACCTAATGGAAAGTCAATAATTAGTCCTCGTTCACATTGTGAATCCTGTAATCGCATTTTAAAATGGTATGAATTAATACCAATAATATCTTTTTTTATAACAAGTGGAAGATGTAGAGCATGTAATGCTAAAATCTCTTTAATATATCCTCTTATAGAATTATTAGGGGGGATTTTATTTGTTTTAAGTTATTTAATTTTTGGCTTTACTTATAATACATTAATTATGCTTATAATATCATCTCTTTTAATTATTATTTTTGTAAGTGACTTTAAATATTTTGTTATTTTAGATAGTCCTTTACTAATATCTTCGATATTAATATTTATTATAAGATATTTAGATTTAGGTTTAAAAAACACATTAATTTATGTTCTTTGTGGTTTTTCTATGTTTGTTACAATGTATTTAATTAAGCTTCTAGGTGATAGATTATTTAAACGTGAATCTTTAGGTGGAGGAGATATTAAATTATCATTTGTAATGGGATTAGTTTTAGGATTTAGATTAGGAATATTTAGTTTAATAATTGCTTCATTTTTAGCTTTACCATATGCTTTTTATTTAATTTATTCTAAAAAAGCTGATAATGAAATGCCATTTGGACCATTTTTAATTTCAGCTTTGTTGATTGTTTTTATGTTTATTTCTTATTTTCAAGATTTTATAAATTTATTTGTAATATAAAAGAAGAAGTTATAAATCTAAGATTTCAACTTCTTCTTCTTTTTGTGGACTAGAGATATTTTTTCCAATTAAAGTATTTTTTAAAGCCTCTTCACCAATATAGTCTTCATTTATATCAATTATTTTAAGAATTTCTTCAAAGCTAGTGTGTCCTGCAATTACTTTTCTTAAGCCATCTTGCAGTAGTGTAGAGATATTTGATTTAGCATAAACTAATTTTCGAAAGTCTTTTTTATTCATTCCTGAGGAAATTGCATCACGAATATCTTGATTTATTCTTAAAACTTCATGAATAGCAATTCTTCCTTTATATCCATTTATACATTCGCTACATCCAACAGGTTCATAAATTTCATTAACTTCAATGCCAACAATTTTTTTAAAAACCTCATGGACGTAAGGTGTAACTTTTTTTGGCCTTTTGCAATAGGGACATAAACGTCTAGCTAAACGTTGAGAGATAATCCCCTCAAGAGAAGAGCCAAGTAAATAACGTTCTACTTCCATATCTAATAGTCTTTCAATAGTACTTAAAGAGTTATTAGTATGGATTGTAGATAATACTAAATGTCCGGTAATTGAAGCACGAACGGCAATTCTAGCTGTTTCATCATCACGAATCTCTCCAATCATAATAATATTTGGATCTTGTCTTAATATACTACGTAAGGCAGCGGCAAAAGTCATGCCAATTTCTGACATAACTTGAACCTGATTTACACCTTCGATTTTCATTTCTACTGGGTCTTCTACAGTTATAATGTTAGTATCTGGAGAGTTTAACTTTTGTAAAATAGCATATACTGTAGTTGATTTACCACTACCAGTAGCTCCGGTAACCAAAATAATTCCATTAGGAGTAGATATCATTTGGTTGACCAATGCCAGATTTTCTTCAGAAAAATCAATCTTATCTAAACCTTTGTTACTCATAGAATAATCTAAAATACGAATAACTATTTTTTCTCCATCAGTTACGGGTAATGATGATACACGCAAATCCAAATTATTTCCTTCTAACTGATTTTTTATAGCTCCATCTTGAGGTAAACGGGATTCTGTTATATTCATCCCAGCCAGTATTTTGATTCTGGTAGTAATATTTCTTTTAACGCTGTT
Organism: uncultured Mycoplasmatota bacterium; assembly: GCA_946498375.1. Classification (GTDB taxonomy): domain Bacteria; phylum Bacillota_I; class Bacilli_A; order RF39; family UBA660; genus HGM10766. The sequence goes on along the minus strand of CAMMOI010000026.1, from coordinate 8,176 downwards.
AGGTGCTCGAGAATAATCAACTAGAACACCATCAATACGCATACGAATACGTAAATCTTTTTCGGTTGGGTCAAAATGAATATCTGATGCATTTTTCTTTATGGCATCTAATAAAATGTCATTTACGATATCAACGACTGGTAAATTTTCATAATCAAACGTTCTAATCATTCTAACCCTTCCTTATTCTACTTAAATATTATACAATAAATTTGCTTATAGGGCAATAAAGATATTTGTTTTGAAAAAGAATAAAATTTAAAAAAATTACCATAATAAATAAGGGTGAAAATAAATGGAAAAAAATGAAAATATTGAATTTTTAAATTACATTTATCAAAATGCTGAAATGGGAGTAATCGGTATTGATAATATCGATAATAATATTGATAATAAAGATTTAGAAAAGGTGATTGAAGAACAAAGGGCTGATTATGAAAAAATAATGGAAGAGACTTTAGAAATCTTTAAAAAATATGGCAGAGAAAAAACAGATTTAAATGCTATGGCAAAAATGTCTTCTAAAATGATGAGTAAGTGGAAGTTAGCTAAAGATTCTACTTCTCAAGCTATTGCAAAGATGATGATCGAAGGATCAAATAAGGGGATCATTGAAATAACTGAAAAAATAAATGCATATCAAGATAAGGATGAAGAAATAAAAAATCTTGCTAACAAACTCTTAGAAATTGAACAAAAGAATTTAGAAAACTTGAAAAAGTTCTTGTAAGTATAAATTCTTTTTTTCTGTACTTGAAAAAGCCAAATAATTTTTCTATAATATCTATAATAGAGGTGGTATAATGAAAGCTTTGTGTATAGGACATATTGCTTATGATATAACTTTGGAGATGGACTCATTTCCTCAAGAAAATACAAGAAATGATGTTATAAATACGTATGAGTGTGGGGGAGGATCCACTGCTAATTGTGCTTGTCTTTTAGCTAAGTGGCAAGAGCCTTCATATATTTGTGGCGTAATCGGATATGATTCATATAGCGAAAAAATAAAGAGGGAATTTACAGATTTTAAAGTAAATTTAGATTATTTAGAAATTGACTATGAACATAAAACTTCTTTATCATATATTATATTGAACCCTCATAATGGCTCTCGAACAATAATGCGTAAAAAATTAGATTTGGCTCCAGTAAAAAGAACTGACTTTACAATTATTAATGCTGATGCAATATTATTAGATGGATATGAACATCAAACAGCACTTAAAGCTTTAAAAAGCATGCCAACTGCTATAAGCATCCTAGATGCGGGGCGTAATAGTAAAGATGTATTAGATTTATGTAATAAGGTTAAAATTATAATTTGTTCCAAAGAATTTGCCGAACAAATAACTGGAATTCATCCTGATAAAAAAGATATGAATAAAGTTGCAGCGATGTTTTTAGAAATGAAAAAAAGATATCCTGCTCAAGAAGTTGTAATTACCTTAGAAGATGAGGGAGCTGTATATTCTTATGAAAATCACATTAAAATATTACCAGCATTAAAAGTTGTTGTTAAAGATTCAACTGGTGCCGGGGATATTTTTCATGGGGCATTTGCTTATCAGTATTATAAAACAAAAGATGTAGAAAAGGCTGTCAAGTTTGCTAATGTAGCAGCTGGATTATCAGTGCAAAATATTGGAGTTAAAAATTCATTTCCAGAATTAGAAGAAGTAAATAGATATTATGAACAATTATAAAAGTAGTTTGTATAGATATCCAGCTATAGATTTACATGGAGAAACTCGTGATACAATGATTCAACCTTTAGATGATTTTATAAACGATAATATAAAATTGCAAAATAAATTTATAGCTGTAATTCATGGAAGAGGACAAGGAATTTTAAAAAAACAAACTTATTTATTTTTAAAAAAAGATAAACGTATTTTACGTTTTTATACAGAAATGTTTAACCCTGGATGCACAATTGTAGAATTAGATATTGACAAAAAAAATTAAAAGTGATATATTGATTATACCAAATCAGGGTAGACAAAATTTGACAAAGGTTACATTTTATGCTATAATCTAAGTGTAAGATGATTAGGGGGTTTTTATATGAAGGGTTTTGTTTTAGATTATATTGATGAAAATGAATTTAATAAGTTGGAAAGATCTTTAAAAAAATATAATATGTTAGCTTATAAAGAGTTAAACTTTAATTGTTATCCAGCTTTAAGAAACGGTGAATTTTTAGGAGATTTAGTATCTAGAAATAAAAAAGAAGGTACTGAAACATACGAATTAAAATTAAAAAGTGATGATATGTTTAGTAAAGTTCACGGTGAAGTTAAATTAATTTATACTGTATATAAAAATGCTGGTACTGTAATGTTAAAGACTATTACTCCAGAAGATATTTTATTAGAAGGACATAGATCTGAGTTAGGTACTTATAAAGGCATAATGATTTCTAAGGCTAATGCCTCAAAGGATATGTTTAAAATAGATTTATTGAATATGCTTCAAGACAAATAACATATATTCTGATAAAATAAGGTAATCATAAGGTAAGATGATTATCTTATTTTCATTTTTTGAAACTTTTTGTTGCAGTTAATAACTTAATATGTTATTATTATTAAGTAGTTATGGACCTCTAGCTCAGTTGGTTAGAGCATCCGGCTCATAACCGGGCGGTCGTAGGTTCGAGTCCTACGAGGTCCACCATTTAAATTGCAGGTATGGCGGAATTGGCAGACGCGCTAGACTTAGGATCTAGTGGATTAATCCGTGGGGGTTCAAGTCCCTTTACCTGCACCAGAGAAGAATTTGCTCGAACATTTTATAGTTTTGGGCTTGATGATAAATATCAATTCTAGAAATGGAATTGATTTTTTGTTTGCCTAAAAGAAAATGAGGAGATTCAATATGGTTAATATAACAATAGAAATTGAAGAAACTAGATTAGAATATAACGATAAACAAACTAAAAATGATAGAAAAATAAATGACTACTTTATTCAAATAAGTAATGATAATAATCGTGGAAAATCTAATGATTTTTAAAGATAAAGTAATACAAATCATAAAAAGTATGGTAAAATAATTGCTACAAACAAGGAGGAGATTCATATGAAATGGACTTACGCGAAAGCAAAAGAAGAATTCCAATGCTTGGACGAATATAAAAAAAGAATTTATAATTATTTATCATCTTCAAATCCTATTTATCATTTATTATACGATAGTTGTTATGATGACCATAATGTTATTATTAATTTTAACTTATTGCCTGAAGTAGAAAGAGAATATTTTGAATTTGATGTTGCTTTTCCTTTAGAACCCGCAACAAACCCATATATAATGTGTAATGTAAAAGGGAGTATTTTAAGAACTGAAAATATGGAAAGTATTTTATATACAGTTAATTCTTTTAAAGATGCTAAAGACAATATAATATATGGTATTTATCTTGACAACAAGACTTTTATAAAAGAAGGAGTTAGTTTAAAAGAAATATTTAAAGTTGAAAACTCATCCAAAAAAATAATAGAAGTAATTTTATCTATTGATGAGTATCCTAATCAAGATGAAACTTTTGTTATAGATCCAAGAAGTCAAATTTATAGACTTTATTCAAAAGGTAAAATAGATATAGTTTCACTTTGTAATTTTGTTTTATTTCAAGCAAAAGAAAACAAAGATACTCAAACAATAACAGATAACAGAATAAGTTTAACAAAAAAATTATCAAAAAATTTTCTTTCAAATATGAAAACAAAAAACAGTAAAAATAGTAATTTATAAAGTAATACAAAAAGTAATGCTATAAGTAAAAGGATGATAATGATTAAAGAAAAGATCAAAAGATCTTTCTTACTAACAAGCATCACTTCCCATCTGTAAAGATTAGAGGTAGCATTTAACTATTAAATGTTCTTTAATATATTATAAAAAACAATAATTTATACTAAATTTATGACAATGTATAAACACACTTGTGCATTGACATAATCAATGAATGTGTGATGATAAATTTCTACAAATATATGTTATAATGTATACGTGGAGGTTTTAAATGAAAGTTGATAGACTAAATGATAATTGGAATAAAGTATCTACAAAAAAAGAATTAGTAGAGTCATTAAAAAAATATAGAGGAATATTAAATAATCAAATGATAGATTATTTAAACTCATTGATAGAATTAGATTTTTCTGTTATAAAAGAATATATTAAAGAAGAAGATAGAAAATCATTAGCAGAATTAGAAATATATAAGAAAATAGCAATTTATAATATTTATAATAGAGCTTTAAATCTATTTAATAAAAATAATATAGAACATAACTTTTTGGGTAATGATGATGGATTTGATAGTTTATCCATTTCTGTACCATTAAATGATCATAAAGAAGTAAAAGTTTTTGATTTTGATTATAAAGATTTTTATTCTAAAAGTTGGAGTAAAATACCAGATGAATTTATAACAATGGTAATTGGTAATATTTCACTATATCAAACACTAGAAAGTAAAGAATTAAGGGAGGCTGAACTAAATAGAGTTATAAATAAACTAGATAAATTATATGATGCTTCTAATCCGTATCCTTCTTCTTTTGGTATAGCTGGTGGACCAAACTCACAATGGAATTATAGACACGCTCAAGAGATTGCAAAGTATGAAGATATGTTTATTAAATTAGATAGTAAAAATAAATTAAATGATATGGAGCAAAAAGAAATAGAAATAACAAATCAAATCAATAATTTGTTTTTAGATGATTATGGACTAACAAATAGTAGTTTTGTTGAAGAAGCTAGTGTTAATTCTTTTTTTAAAAATGAAAAAAGCGTTCTTAAAAAAACACTTACTAAAAGGCAGGCTAATCTAACTATTAAAAATAATATTAAATATATATAAAGCAAAATTAAAACATCTAATTAGAATCAAACTATGTTATAATGTTTATATAAAGGAAGGTTTGTTTATGTTATTTGATACCGTATATGAATGTGATTTGCATTCAATAACCTCTGATATTAGAGTTAATCAAGATTGGAATAAAAAAGCTAACATTGCTGCAGCTGAAACAAAAATTGTGGCAAAGGTGATGGTTCAACCAACATTCAATCCTAATATTTATAAAGAAATAATTACAGGAACATTAATACCGGCATATAAAACGACTTTAAAAAAAGGTATTACTCATTTGGATGAAGAAATATATTATACAGTTCCTAAAAAACCGGTTTTTATAAAAATTAACGAAAATTGTTTTTATATGAAATATACTAGCGATTTGGTAGTTGCCAAAGCAGAAGATATAAAAAGGTATATAGAATATCATTCTCGTAATGTTCTTGATTTTAAAACTCAACTTGACTATATATTTCAAACTGCGGAAAATTATTATGAAAATGCAGCTTTAAAAAATAATTATAGTGAAAAAAGAATGGTAAAAACTTTATTAAAGTCTTTGAGGAAAAAGTAATAGCTACTTTTTCCTTTTTCCTAAAAATTTATATGTGTGGGTGGTTTAAAAAATGTATCAAAAAATGTATGCTTCACCACTAGGTTTAATATGGATGCAAAGTGATGGTAAATATTTGACTGGTTTGTGGTTTGCTAATTCAAAATTATCTGTAGAACATGAGCGCGATTATATAGAAAAAGATTTACCAATTTTTAACGAAACTAGTAAATGGTTGGATATTTATTTTAGTGGTCAAAATCCTAATTTTATTCCTAAGTATAAATTAGAAAATTTAACCACTTTTAGATCTTTAGTTTTGAGTATTGTAACTAAAATACCTTATGGTAAAACAACTACTTATAAAAAAATAGCTCAAGAAATAGCTAGAATAAGAAAAGTTAATTGTGTTTCTAGTCAAGCAGTTGGTAACGCGCTTAAGTTAAATCCAATTTGTATTATTATTCCCTGCCATAGAGTGGTGGGATCCAATAAAAAATTAGTAGGGTATAATGGAGGTATTAATAATAAGAAAAAATTATTAGAATTAGAAAATAATGATATGAGTGAATTTTTAAAATAATACAGTTTATTTCGCATTATTATATTTATAAAAAGGAGATATAAAAAATGAAAACTATTGGAATAATTGGTGGAATGAGTTATGAATCTACACTTCATTATTATGAAAGAATCAATGATCAAGTAAATCAACTAGCAGGGGGACTTACTTGTGCTAAAATGATTATTTATAATGTAAATTTTGAAGAAATTAGACAATTAATGTTAAATAATAAATGGGATCAAATTAAACTAAATTTAGCAAGTATTGCCAAAACTTTAGAGACTGCTGGAGCAGATTATATTGTAATAGCTACAAATACTATGCATAAATTAGCAGATTACATTCAAAGTCAGATAAATATTCCATTAATTCATATTGCTGATTGTGTTGCTCAAAAATGTAAAGAAAGCAATATTTTAAATGTCGGCCTTTTAGGGACTAAATATACAATGATCGAAGATTTTTTAAAAAAGCGATTAATGCAAAATGGGCTAGGGGTAAGTACACCTACAAACGATGAAGTTATTAATAAAATAGACCGTATAATATTTGATGAATTATGTAAAGGACAAATTAAAAATAATTCTAAACAATATTATATTGAAGTAATAAATGGTATGATAACTCAAAATAATATTCAAGGGATAATATTAGGTTGTACAGAAATTGAGATGTTAATAAAAGCTACAGATTTAGATATTCCTATATTTGATACTACTCAATCTCATATTGATTATATTGTCGATTATGCTTTAGAAAGAAAATTAATAAAATAAATGTTGATAAAAGTCATAAATAATTTTAATTGTATGACTTTTTAATTACTCTTGACAGTTGAGCGCTTGTTCAACTATACTTATAATAGTTGAACATTTATTCAACTAAGTGCATATATTTATATTGGAGGGAATTTATGTCTAGAAATGAATTTTCTTGTGATTGTAATATCATTCATCAAGAAGCTGTTGATGAAGTATTACAAAAAATGCCAATAGATGATAAATTTAACAAATTGGCAGGTTTATTTAAGCTTATAGGAGATCAAACACGTTGTAAAATTTTATTTGCTCTTGATCAAAAAGAGATGTGTGTTTGTGATTTAGCAAATGTATTAAATATGACTAAATCTTCAATTTCACACCAATTAGCTGTTTTAAGAAAAAGTGGTATTGTTAGGTGTCGAAAAAATGGCAAAGAAGTTTATTATACATTAGATGATGATCATATTGTTAAATTGTTTGAAATTGGTTTAGAACATATTAATCATAAAGGTTAAATAATAAAGAAAGAAGGATAAAAATGAATAAGTGTAAGTTTAAAATTAAAAATTTAGATTGTGCAAATTGTGCGAATGAATTAGAAAGGGCTTTACAAAAAATTGATATTATAAAAAATGTTAGTATTAGTTTTATGACTCAAAGATTAGTTTTTGAGTGTAATGAAGATGATAAAAAGCAAGCTATTGAAAAAATTAGAAAAGTTATAAAAAAGACTGAACCTGATGTAACTATCGAGGAGGTTTAATTTATATGAGTGAAAAAATGAATAAGCAATTAATTAGAATAGTTGTTTCATTAATATTAGTTATTATATCATTTTTTATAAAGTTTGATAATCAATTATATAATAATATTCTTCTTGTAGTTAGTTATATTATTGTAGGATATGATATTGTATTAAAGGCAATAAGAAATATTTTTAAAGGTAAAGTTTTTGATGAAAATTTTTTAATGACCATTGCAACTATAGGCGCCTTTTGTATTGGTGAATTTTCAGAAGCTTGTGCAGTAATGTTATTTTATCAAGTTGGAGAATTATTTCAAAGCTATGCAGTGGATAAATCAAGAAAATCAGTGGCAGCTCTTATGGATATAAGGCCAGACTATGTCAATGTATATCGTGATGAAGAAATAGAAAAAGTGGATCCTGATGAAGTGAATATTGGGGAAATTATATTGGTAAAACCTGGAGAAAAAGTTCCACTAGATGGAATAATAGTTGAGGGGGAATCAATGCTAAGTACACAAGCATTAACCGGAGAATCCGTTCCAAGAAAAGTTACTATAAATGATGAGATATTAAGTGGATGTGTAAACAATGATGGTATTCTTAAAATTAAAGTTACTAAAGAATTTGGAGAATCAACGGTAAGTAAAATTTTAGATTTGGTTGAAAATGCTAGTAG
>CAMMOI010000025.1 GCA_946498375.1 uncultured Mycoplasmatota bacterium | reverse complement strand
TGGTATCTCTATCTAATAAATCCCAATTTTCATTAAAAGCATAATAAGATATTGGTAGTTTAACTTTATTGATAAAATCCATATCTCTTTTAAATAATATATCTTCAGTAGTAAAGTTAAGTTGTTCTGCTTGGGAGTTTTCTAATAATTTAGAATTAACAAATTCTATTTGACTATCTATAGTTTTAGATTCTTGTTTATATTCTTCTTCAGTAAATACTGAATCAATGTATGCTTTTCTAATTCTTTCTTTTTTATTATTTAAACTTTTGAGTTCTTTTTCATATTGTTCCTTTGGATTATTTAGTTTAGATTTTAATACTGGTAAAAAGAATTCATTAACTACATTATCGTATTCTAATATATCAGCTAGTAATGTTTTAACAGAATCTTCAATAGTATCTTCTTTTATATTGTTTTTACAATCCTCACATCTATAATAGAAATACCATTTATCTGATTTTAATTTATGACTAGCACCACCAGCAAGTATTCCTCCACATTTAGGGCATTTTAATTTTTGTAAGAAGATATAAGTTTGAGTTCTCATATAACTCTTTTGATTTTTCTTCTTTTGAACTTGGCAATTTTCCCATAGTTCTTTTGATATAATAGGTTCAACTACATTTTCATAATAAACAGGTTTATTAAATATTTTACCAGATACAAAATCACCTTTATAAATTTCATTTGAAATAATACGAAGTATTCCTGTATCTCGCCAATTTGTTTTTCCTAATACTTCTTCTTGATTAAAGATAGTAGCAATATTAGAATAACTTTTTCCTTCAAAATATAAATCATATATTCTTTTAACTATATCTTTTGTTAATGGATCAATTACTAACTTTTTACCATCTCTTTTATAACCTAATGGATTTTTTCCTGGAATATGTCCTTCTTTTATTGCTCCAGCTAAACCAAATTTAGTTCTTTCACTTGTCCTTTCTATTTCATTTTGTGAAACAGTTGTTAAAAGTCTAGCAACCATTTTACCACTTGAATTAGTTGTATTTATTTCTTCATTAGCACAATCTAAATATGCATCATTTTCTTCTAGGAACTTCATTATAAATTCCATATCATATACTGAACGAGTTAATCTATCTAGTTTTAATACTACAATAGTATTACATTTCTTTTCTCTAATATCTTGTAATAATTCTTCAAATGCAGGTCTATTCATATCTTTAGCACTTATACCAGCATCTTTATAAAGTTTATATATTTCATAACCTTTATACTCACACATAGCCCTTAATCTTTTTTCTTGCTCTGGTAAACTAAATCCCTCACGAGCTTGATCTTCAGTACTAACTCGGATATATAATCCTGCAACTTTCTTCTCATTATTCATATACTTCAACTCCTTTTACAAAAAAAGAGGAGACAATAGTATTTAATTAAGTCTAAATACTACTGACACCTCAATTAATTTAATATTATAAATATTCGATAAATTGTGTTTATTCTTCATAGATGTACCTCCATTTCTAGAGCATACCTCTTTCATTGGATACTTATAATATCACTTTTTTATGATTTGTCAATTCCCTGATTATAGAATAAATAGTATTTAGATAGTTTTTAAATAATCTTCTAGTTCTGATAATTTTATTTTATTAGATAAATTTTCAATAAATATTTCATTAGAATAATTAAACACTAAAAATGTTATGTTATTAATTATTATTCTATGTGGCTCAATATAAGTTAAATTAGTTCGATCAATTTTTCTAATACTACCATTTATAATAATAGGTTTATTATTAGTAAAATCACATATAAACTCAATTTTTTTCCTTAATGATTCTTCTAACAAAATTTCTTCTTTAATAATATTTACCATTGTTTCCATCCTTTCTTTTAAAAATAGGATAGTTTTTAACAACAAAAAACTAACCCAAATTTGGATTAGTTATTTATCTTAACTCGAAAAGTTCGAGCAGATTTCACAATGGGGCGAAATATGGGGATCGAACCCATGCATACCGGAGCCACAATCCGGCGTGTTAACCACTTCACCAATTCCGCCATAAATAACTACTTAAATATAGTATCATATTTTATAAACAAAAGCAAATAGTTATAAAAGAATTTCTAGCCTTTTAATATTAAAAATGATACAATAAACAAAAGAGGAGTGATTATATGGAAAGTTTAAAATCCATTTTTCATAATATGTCTGATACTAGTAAAATGTTAATTAAAATTTTAGTGGGTATAATTATTGGATTGGTTGTCATAGTTATATTAGCATTAATATTACGTTTAGTAGTAGGCAGAAAAAAAGATTATTCTTCTATAGAACAAACAATGCAATCTGCGGCTGTTAAATACTATAAAAAGCATGATCAGGATTTGCCAGAAGAGGGCCAGGAAGCAGTTGTTACTACCGAGAATTTAATTCAAGAAGAATATATGAAAGAGATGGAAAAATATGTTGGCAAAGATATTACTTGTTCTGGAAATGTAACAGTTGTTAATAATGATGATAATTATGCATATATACCATATCTTGATTGTGGGGAAGAGTATAAAACTTCTTTCTTAGTTGATACTATTTTAGAGAACAATGCTATAGTTGATTCCGGAGATGGATTATATTTAGATGATGCACAAAATTATGTTTTTAGAGGAGAATATGTAAATAATTATGCTAAATTTGGTGATTTGACTTATAGAATATTAAAAATAAATAATGATGGTACAATTAGATTATTTTTAAATGAAACTATAAAGAGTTATAAAAGATCTTCTTGGGATGATCGCTATAATATTGATCGTGATGCAAATACGGGAATAAATGACTATTCAATTAGTCGAATTAAGGATTATCTAGAAACAATTTATGAAGATGAAGAAATTTTTAGTTCTTCTCAAAAAGCATTAATGGTTAAACAAGATCTTTGTATTGGAGGACGTAGTGAAAATAGCGAAGATTTATCTCATACTGCTGAGTGTTCTAAAATAGAAGAAGATCAAAATTTAGGATTATTACAAGTAAATGAATTTGTTCTTCCAAGTATTGATGCTAATTGTAAAAGTATAGATAGTAGAAGTTGTTTAAATTATAATTATATGACAGAATTAAATTACTCTTTTTGGAGTCAAACTCCGGTTATAGATAATTCTTATGAAGTTTATCGTATTGCAACTTCAGTATATACTGCACGAGCTGCTAATAGTGCTAATATATTGTTTACGCTTCATCTATCTTCAAAAACTCAAATTAAAGATGGTAGTGGTACATTAGATGATCCATATATAATAAATATATATTCTGAATAATAAAAAAAGTTCAATAGTCTGAACTTTTTTATTTTTGTAAAACTGCATGTATAACTAATCTTTTATTTGTATCTATACAGGTTGATAATGTAAGTATTTTATCATCAGTAGATACATCTACGTTAAAATCTTTAACACTTCTAGTAGAAATGAGTCTAATAAATTTTTTATAAGAAGCTTTAGATGCAAAAGAAGTTGTTAAATAATCATTAGTATTTTTAATTTTATATACTGAAAAAATTTTCCATTCCATTTCATCGTAAAGGTTATTAAAAACTATAATCTGATTATCTGGATTTCCTAACCAGCCATTATCTAAAACATTGTTTAAAGATCCAAACATAGTTTGATTTAAATATTTATTGTGTCCATAGATTATAGTGTTTTGGTCTAAATCTTCTAGGTCATTACGATAATCGGCAAATATCCAACCATTGTAATTTTTATTATGATAATAATCATTATTAAGATAATAATCATTATCATCAGTTTGAACAACGGGATAATCAATATTAGTATTATTTACTGTTAACCAGCCAACAGTATCACTGTTAATATCCAATAATTCATTAAATAAAGAATTAATTTTTTTAGTATTTTCAGTATCAGAAATCTTATTAATATTTAAAGTATTATCTTTAGTTTGTTCAACAATTTTAGCTAAATCATCTTGAATATTATTTACTGATTTACGATCTTTATAATTATTAAAAGAAACAACGCCGAAAAAAGCTATAAAAATAAGTAGAATAATAGCACAACACATTTTAATGTTATTAACAATTAATTGAGTAAATAAGTTATTACTTATGTATTCATCACTATAAACTAATTTGAGCTCTACTTTATACTTTTTAGAATATTTTTTATTTATTTTTTTTAGATAATTTATTAATTTTACATCAGTAATATTTTCATGAATAATTAATTTTATATTTTTATGATTAGAACCATAAATAATAGAAACTAATTGATTAATTGTATCTTTATCAAAGAATTCTAAATGAATTTCTTTTAAATATTTATTTATCTGTACAAAAGTTTTAATATCTTTAATATCATCTTCTGATAATAATTTATCAATAATAATTGACTTTTTATAATAAATTTTAGAATAGCTAACTAAAGAATTATTTTCCATAAATGAACTTGTAAAAAATATTTCATCTCTTGATTCTATTTGAATTTTGTTTTTATCAAATTGATCTAAAATAAATTTGGGAATACAATAGCAATTAACGTATTTAATACTTTTACAATTTTTAATTTTTAAGAATAAATCATAAGTTAAGGGAGAAATATCTTCAATGTATAATTCTTTTAACATTTTATTTTTAGTAAGAACATCCAAAATTATAATAGCGATAGATTGATCTTTAAATTTGGCTTTACTAACTTTATTATTAGTAATTAATTCGTCTAAAAATGATGATACAATAGTTTTATTATTTTTTATATATTCTTCACTAAAAACTACTTCATTTTCAGATATTATGTTAGTATTTAATAAGTTATGATAAACACTATCTTTTTTATAATAAAAACATATATATGGCCCCATAATAGTAATTAGAATTTTTTTGATAGTATCACCACCTTTTATTCTATTAATATATTATCATACTTTACACTTTTTTTATAATTATTTTTATTTTTATTAAATAATATTCAATTTATATGGTATACTAATAAATGAGGATAGAGGTATATATTATGAAAAATAAATTATTTATGTTAATAGCTATTTTTACATTTATTTTTATTCCTGGTAAAGTATTTGCAATAAGTGGAAACATAAATTTATCTTGTCAACCAACCGCAGCCTTTCCTGGAGATGTTATCACATGTACAATTTCTGGAGATGTAACTGATGGGTCTATATCAGAATTTGCTGCCACAACAAAAGTTTCAGATAATTTAGAAATTGCAGGTGCTACAGGTGCTGATGATTGGGCAGGCGGAAGTAGTGGTGGAATATTTAGTTTAACAGCTAGTAATAGTAAATCAGATAGTTTTGAAATAGCTAGTTTTACAGTTAAAGTAAAAGAGGATTCTACAACTTCTGGAACAATAACAGTAACACCTACTAAACTTGGGGATATTAGCACTTTAAATGAAGTTAGTCAGACTATTACTATGAGTACAAATGTTGAGGATACTGCTCAAGAGTCAACTACAGATACATCAAATACAACTGATATTAAAAATCCTGAAACGGGATCTAATATTCCTTTTATAATACTTGGTAGTGGATTTATATTAATCATAATATTTTATCAAATAGCAACTAAAAATAAGAAAATTCATAAAATTTAGGAAGATATATTCTTCTTTTTTTCTTCTTTAAATTATGATAAAATTATAAATAATAAAGGGAAGTGTTATTATGTTTGGCAAGATTTTGGATATTAATGAAAATAAAGTTTTAGTCGAAAATATGAAACAAGAAGCTGAAACTGGATTGCTTGGCTTTCACGTTGTTTTTCAAGAAAATGAGCGTAAAATTGTTGGCGAAATAAATGCAATAAATGCGCAAACAATTACAATATTACTTATTGGGGAAATTAAAAATGATGATTTTATTTCCGGGACTTTTAGAAAGCCTAATTATAATGCTTCAATTAGATTGATTTATAAAAGTGAATTAGAATACATTCTAGGTAGTCAAGATATTTCTAATAAAGAAAATTTACTTATTGGTCGATCAACTTCTTATGATGGTTATTATATTTCTACTAAATTAAATGACTTTTTTTCTTCGCATTTTGCTATTGTAGGAAATACTGGTAGTGGTAAGTCATGCGGTGTAGCAAGGCTTTTACAAAATATATTTTATTATAATGATACTCAAATGCCGGTTAATGCTCATATAGTATTGTTTGATGCATATGGAGAATATAATACAGCATTTGATAAAATGAATTCTCTGCCCAATTTAAGACTTAAATGTTATACAACTAAAGTTAATTTTGGGGATATTGATTTGATTAGAATTCCGGCCTATTTTTTAGGAACTGATGATTTGGCCTTATTACTTAACTGTACAGATGCTAGTCAAATCCCGGTTATTGAAGAAGCTTTAAAATTAGTTTATATATTTAAAAGTGAAGCTCCTGAGGTTATTGAGTATAAAAATGATATAATTGCTAAGAGTTTACAAGATATTTTATCTTCAGGTAAAACGCCAACTCAAATTAGAGATCAAATAGTAGCTGTTTTAACTAAATATAATACGGATACTTTAAATTTAGATACTATAATATATCAACCAGGATATAGTAGAACAATTAGACAATGCTTAAATATTGATGCTCAAGGTAAAATGAATTCGGTTGGTTTAGTTGTTGATTTTTTAAGCGATTTTGCTAAAGTAGATTTAGAAAAAATACATGCTACTGGTGATTTTACTTATAATTTAGACGATTTATATTATGCTTTAGAATTTGCTTTAATAAGTGAGGGAATTTTAAGTAGTGAGGCTGTTTTTGAAAAAGCTAATCAACTTAAAGTACGACTTCATGCTATTATTAATAGTGATAATAAACAGTATTTTGAGTATGATAAAAAAATATCTAAAGAACAATATATAAAAGAATTATTCACTGCTAAAGATGGAGTTCCAGCTCAGATGATAAATTTTAACTTTAATTATGTAGATGAGCGATTTGCTAAAGTTTTGACTAAAATCTTATGTAAATTATTTTATGATTTTGCCTTAAATTTAAAAGTGCGAGCTTCATTTCCAATACATGTAATAATAGAAGAGGCTCATCGATATGTTCAAAATGATAATGATTTAGAGTTACTTGGATACAATATATTTGATCGTATTACAAAAGAGGGAAGAAAATATGGAGTGATTTTGGGCTTTATAACTCAAAGACCAAGTGAACTTTCAGAAACTTCTTTGTCTCAGTGTTCAAACTTTATGATTTTTAGAATGTTTCATCCAGCTGATATTAAAATAATATCTAGTATTTCTTCTAATGTTGATAAAGAAACTATTGAAAGATTAAAAATACTTCGTCCTGGAATGGCTATGGTTTTTGGCAACGCATTTAAAATACCACTAATAGCTAAATTAGATTTGCCTGATCCAATGCCTAAGAGTACTAGTATTGATATTTCATCAACATGGTATTAAAAAAATTACTCTTCTTTGAGTAATTCATATAATTCATCAAGGTTTTTAGAAGCCTTGTTTTTTTTATAATCTGGTAATAGATGAAGATGAAAATGCTTAATAACTTGTCTGTCACCATAATTTACGATAAAAGCAAAACCTGTTGAATTAAGTTTATTCATAAGTCTTTCGTTTAATTTAACGGCAACTTTTTTAATATGAATAAGTATATCATCATCTAATTCTTTAAAATCAGTATAATGTTTTTTGGGAATAATTAAAGTGTGACCATCCACATCAGGGTAAGCATCCATAATAGCAATAACTTTATCATCTTCATATATTTTTCTAGATTCTACTTCATTTCTAACAATTTTACAAAATAAACAATCATTCATATTTTTATCTCCTCATATTAATGATAATGTAATTTTTTTAATTTTGCAATAATCGTTTTTGTAATTGTTCATCATATTGTAATTGGTTATTTTTATTTTTAGTTGGATAAATACCCATAATATTATTTGTATTAACTTGAGTTGTAACTTTTATAAAATCGGTTGGATTATTATTAATCATTCCAATGTTTGGAATATAAATATAATACTCATCATAAATATTAGACCCATAATAATTATTTTTATCAAATTTTAAGTGATTAAATAATTCATCTAAATCTTGATTTAAGTGTAAAGAATTTTTATTTAAGTTATATTTAATGTTAGATTTAGCTTGAAAAATGTTATAGTTATATTCTAATTGCAATTTAGTGGTATCTAAATTTAGGTCTTTATTTAATTTGATTTTTATTATGTTATAAAGTTGTTTAATGTTTTCAATACTTGGTTTATTTTGCATTTTAGGATGGTCAATAAGTTGATTAATATAATTCATGGCTAAAGGATAGTCATTAGTTTTATAAGCAATATATGCTAGTTGTTCAAATGCTAAAAGATAGTAATTACTATTTAAAAGAGATTTAAAAAGTTTAATAGATAATGGATAATTTTGATCTATCATTTCTGTTTGAGCTAAAATATAGATGGCATTACAATAAAATTTATCACCAGGATTACTAATTATTTGATTAATATATTTTCTAGTATTATCTAGTTGATGATAATTTAAAGATATCTTGGCAAGTTCTAATAATCCTAAATTTTTATCAGCAATATTATTATTTACTAATTGTTCATAGTAATTAATAGCATTATTAATATCTCCAGTTTTAAATGCAATATCTCCTAATTGAGATAAGAGATAATTTTTATCTATAATATTACCAAAAATATTTGTACTTGCTATTTCTAGGGCTAATTTATAATATGATTCTGCTTCTTGTAATTTATTTTCATTTTTAAAACTAATAGCCAGCTTTTGCAAAGAAAAAACCTGATCTTTATAGCTTACATTAGTTGGTATTTCATTTTTTGCCTCTTCATAAACTAGCCAATATAATCCTTGAGCTTTTTGGAGTTTTTCTTTAGCAGTCTTAGGATCTTTAGTTTTCATAGATAAGCTTTTTTTAAAATTTATATTAGCTATTTGGGTTAAACACATTCTTCTTTTAGAAGTATTTAATAAAAAATAAAATATTCTTAAAGCTTTTTTTATTTCTTTTTGATCTTTTAAAAGCATCGCTCTTTCAAATTGTATTGAAGGATTATTAGGATCATATTCAAGCATAATTTCTATTAAATAATTAGCTTTTTGAAAATTTTTACTTTTTCTGGCTTGAGCACACTCTTTAATTAATTGGTTTAATTTTTCCATACTATCCCTCGAATCAGAGTTATTCTAACATAATCTTATTTTTAAAAAAAGAGTTTTAGGTACTTTTAATAAGGTTTTTG
The DNA here is from genome assembly GCA_946498375.1 of uncultured Mycoplasmatota bacterium. Taxonomy (GTDB): domain Bacteria; phylum Bacillota_I; class Bacilli_A; order RF39; family UBA660; genus HGM10766. The sequence goes on along the minus strand of CAMMOI010000025.1, from coordinate 8,814 downwards.
CATAAATTAACATTAGAGGAGGAATAGTATGGCCATATATAAAGAAATTGTTACTAAGGCAGTAATAGGAAAGGGCAAGAAGACCAGTACAACAAATTGTCAGTTAACTCCTGAGGTTACTCCAGATACTGTTTTAGGGTGTTGGGTAATTAATCATGAATTTAGAGGAAATAATAATTTAGGAAATATTAGTGTCGTAGGATCTTTTGATGTCAATGTTTGGTATTCTTATGATAATAATACCAAAACATCAGTTGCTAGCCAACATTATACTTATTCGGATAATATGAAAATGAATATCAGAAATGATTCTAAGCTTACCAATAATTCTGAAATAATTGTTAGATCATTAAAACAACCATCTGTAACTGATGTTAGTATAGATTCGGGAGTTATTAAAATGAATGTGGAAAAGGAATTAGGAATTGAAGTAGTAGGAGATACTAAAGTAAAGGTAAGCGTTGAAGAAGATGAAGATGAATATGAATTAATTGAAGATGAAGTAAATGATAATGACTTAGATCAAATTGATTCACAGGTAGATACAGAATATTTAAAATAGTTTAGGAGGTTAGGGCCTCTTTTTGTTTATACCATCAACCTATTTTGGTTGACAGCACTATTTTTATTTGCTATAGTAATAAATGTTTAAAGGAGGAAAGATATTATGGCAGTAAAATTAAGATTAAAAAGAATGGGAGCAAAACAAAAACCATTTTATAGAATTGTAGCTGCTGATTCACGTAGTCCTAGAGATGGTAGATTTATTGAAACTGTTGGAACTTATAATCCAATTAAACAACCAGCAGAGATTACTGTAAATAAAGAAAAAGTAATGTATTGGTTAAATAATGGAGCAATTCCAACTGATACTGTTCGTTCAATTTTATCAAAACAAGGAATTATGAAAGAATTTGCTGAAAGTAAAGTAAAAAAAGAAGGAAAATAATACATGAATTTAATTGAATTTACTGAATTTTTAGTAAAAAGTATAGTAAGACAACCCGATTTAGTTAAAGTTCAAAGTTTTAATGGCGATGAAGATTCAATTATTTTAGAAATAATTGTTAGTGAAGAAGACATGGGAACTGTAATTGGAAGAGGGGGAAAAATGGCCTCTTCTATAAGAACAATGATATTAGCTTATGCTTATATTCACGGCTTAAAACATGTAAAAATGAATATTGATTCTTTTTAATGTTTACGTAAACAATATTTTATTTGTTTTATTTTAATGCGTTATAACATATTTTATGATATAATGACAAAGTTGTGGGTGATATATATGTCTTTAAAAAATAATGATGAGTTTTTTAAAATAAATCAAGATATTTTAAATAATGAAAAATTTAGAAAACTTGATTGTGAACTTCATCATGGTATCACAAGATTTGGCCATTCTCAAAGAGTTGCTAAATGTACTTTTAGAATTTGTAAAAAATTGCATTTAGATTATGAAAAAGCTACTAGGGCAGCATTATTACATGATTTTTATTTAGATGAGGATTTTACTATTGAAAAGCAAAGACAGATTTTAAGTGCTCATCCTAATGTTGCTTTAATTAATGCTAAACATTATTTTGAAATTAATGATATGCAGGCAAATATTATAAAAGCTCATATGTTTCCTTTAAATGGTGTTTTACCAAAATATAAGGAAAGTTGGGTTGTCACATTTGTTGATAAAGGAGTTGCGTTATATGAAATGTATCGTTTTAAAGCTTCTTTAGCTATAAATGTTTTAATGATTTTTGTATTTAATATGATTACTTTAAATAGATAAGAATTTCTAGAATTCTTATTTTTTTATAATAATTATCTTTATTAGTTTTTGCTTTAAATAACTTAGCATATAAATTAGATGTGATATTATGTAAAAAGCATTTATTTTATTTGACAAAAAATTGTCTATAAGAGTATACTTTATATAGAATAGGTTGGTTGATTTATGAAAATTAGAGTACTTAGTGCTATTGTATTATTAGCGATATTTATTCCAATTTTAGTTATTGGAGGTTTACCATTTGCCTTAGCTGCTGGAGTGGTGGGACTTTTAGCATATAAGGAGGTTATTGATTTAAAAAAGCATGAAAATGAATTGCCAAGTATTATAAAATTATTAGGCGCTATTAGTTTGTTATTTTTGATTTATGCTTCTTCTAATGAATATTTTATGGATTTAAGAATATCATATAAATCAATAGCATTATTATTAATAGTATATTTATTACCTACATTATTTAATGGTAAAGATGGTAATTATACAACAAAGGATGCTTTTTATTTAATTGGTTGGACTTTATTATTAGGAATATTTTTTAATGCTTTAATAGTTATTGTAAATTATAATACACTATATTTAATTTATCTTTTATTAATTACGACTCTTAATGATGCCTTTGCTCTTATATTTGGTCGTTTAATTGGAGCACATAAATTAACAAGTATTTCGCCAAATAAAACTGTTGAGGGAAGTATCTGTGGATTAATATTGGGCAGTTTTGTTGCTGTTGTTTTCTATATTAACATTTTAAATCCAGCTATATCTTTATTAAAAATTATTGTTATAACGATTATTTTATCAATAGTTGGTCAGTGTGGAGATTTAATATTTAGTAAAATTAAAAGAGAACATCACGTTAAAGACTTTTCTCATCTTATTCCTGGTCATGGAGGAATTTTAGATAGATTTGATAGTTTACTTTTTGTAGTTTTAGTTTATATTATTATTATAAATATAATTTAGAAAGGATATTACTATGTGGTTTATAACATTAATTGCTTTAATATTTATTTTAGGAATAATTGTTTTAATTCATGAATTTGGTCACTTTATTTTTGCTAAGAAAAGTGGAGTTTTTATCTATGAGTTTTCCATTGGTATGGGACCACTTATATATAAAAAAATAGGAAAAGACAAAATCCAATATTCCATTAGAGCTTTACCAATTGGTGGTTATGTTCAAATGGCTGGGGAAGTTAGTGAAGATGATAAAAAAGTACCTAAAAATAAATTTATGTGTAATAAATCTGGATTACAAAGATTTTTAATTTTAGTTGCTGGAGTTACTTTTAATTTTTTATTAGCTTTAATTTTATTATTTGCATCAGCACTTATTTGGGGATCTTCATCTTTAAAACCTATAATAGGAAGTGTTGTAGAAGATTATCCGGCAGCAGAAGCGGGATTGGAAGCTGGAGACAGAATACTATCTATAAATGGTCATAAACTTAATACTTGGGATAAAGCCCAAATATATCTTAATTTAAAAACTGATGATGGAAAATATAAAATTGAAGTAGAAAAAGAAAATAATGAAGTTAAAACTTACACTATAGAACCAAAAACTGTTAAAACTGATGATGGAGAATCAAAAGTATTTGGAATAGGTGTTGATACTACTAAAGAATATGGAATAGTAGCCTCAGCTAAATATGCAGTTTTAAAATTTGGCTCTTTAATTGATTCAATGGCTATTACAATTGCTAGTTTATTTACCGGATCTTTAGGATTGAGTGCTTTATCAGGTCCTGTTGGAATATATGGTGTAGTAGGTCAGAGTTTAACAATGGGTATCCAACAATTACTATATTTAATAGCTTTTTTAAGTATTAATGTTGGGTTTATTAATTTATTACCATTCCCAGCTTTTGATGGTGGAAGAATATTATTTTTAATTATTGAAAAGATAAAGGGAAGTCCTGTTGATTCTAAAGTGGAAAATTGGTTCCATACAATTGGATTTATATTGCTTATGCTTTTAATGATTTATATAACCTTACAAGATATTATAAAATTGTTTTGACAAAACAATTTTTTTTTACTATAATTTTAATAGAGTAAAAATAGGAAGTGTGATTAATGACTGATAATAATAACATATTAAAATATTGTCCAAATTATAATAAAATAATTAATTTTGAATTCTTAGAAAGTGATAGAATTAGTGCAACTTTAGTTAATTTTTATAAAGAATATATATATAATTTAGAACTTACTGATACAGAAGGCTTACAAAAAGCACATGAGGTAGATAGCATAATAATGAAATATATAAATGATTATATTTTTCGTAAAGAAATGAAGAAGGGACTATTACAAATAACTGTTAAACAATCAGTTGATAATATATTAAAAGTTATTATAGATAATATAATTAAAATATTTGAAAGATACCAAGAAGGTGCTACTAGAAAAATTTATATATCTCGTTGGATATAAAAAAAGTATAGAAGATTAAATTTCTATACTTTTTCTATAATTTAGGGCCACTTTGTATTTTACTATCAACTTTATAACAAAAATTAGGATCTAAAGCAGAATTATATGAATATCTATCTCTTCCAACTGCATATTCCATTAAACCTTGAGCTATTTTAGGATCAGATATATTTTTTAGCATCTCTTCAATTTGTTCTTTTGATAGGGGAGGAATAATTATATCTTGTTGGAATTTTTGATATGAATTAGGAATAACCAATTCTTGAAGTTTTCTTTTATCTAAAGGTATTGTTGCATGATAATAATTATCAATTCCATTTTCAAGATCTCTTTCAACAGTTGTAATTTTGGCTGTATCAATTGAATCTCTTATAAGAGTTGTACTGCTTTTAAATAAATTAGTATTAGTATTGGCGATAAATGCTTGACGTGGTATACCTAGTGCCATATCAGGTGTTATTTGTTCTATATTATAAGGAAATTTGCTCTCATTAGATTGTTTATATTCTCTCATGTGCATAATTCCATTAGTTGTATAAGATTTTTGTTCTGCCCAAATAATTTTGTTACATTCATTATTCTCACATTTCATATTATTTAGATTTGATCCAGCAGTTGTTATAGTAATTTTTCCAGCTTTATCAATTGTTGCTTTAGTTTCTATTAATTCTTTTTCTTTAGCATTTTTATAAAAAAGATTATTTTCTTTGATAACTTGACATTTTAAAGTATCGTTATTAGATTTAGAAATACTTACAGTATATTTTCCTTGTTCTAAAACACATTCTAAAAAAATAGATTGCTCTGTTTGTTTAACAATGGTGTTATCAGGGAAATTCATATTTAATACATATCCGTTAATTTGCTCTAAAAAAGAATAAAAAGCAGGATTATCTAAAAATTTTGGATCAATATTTAATTTTGAAATATGTTCTTTTAAATTTTTTGTTAAAGAATCTACATTATATTCTTTCATATTTACTTTTCTCCTTATTTACTTTTATTATACTACTATTTTTGCTAAAAACAACATCAGTTTACATTATAACGTAAAGCTTTACGCTATTGTTATAATATTGTGGGATTATAATTGTAAATTCAATATTATTTAAATGTCGCATAAGTTTAATAATTTTATAAATTTTAAGTGTTAATATATTTTGTTATTTGCTTATTATTTTTTTATGCCAAGACTTTTTAGCACATTTAGGACATTTCATATACCTTGTTCTACCGGAATGAATTGCTAAAAGAACACTTTTATAATTAGGTACATATTTATGATGGCAATTGCTACACTCATAATAACCAGCTATTTGTTCTATTCTAATTGCAAAGACAATACCAATTACAAATGTGATAAAACCTATAATCATCAATAATATCCTTAACCAATTAGGCATTATTATAAATGAGGCAGTAAACACACATATTAGTAAAAAAACTGATATAATAATGCCAATAAATATTTCCAATGATAATAATTCTTTATCTTGCTGTTCCTTAATCCTGGCCATCTCAAGCAAATTTTCTTCTAATTTTTTCTCGTTATCTTTCATATCTACAGTTTCACCACTAAATAGATCATTAATAGTAATATCAAGTATTTTGCAAAGTTCAGGTATTATTCCAACATCAGGTAAACAAAAACCATTTTCCCACTTCGAAATAGCTCTATTAGTTATATTTAACTTTTCTGCTAAGTCCTGTTGGGTTAATTGTTTTTCTTTTCTTCTTGTACTTATAAATTTTCCTATTTTAATTTGATCCATATAGTTTTGCTCCTTTCATGATTTTATTATATAACTAATCATAAAGATGCTATACGAACTAAAAGTAGAATTTAATAAATCATTATTAATTTTTTTTATTTTTTTAATGATAAAATGTAGCTATTATCAATTAATGTAAGTATATTTTTGATATCTACACTTTCATCAAGTTTTATAGTTATCCAGTTATCTTTATTCATGTGATAACCTTTAAAGATTTTTTTATTATCTATAATAGTTTTAATGTTATCTTTTTGGTATCTTAAATCGATAATATCAATAATTTTATCTGATTCAATGCCTAATTTCTTTTCTGATACAACTAATAATATGCCATACCATTTATTATTTTCTTTATTTCTCCATACGGCATTATTGGGAAATTTCTGCCATAAATATTCTAAATTATCATTATACTTATTTTTTACATATTTTATTATTTCTTTTGCTTGGTTACTTTTAAAGACATTTGGCGTAAAACAATTTTGAAATATATCATCTAAAATATTTTCGTATTCCTTTTTAACTTTATCTACAAAATCACCTGAAGAGTTTTTAACATTTACTAATATATATTCTTCGTTCATTGATAAATCTATTACTTTGGAAATTTGTTTTTGTTTAGAAATTTCTACAATAACTTTAAAATGTTCATCACATATAAGTCGTTCAAATATATAGTTATCATCTATCTTATTAAATCCATATTTTAATAATTTTTCATTATCTATATTCTTATTTTTTAATTCTTTACTGAGGTCTTTCATAAATTCAATCCCTTTATAAATTACTATTACATGTTATTGATATAAGTATATCAATTATTCTTATAATAAATAACCACCTTTTAGACGTGATTATTTATTAATATCTTTTCTTGTTCTAAATATCACAATATACACCTGCCATTCTTATTATTAATCATTGGTTTCAAATAATATTTTCATTTCACTTAATTTAGTTTCTAATAGTTTTTTATCAATTAACTTTAATTTATATTCAGAAATTAAAGTTTGTGACATGTTTTTACTAAGCGAATATTCTACAACATCTTTATCTTTTGAACTACAAAGAATAATTCCAACACTAGGGTTTTCTTGTGGCTTTTTAATATCTCTATCTAATGCCTCTAGATATAAATTCATCTTTCCTAAGTATTCTGCTTTAAATTCTCCAATTTTCAATTCAAATGCTACTAAACAAGATAATTCTCTGTTATAAAATAGAAGGTCTATGAAGAAATCATGATTACCAACTTGTACTCTATATTCATTACCAATAAAAGTAAAATCTTTTCCTACTTCTAAAATGAAATCTTTTAAATTAACAATAATAGCATTTTTTAAATCTTTTTCTGAATATTCATTAGGTAAATCTAAAAACTCTAAGCTATATGTATCTAGTATTTTTGTATTTGGATAGTCATCTTCATCTATTGTTTTAGCCTTAGTTGGTAGTAAAATTCCATCAGATAACATATATCTTTCATAATAAGATGAAGTAATTTGTCTATCTAATTCTCTTTTAGAATAGTTCTCTTTAATTGCTAATTTTAAGTAGAAATGTCTTTCTTCTTTTGATTTAGAACCACTTAAAATAAGCAAATTATTAGTCCAACTTAATTGCGTCACCAGTGGTGTCGCAATTTCATCATCTTTATATGTTTTATAAAATTGTACCATTCTTTCAATATTTCGCTTTGTAAAGCCTCTTACTTCAGGATAATTATTTTTCATAAAATCCGCAGCTTTAGTAGTTATCTTATCACCATAATGACTATTTTCTATTAAATCATATAAGAACTGTCCTACTTCTAAGTAGAGTAAAATCAATTCTTCATTTACTTTTCTGTAAGCATTATTCTTTCTTTTGTCTATAAGTTTAATAATTTGATTAAAATTTACGTCTAACAAATATATCACGTCCTATCTTATAAGTTCTAAAATATTAATTCCTCCATCACCATCAATCAACATATATTCATTATCTTTTTGTGAAGGAAAATAAGCATTATAAAATTTAATAGCGTTATCAGCACCTGTTTCTAATATTATTATTTACTCCTTCTTACACATTATTGAAGCGCTTGGTTATACCTACATATATTACTTTATTTCTTGTTTGCTTGCTTTATCAGTAGTTAAATAACGTGTTTTATTTTATATGGGATAAATCAAGAAGATATCTATATTTACAGTATTATCTTTTATGATACATAGAGTATCACAAATTTTTTGTAATGACAATACTAAAAAATCTTCTATTTTTAACAGTAATTTATCTGGTAAAACAACTGGTAATTTTTCTTTTCAATTTAACTAGTTTTTATTCATTTCATTAAGTATTTGAGTGAATTTATTAAGTGTTACAATTGCATTTGAAGTAGGTAGATATATTTTATTATTATCTTCATATGGATATGTAACTAAAGTAGTTAAGTTATCCCTAAATTAAGTGGTCGTCAATACATCAATACTCAAATTACTAAACTAGTTTTGATCTTTAGTTTTTTTAAAATTCACAAGGAAATTTTATAATTTTTATGGTTGTTTTCAAAAAAATTCTCGTCCAAACAATGAAAAAAGCCCATAATATCAAATACTATGAGCATGTCTAAAAAATTAAAAACTCACAAACCGTATTTCAGGTGTGTGAGGATAAAACTTAATGGTAGCGGCGGAGGGGATTGAACCCCCGACCTTCCGGGTATGAACCGGACGCTCTAGCCAGCTGAGCTACACCGCCATTTGTTTTTAGAACAAGTTGATTATAGCAAAAAAAGTAAAACTTGACAACACTTTTTAAATAAATCGTAATTAT
>CAMMOI010000024.1 GCA_946498375.1 uncultured Mycoplasmatota bacterium | reverse complement strand
ACTACCTTACTTATCAGATTATAACACACTTTTTTCTATTAGCAAATTAATTCTCCTTTTTTTCATTTTATTTCTTTTTGTATTTTTTCAATTATGTAATTTTCATGATTTTCATATATAAATACTTTTTGACAAAAATGTTTTTCTAAAGCGTTAGCTAACTGTTTAATATTGTTAATATTTCCAATTAAAAATAAACTTTTTTTATTAGATGATAAAAGCGAAATATCTAAAATATCTCTAAATTTTATAACTTCATAATCTAAAAATAACAATTTTTTACTTACAGGTATTAAGGCGTTATTTTGATTAAAGGTAAAAGTGTTATTATTTATTAATTTAATATAATCTATAAAAATTATTTTGTTAAAACTTTTTTCTAAAATATTATGAATCAATTCTTTATCGCTTTTCAAATAATTTGGGTGACAAACTACTAAAATATTTTTTAAAGAAAAAGAATCATAAAATTTATATTTTTTTATTATTTTAGTAAATATTTTAGTAAATAATTCACTATCAGCTATTCTATTGTTAATAATTATATCGTTTGCAATTTTTTCAGCAAATATATTTAATTTATTACAGATATAAATGTAATTATCTATAAAATATAATCCAACGTTTGCTTTATTCATTTAAATTATATCTAGCACTTTATTATACTAGAAACTCCTTTCTTATTAACGTATTATCTAAACTTAGTATGTACAAAATTTAAACTAGTATAATAAAAAAGCTTAATTTTCTAAAGCTTTTGTTTCCATAGCATAAAAATCTTGTGGATTCATTAATTGCCCAGATTTATAAACTTCAAATAATAAACAGTTACTGTTATTTGTATCTATTTTGTTTGATCCACTTGATGCTATAATATCACCTTGTTTAATACTATCGCCTACTTTTACCTTAATATTATCTACACTTTGATATATAGTTTTTAAATCATTAGAATGTTCTATTTCTATTATATTTCCTAAAAGTTCATCTTCTTTGATATCTGATATATTTCCATCTAGTACACTCACTACATCAAATTGATTAGCAGAAATATAAAATTCGCCACTATTTTGTATATAAGTATTTTCATAATATATTAAAGAATTTTGTTGTTCTTCTTCTGTAGCATCTTTATCATAAAATGTTTTATTTATTTTAACTTCTTCTGACGTATAAGGTTTAATTATTTTCTCATTATTAACATTCATTACTTCTTCAGCTTCATCATCTAATAAAGCATTAACTACATAAGAATTCATGTCAGATTCAGCAAATGAATTTACAACTTGACCTATTAAGTATACACTCATAAAAAGTGCTCCTACTGCTATAGTATATATTGTTGGTAATACAAATTTTTTTAATTTTCTTTTTTTCATGTCCTCACCTTTCCTACTATTAAGTGTGAACATTTTTTTTAAAATTATTCTTTAAATCGACTCAATATAAACATCTTTATAGTAATGTTGAATAATTTGTTTATAATTATTACCGTTTTGAGCCATTACATTTGCTCCATATTGACTCATTCCTACTCCATGGCCATAGCCTTTCGTTGTAATAACAAGTTTTTCATTTTTAATTAAAACATTAAAATCTGTTGAACGAAGTCCTAAAAGATTTCTTATTTCTATACCACTAAAGATTGTACCATTTATATTAATTGTTTGTACTCTACCACTATCATTAGTATTAATATTATCTATAAAAATCCCATTATTACAATTAATGCTTAGCTTATTACAAAAATCTTTTTTTTCAAATTCTGTTGTAACTTCAAAATTTTTACTAACTTGATCTTCACCACTGCTTTCAACGCTGACTAAATAATTTTTTTGCTCTTTAAAAACATTTTGAGCATTTTCAGTATAGCCATTACTCATAGCAAAATAGTAAGCAACAATTATTTCATCATCATATTTTATAACTAATCCCTTTGTATCATAAACTGCACTTAGTATTTTATTGTAATATTTATCAAAAGAATCCTGCCACTTAGCTTTCATTTCATCTTTTGTTAAGTACACTTGATCACTGGTTGTCGCTGTTACATCATACGTATTATTTGTGGATTTTTTATACATTGCATATGTTCTTGAGGCTATCGCTTGAGCTTTTAATGCCTCAATATCAAAACTAGCAGGCATTTCACCAGCTACTACTCCAACTATATAATCTTCTAAATTTAGTTCTATAACATTATTATTGTTATCTTTTAAATTGATTGTATATTCTTGAATTTTAGTCTTATCTTTATCACTAATTTTATTTTCAGACAAATTAAAATTAGTTTTATTATTCATAAAACTAATTACTGCTATCGGAAGTAAAATAATAATTAACAAAACTAATATTTTATTTTTCATTTTTTCACCCAATAAATATTTTACTAAATTCTAAAAAATCAACAATAAAATTAGTAAGCAAATAACCACTAATAAAACTTATAATTATTACTAAAATTTTAGTTTCTATTATTTTATTTTTTTTTATTATTTTTTCAAAATTAATAGCACTTAAAGAAAAAGCACTTAGAAGAACAAAAAATATATATAAATACATTTTATAATTCATTATATTCACCACTTTCATATTTCATGATTTTTTCTATTCTTCTTATGTGTCTTTCTTCATTTGAAAATTCAGTATTTATAAAAGTTTTAATTATTTGTTTTACTTTTTCAAACTCTAATTTAGAAGAAAAGGCTAAAACATTTGCATCATTATCCAATCTAGTTAATTTTGCTTCTTCTTCATTTTCTACATGAGCACAACGAATTTTTTTTACCTTGTTAGCTGCTATTGATACTCCAATACCGGTAGTACAAATAAGTATTCCAAAGTCAGCTTGATTTTGAGCAACCATTTGAGCAACTTTAAATGCAAAATCCGGATAATCATCCGTTGGAGTATTAATTTTACTTAAATCCTCTACTTCAAAATGATTTGACATTAAAAATTCAATTACCTTTAATTTTATATCTCTTCCTGCATGATCAGTTGCTATTGCTATTTTCATATTAACTCTCCATTCATATATTATCTTCTATATTATAACACTAATAATCAAAAAAACTACCTTTATTTAGAGGTAGTTTCTTGATTAAAACCAAATTTTCTATTAAATTTATCAACTGCTCCAGTTCTTTGAATCTTTTGTTGTCCTGTATAATATGAATGACATTTATCACATACCTCAACATGAAATTCTGGAACTGTTGATTTGGTAGTAAAAGTCGCCCCACAAGCACAAGTCACTTTACAATCAACCTGCTTTGGATGAATTTCTTTCATAATTTTAACTCCTTCCGCCATACTAAAATTATAGTATAGTAATTGCATTCCTAGATATTATATCATAACTTTATTTAAATACAACTAAAAATATTAAATTTCATCAATTTTTATAACTGCCCCAACAGTAGATAATTTTTCTACTATATTCTCATACCCTCTTAAAATATGCTCAATATTTGTTATAGTTGTTGTCCCTTTGGCTATCATTCCTGCTACAAGCATTGCCGCTCCAGCTCGTAAATCTGTTGCTACAACTTCTCTTCCTTTTAATGGAGTTTTTCCACGAATTATGGCTTTTTTATCAAATAATCTAATATTTGCTCCCATCGAATTAAGGTGTTTAATATGTCTCATCCTATTTTCCCATATTGTTTCTTCAAATAGCGATTCTCCCTCACATTGAGTTAACAAAGTGCTCATAGGTTGTCCTAAATCTGTTGGAAATCCCGGATAAACTAAGGTTTTAACATTAACTGGATTTAAATGTTCAGATTTATTTACAGTAATCTTACATCCGTCGACCTCAAAAATAGCACCAGCTTCTTTTAATTTGGTTAATACGGACTCTAAATGTTCTTTTATAATTCCTTCAATTACTAAATCTTTTCCTAAAAGACTTCCTATCATTAAATAAGTACCGGCTTCAATTCTATCAGGTATAACTTCTACAATACCATTTCCAAGTTTTTCTACACCTTCTACTTTTATCTCATAAGTACCGGCACCACTTATTTTTGCTCCCATTGAATTTAAAAAACTAGCTACATTAACAATTTCTGGTTCCATAGCTGCATTATAAATATGTGTTGTTCCTTTTGCTTTTGTTGCGGCCAATAATAAATTTAAAGTTGCACCCACACTAGCAATATCTAAAAATATTTCCGCTCCATGTAAGTTAGGAGCATCAATAATGTATTTGTCCCCGTCTTGAATAACTTTCGCCCCCATTTTCTTAAAACCATTTAAATGAAAGTCAATTGGCCTACTTCCAATATTACAACCACCAGGAAAAGATATTTCTACATGCTTATATTTACTTAATAATGCTCCCATGTAATAATATGAAGCTCTAAGTTTTGTTGAATACTTACTTATTATTTCCTTATTTTCACATTTTTCGTTATTAATTTTTACAGTCTCATTGGCAAAACTTATTTCACTTCCTAAATACTGAGTAATACTTTTTAAAGCTTCTACATCACTAATACTTGGAACATTATAAATTATTGCTTTTTCAGCTAAAATAGCAGCTGGGATTAATGCAACTACACTATTTTTGGCTCCACCAATTTTTATAACCCCTGTTAGCTCATGCTGTCCTTCAATTACTAATCTTTTCATATACTCTCGCCTTTCTAGATATCTTTATTTATTATATCAATTTTATTAAGTATGTAAAATGAAAATAATGTTATTTTAAAAATTATCTAATTATATGTATAATAGCAGTAATAACAAGTAAAAAAATACCAAAAATAGTAGCTATTTTTCCTAATTTTTCTTTAGAGTATTTACCAATAGTTAATCCTAAAAAAGTAAAAGTAAAACTACAAATAGCAAAAATTAACGATGCTAAAAGATTATTGTTTGTTAAAGCTTTTAATCCTATTCCTGTCATAAATGAATCAAAACTTACTGAAATTGAAAACATAAATATTTCAAATAATGTTAATCCAAAATTTACTTCTTGTTCTTGATTCAAATCTTTTATCATCATAACAGCAATAAATAACAATATTCCACTTACTAATATATGAGGATCAAAAATTAAAATTTTTAATATTTGTTTTCCAATTATTAATCCCATTACAGGCATTAAAAAGTGCATGATACCTATTATCGAAGATATAGTTAAAATCTTTTTATTATCTAGATTAAGAGTTCCTATACTTAGCGATAGTGAAAAAGTATCCATACTCAGAGCTATACCAATACTTAATAGTGAAAATAATTCTAACATTTTAAAATCCTCCTATAAAATTATATTAAGGAGGATTAATTATTTTTCCATAAATTTATCAATAATATTTTTTACTAAAAACTGATATTCTACTTCATCTGTATTATTTTCTTCTGCTTCAAGTAGACATAAAGGTGGAAATAATACACACCACCAGTTATTACCTTTTCCTTGTCCTAAAGTAACTACTAAAGACTCATACTCTCCTGCCTTATATGTAATTCCCTTAAATTGCTTTTCTGGAAAATAATTCATTCCATAATTAACATTAAAATTTTGATTAAAATTATTACTAATTAAAGTATTTTTTACACTATTTTCTATAACATTTTTATTTTGGATTAATAATTTTCTAGTATCATCAATATTATTACTATCGGCTATTAACTCATCTATTGTTTTAGTTAAATTATTTTTCACATTTAATTTTATATTTTGATCTTCGCTAGAATTGCTATTTGCTATTACCCTAAATCTAATAGCTTCTTGAGGAATAATTATATCGGTGGTTTCATATTTTTTCATTGTTATTGTTAAAATAATAATTATTATACTGCAAATTATCAAATAATTTTTCATTAAAAAACGCTACCTTTCTAAATAAATAATGGGTAACATTTTTACTTTTTATTCACAATTATGTAAAACAAAAATATATCTATCAAAATTATTATAATCTTTTTTTATTAAAATAATATCATTAGGGAAAAAATTATTAAATATTTTTTTAACTTTTAAACCTTGATTATATCCAATTTCCAAAGCTATAATTCCCTTTTTATTTACTATGTTAGAGGCAATAAAGGCTATTCTTTTATAAAAAATCAAACCATCTTCAGAAGCATAAATAGCATCTTGAGGTTCGTATTTAATTGATTTATCAACTGGATCATTTATACTTACGTATGGTGGATTACTAATTATAACATCATATTTTCCATTAAAAGTATCAGTTAAAATATCCTTTTTTTCCATTTTTATATCTACTTTATTATATTTACTATTTTCCACTGCTAAATTCAAAGCATCTGAGGAATTATCAATAGCATAAATTATAGAAGAAGGAATTTCTTTTTTTAAAGTAATAGCTATACATCCACTACCTGTAGCTAAATCTATAATTTTAGGATTGGAAATATTGTATTTTTTTATATAATATATAGTTTCTTCTACTAATCGTTCAGTTTCAAATCTAGGAATTAATGCCCTTTCGTCTACTTTAATATAATTACCATAAAAATCAACATCACCTATTAAATATTGAACAGGATAGTTATCTTTAATTTTACTGATAATTTCATCTAAATTATTAGGATATTTTTCTTTTAATAAGTTCCAATCCAAATTGGTAATTTGTTTGGGTTTTTGTTGCATTACATACCTGCAAGTTTTCTTTTTTGATCCTCTGCAATTAGGGCATTAATTATTTTATCAATATCCCCTTGCATAACTTTATCTAAAGTATTAATTGTAAATCCTATTCTATGGTCAGTAACTCTATTTTGTGGATAATTATATGTTCTTATTTTTTCTGAGCGGTCTCCTGTACCAATTTTACTTCGACGCTCTTCCCCGACTTTTTTTTCTTGTTCTTGTAATTTTAAATCATACAATCTTGCTTGCAAAATTTTAATAGCCTTTTCTTTATTTTTTATTTGACTACGCTCTGTTTGTGAATAAACTACAATACCGGTAGGAATATGGGTTAATCTTACTGCAGAATCTGTTGTGTTTACTCCTTGACCACCACAGCCACTACTTCTAGTAATATCAACTCTTACTTCATTCATATCTAATGTATCATCAACTTCTTCTACTTCTGGCATTACTAAAACAGTAGCTGTAGAAGTATGAACTCTACCCTGTGTTTCTGTTATTGGCACCCTTTGAACACGATGAGCTCCACTTTCATATTTTAGTTTTGAATAAACATTATCCCCTTTAATCATAAAACTAATTAAAGAAAATCCTCCAGCTTCTGATCTTTCTTCATTCAAAATTTCAATTTTCCATCCCTGGTGCTCAGCATATTTTCTATACATATCAAATAAATCACCAGCAAAAATATTTCCCTCATCGCCACCTGCTGCTCCACGAATTTCCATTATTATGTTTTTATCATCATGTTCATCCTTAGGAATAAGTAATAATTCTAATTCTTTAGTTATTTCTCTTTTTTGTTCCTGCAATTTTTCTATTTCATCTGAAGCTAGTTGTGAGAGTTCAGGATCATTTATCATTTCTTTGGCTCCAGATATTTCTAAATCTATTTGCTGATATTTTAAATATTTATTTACTATTTCTTCTAAATCACTATGTTCTTTTGAAAGCTTTTTCATTTTATTATAATCATTTAAAACTTCTGGTTTAGTTAATTCTTGACTAAGTTCATTATATCTTTTAACAATATCCTCTAGTCTATCAATCATTTATATTGCTCCTATTCTATATTAGTATTCTCCTCATCATCTTCATCTATAACAGCAAAATTTTTTAAATCATCATTATCATCTATGTCTTCGTCTTCGTTATCATCAAAAATTTCTTCACTATCATCTGTAACATCATTTTCTACTGGATCATCAAAATCAACATCTTCATCATCATCATCATCATCTTCGTCTATAATGATTTTTTGAGAGTGATTATCTCTTAAATCCCAATAACCATTTTCTAACATCACAAACCTTTTTTCAGTCGATAATAATTCAAAAAAATCAGCTATTTTATTTTCAAACTCTTCATTACTTAAATCTAAAATATTACATACTTCTTTAAATAAATCATTTATTTTCATTTTAGAACCAGCTTCACGTAAAATTAAATACGCTAAATCATCATAAGCCATAACTTCTAAATCTTCTTTTTTCATATCTTTTATTTGCATAAAATATTCCTCCAAAAAATATTATTTTTTTCTTCAACATTATACGATATTTTTATATAA
Organism: uncultured Mycoplasmatota bacterium; assembly: GCA_946498375.1. Taxonomy (GTDB): domain Bacteria; phylum Bacillota_I; class Bacilli_A; order RF39; family UBA660; genus HGM10766. The sequence goes on along the minus strand of CAMMOI010000024.1, from coordinate 9,957 downwards.
ATGTGTATTTTTTTTATTAATTAATTACTTTTTTACAACAATTATGACATTTTCTAGGTAATTTGTTTCTAATTTATATCTAAATTTAATCATTTTTTTAGTTTCAATAAAATCTGAATATTCAACCTTAACATCAAATTGAACATTTTCTTCTTTTAGTGTTAAAATTGCTTTAGGGGTTGAACATATATCTAATTGAAAATTATATTCTGAATTATCTCTTATAAAAATTAAGGTTTTATTCTTTATTTTTATAGAAGTTGTAACATCATCAGGAATAACAATATTTTTAAAATCATCAATTAATATGTTTTTTAGTTTGGTTTTTAAAATTTTGTTTTGATAAAAATAAAAATCAATCATAAATTCACCTCGTAAGCCAAATTATTATATCACGAACTTATATTTTTAAACATTTTTTTCATAATAATAATGGTGATTATATTGAAAAAGCTGAGTTTTTTTATTAGAGCAGGAATTTTTTTATTTGCCACTTTTATACTTACAATGATAGGACTTTATACTTACGCTTACTTTAGTCCTAAAATTGAATTAAAAAGTACTAATCAATACTATATATATGATAATAGCGAAAAAATGGTTTATGCAGGCTCGGGAACAAATCAATGGGTGGAAAAAGATCAAATATCTGAACACCTTCTAAATGCAGTTATAAGTATTGAAGATAAAAATTTTTATTCACATCATGGATTTGATTATTTAAGAATTATAAAAGCTATGTTAAACAATATAAAAAATGGAGCAATTGTTCAAGGTGCATCAACAATTTCACAACAATATATAAAAAATATGTATTTAGACTTTGATAAAACATGGTCAAGAAAGATAGAAGAAGCTTTTTTAACTTTAGAATTGGAGATGCATTATGATAAAGATGATATTTTAGAAGGATATTTAAATACAATTAATTATGGCCAAGGAAATTATGGAGTTGCTAATGCAAGTCAATATTATTTTAATAAAGATGCTAAAGATTTAACTTTAGAAGAAGCAATATTGTTAGCTGGTATTCCCAAAAATCCAAGCAATTATAATCCTGTTAGTAATAAACAAAAAGCTATTAAAAGAGCAAAAGTAGTAGCTCAAGCTATGGTTAATAACAAATATTTAACTCAAGAAGAAGCAAATAATTTAGACTTTGATAATGTTGAAATATACGGTAAAACAAAAAATAATAATTTACAAATGTTAATGTATTATCAAGATGCCGTTTTAGATGAATTAAAAAGTATAAAAAATATACCAAATTCTTTAATTGAATCTGGAGGATTAAAAATATACACTACATTAGATTTGGATGCACAAACTTATATGGAAAAAGCAATTTTAAATAACATGAATGAAAGTGAAGAAATGCAAGTTGCCAGTATAATTATTGATCCAGATAATGGAGGAGTAAAAGCTTTAAGTGGTGGTTTAAATTATCAGACCAGTCAATATAATAGAGCTATTGATTCTAAAAGACAAGTTGGTTCTACAATGAAACCTTTGCTTTATTATGCGGCTTTAGAAAATAATTTTACTTCAGCTACTACATTTTTATCTACTCCAACAACATTTACCTTAGATAATAATCAAACATATTCTCCTGCAAATTATAATGATAAATACGGAAATGAAGAAATAACAATGGCTGCTGCTATTTCATATTCTGATAATATATACGCTGTTAAAACTCATTTATTTTTAGGGGAAGAAGTGTTAGTAAATACTGCTCAAAAAATGGGGATTCAAGAAAAACTTCAAGCTAATGCTTCTTTAGCCTTAGGAACATCTGAAATTAGTATGATTGATTTTGCGAATGCATATACTACTTTAGCTAGTGGAGGTTACAAAAAAGATATTCATTTTATAACCAAGGTTGAAGATTTAGACGGAAATATTTTATATGAATTTAAAAATAAAAAAGATTTAGTTTTAAATGAAAATTATGTATTTATTTTAAATGAATTGTTAACATCAACATATAATAGTGCATTTATTGATTATAATACTCCAACAGTTATTAGTATCGGATCTCAGTTAAATGGTAAGTATTCAATTAAAACAGGCTCTACTGGAACAGATTGTTGGATGGTAGGTTATAATAAAAATAATTTAATGTTAGTTTGGAATGGTTATGATAATGCAAAAAGTGTAGAAGTTAAAGATGGATTAACTTCTAAAAAAATTTGGTTAGAAACTATGAATAATTTACCTAATAGTAATTCTTGGTATGAAGCACCAGAAAATATTATAGGTATACCTCTTAATGCAATTACTGGAAAATATGATGAAAATAGTAAAAACTCTAACATATTTTATTTTGTTAAAGGGACTGAACCTATAACACAAGAAATTACAGTATCCAAAAATAGTGATAATTAAATTTCTCCTAAACCAATATTAAATAAAAAAATGTAAACTTATATTTAAATTTACACTTATTAAACTATTATTGCTACTTTTTAATAGTTATTGTTATTTTATATTCATTTTCTAAATCTAACTCTTCTATCTCTGCATTAAATCCTTGAGCTTTCAATTTTTCAGCATTTTCTCTAACTTCAGCAATAGCTGTTTTAATACCTAGTTCGTGATCTTCTTGTTTTTTTGCCTCATACTCAGGATCTAATAGTTCTACTTGATCCATAGGATCAAATAATGTTTCTAATTCTTCTTCATTTTTTGCCTCAGGAGATGTTTCATTTTCAGAAATAATTGGTTGATTAAAATTTAAAAATTTATTATTTTCAGAAGCTGGAGTTACATTTGTAGTTGCTCCCGGAATAATATCTGGAGTTGAATTAAAAATGGAATTACTGTTATCCATACTCATGGGATTCATATTAGCAGACTCATCTTCTAAAAAATTAAAGAATTTATTAGGCATTTTTCCATTCGAATTACTGCTTGTATTACTTGGGGAATCACCAAAATTAAAAAAAGTATTTCCTGTTGATTTATGATTATTTTGGGGAATATCCATAGCGTTTTCTTTTATAGCATTTACATCTGTATTCATAGAAACAATCGGAATATCACTAGATGAAGGATCATTAGCTTTTTTAAGCTCTATATCTAATTGGCGAACAGTCAGACGTTCTGTTATAATTCTATTTAACCATTTTTTTTGTTCATCTTTATTATTAACTGCAAGTAAACTTCTAGCATGACGTTCAGAAATCTGCCCATTTAATAATGCTTGCTGAACAGATTCATCCAAGTTTAAAAGTCTTAATTTATTAGCAATAGCCGGTTGAGACAAGCCCATTTTTTTTGCAAGTTGTTCTTGAGTTAAATATCCTTTATCTAATAAATTTTTATAGGAACGTGCTTCTTCAATAGCTGATAAATCTTTTCGTTGAACATTTTCTACTAAAGCTACTTCGGCACTTGCTTGATCATCAATATTAGAAATAATTGCTGGCACTGAAGTTAGTCCAACCATTCTTGCAGCACGAAAACGACGTTCACCAGCTATTATCTCGTATTTTTGACCCATTTTTCGAAGTACTAAAGGTTGAATAATTCCATGCTCTTTTATTGATTGTGCTAATTCTTGTAATTCATTTTCATCAAAATTCATTCTAGGTTGAAATTGATTAGGAACAATATCATTTAATGGAATTTGTAAAACTTGATTATTAATATTCATATTAAATAGTCCCCTTTTATTCTATTCTATAATTTATTTTAACAATTTTTAGCACTTATTTCAATGGCTTTTTTTTCATTTGGTCATATCTTCTAGGAAATCCTGCAGGAGTATGTTTAATTTTTTTAATTTTTATATTTGTTCGTTGGCTATTTTCTATAGGTAACAAAAAATTATTTATTTTAACAATTTCACCACCTAAAATATTTATAGCTTTAGGTATTTGTTCTAATTCTGCATGAGCATTCCCTTTTAAAGCTAAAAAGTAGCCTCCGATTTTTACCAATGGCAAACAAAGCTCAACTAATATGTTCAGATTTGCCACTGCTCTAGAAACACACAAATCATACTTTTCTAAATTTGTTTTAGCATATTGTTCTGCTCGATCATGAATTAAATTAACATTTTTTATTTCTAATTTTTGTATTAAATCATTTAAAAATAATATTTTTTTATTATTGGAATCTATAATATCCAACTTTATATGTGGGAAAAAAATTTTTAAAACTATTCCAGGAAACCCAGCGCCACTTCCCACATCAACAACATAATTAATATTACACATATCAATATCATGACACAAAGTTAGGGAATCATAAAAATGTTTCAAATAAACTTTATTTTTATCAACTATTGCCGTTAAATTAATCTTTTTATTCCAATTAATTAGTAAATTATAATATTTATCTAACAAATCTAATTGCTGATTATTTACAACTAACTTTAAGTTTTTTTGTAAATAATTTACAAATTCATCTTTATTCATTTTTTCCATATTCCTTTTTTAAATATATTGAAAGTACAGAAATATCTGCTGGATTTACCCCACTTATACGAGTTGCCTGGGCTATAGTTGCAGGCTTAATAATTTTTAATTTTTGCTTTGCTTCACTAGCTAGATTTAATATTTTATCATAGTCTATATCATCTGGAATTTTTTTGCTTTCTAAGTTTAATAATTTTTCAACTTCCTTATAAGTTTTAGCTATATAACCTTCATATTTAATTTCTATACTTACTTGATCTAATATTTCATCACTAAAATCTAAATCTATTAATTTTTTTATAAAATCCATATGAATTTTTGGTCTTTTTAGTAATTGAGACATTGAAATAGAAAAAGTTGGAATTTCAATATTATTTTCTTTAAATACTTCAATGACTTCTTTTGTTAATTTTAAATTGCTTGTTGATAACTTGTTAATAGCTGCTTTTATATTCTTTTCTTTAATTACTATTTTCTTATATTGACTATCACTAATTAATCCTACTTGATAGCCATATTTTCTTAAACGCCTATCAGCGTTATCATTACGTAGTATAAGACGATATTCTGCACGAGAAGTTAATAATCGATATGGTTCTTGCGTTCCCTTAGTTACTAAATCATCAATTAATACACCGATATATGCTTCATTTCGCTTTAAAACAAGTGGTTCTTTACTATCTAATTTTAAACATGCATTAATCCCAGCAATTAGCCCTTGACAAGCGGCTTCTTCATATCCACTAGTACCATTAATTTGTCCTGCAGTAAATAAATTAGATATGATCTTTGTTTCTAAAGATGGTTTTAATTGTAAAGGATTTAAAGCATCGTATTCAATTGCATAAGCATATTTAATTATTTTTGCATTTTCAAATCCTTTTAAACTATGAACCATTTTTTCTTGAATATTATAGGGCATACTAGTAGAAAAACCTTGTAAATACCACTCATTATTTTCTTTACTTTCAGGTTCTAAAAATAATTGATGTCTTTCTTTATCAGAAAATCTAACTATTTTATCTTCAATAGAAGGACAATATCTAGGTCCCACTCCTTCAACATAACCACCATACATACTAGATTTAGATAAGTTTTCTCGAATTATTTTATGAGTATTGGCATTAGTATATACTAAGTAACATTTCTCCTGTTCATTAATATTATAAAACGGAGAATTATCAAAACTAAAGGTATAATATTCTTTATCTCCTTCTTCTATTGTTAAATCTTTCAAATTAACAGTAGAAACATCAATTCTTGGAGGAGTACCAGTTTTTAATCTTTGAATTTCAAAACCATATTGTTTTAACTTATTACTTAAATTTTTTGATTCCTTTTCCCCATGAGGACCGCCAGGTGTTTTTTTACTACCAATTAGAATTTGAGACCTTAAATAGGTACCGGTTGTTAAAATTACAGCTTTAGCATATATTTTGGTATTATCTTCCATAATAATACCTTTGATTGCGCCATTTTCAATTATTAAATCTTCTACCATTGCTTCGATAATTTGTAAATTAGCCTGTTTTTGCAACTCTTTCAACATTAATTTGGGATATATTTTTTTATCAATTTGTGCACGTAAAGATCTTACAGCAGGACCTTTTTTGGAATTAAGCATTTTAATTTGAAAATGTGACTTATCAGCTATTTTGCCCATTATGCCACCTAAAGCATCAATTTCTCTAACAACTATTCCTTTAGCAGTACCACCTATTGATGGATTACAAGGCATATCTGCTATATTTTTTATATTGCTTGTAACAAGTAAGGTTTTTTTACCTATTTTACTACATGCATATGATGCTTCACAACCAGCATGACCACCACCTACAACTATAACATCATACATTTTCTCACCTTCTTTTTAAATTTTATATTTTTTTAATAAACTAGAAAAGTTATTTTCCTAAACAAAAATTACTAAATAATTCATCAAGTAACTCATCTTTATAAGTCTCACCAGTTATTTCTCCTAATAAATCAAATACCTTTTTTAAATCAATTTCTAAAATATCTACTGGAACATTATTTAATACCTGAGTTCTTAATTCATTTAATATGCCTAATGAATTTTTTAATAGACTTATTTGTCTAGCGTTACTTACATATGTAAAATCTCTAGCACTAATCTTATTTATGTTAAACTTTTCAATTAACTTATCTTTTAACATTTTAATCCCATCAATTTCAACTGTATTTCCATAAACTAATTCTTGATCAGTAAGGTTATTTAAATCTATTTTCTTTGGCTGATCATTTTTATTTATAAATATAAAATGAGAAATTTTTTCTAAAGATTCAATTAACTTAATTTCATCATCTGATATCTTTTCGTTATAATCTAATACTAAAATAACAATATCAGCATTTTGTATTGCTTTTTTAGATTTATTGACACCTATTTGTTCTATTTCATTATTAGTTTTGCGTATTCCAGCAGTATCAATAAAATTAAATTTTATTCCCTTTAATGAAATAGTTCCCTCAACTGTATCTCTTGTTGTTCCCTCTATATTACTAACAATTGCTTTATCCTCATCCAATAATTTATTTAAAATACTACTTTTACCTACATTTGGTCGTCCAATTAGTGCAACATTTATTCCATCTTTAATAATTTTTCCATCTTTGGCAGTTAATAGTATAGATTTAATCTCATCTATTATAGGTTCTAATTTATTTTTAAAGACATTTGTAGTTACATCTTCAGCATCCTCATATTCAGGATAATCAATGTTTACGGCAATATTAGCTAGTAGTTCGACTATTTTTTTACGTAAAGTCTTTATTTTTTTAGATAATTCTCCTTCAATTTGACTAAGAGATAATCTTCTGGCTTCTTCCGTAGTGGAGTTAATTAAATCACCAACTGCCTCTGCTTGAACTAAATCAATACGACCATTTAAAAAAGCTCTTTTAGTAAATTCGCCACCTTGAGCCAAACGGCAGCCATTAGTTAGTAATAATTCTAATACTTTATTAGTTGTTGATAACCCTCCATGACAATTAATTTCTACTATGTCTTCTTTAGTATACGTACGAGGAGCTTTCATAACACTTACTAAAACTTCATCTACATTTTTTCCATTTTCTGAAATAAATCCATAATTTATAGTATGACTTTTTACTTTAGTTAAATCTTTTCCTTCAAAAATACTATTTACAATATTAATTGATTGAGGTCCACTTACTCTAATTATTGAAATAGCCCCTACACCTAATGGTGTTGAAATTGCACAAATATTATCATTCATAGTTATCACTTCCAGGGGTATTATAGCATAAAAAATAATAAGAATATATTAATTCTTACTATTCAATTGTTCATTTTTTTAATAACTACATGTCTATTAGGTTCTATTCCTTCTGATTCAGTTGCTACACCATCAAAATTTAGTAACACATTATGAACTATTCTTCTTTCATAAGAGTTCATATTATCAAGTACTGCTGGAATTCCTGTATCTTTCACTTCTTGGGCAACTTTCAAAGCAATCTTCTCAATATTTTTATTTTGATTTTGCTTATAATCTTCAACATCAAGTATTAAGTATGGTAGCAATTGAGTTTTGGATGCTATAACTTGTCTACAAATGTTTTGTAAAGCTTCTAAAGTTTGTCCCCTTTTTCCAATTAAAATAGCATTATTGTCTGAAAACATTTTTATACAAATTTGGTTATTATTAATCTCAATTTCAAAATTAACGCTTAACCCCATTTTTTGTAGCAATTCATTCAAATAGTCTTTAATATAGTCAGCAACTTCCGTGATTTTTACTGCTTTAATAGTATAGTTTGTACTTTTAAATAAACCATTAGTTTTGGTTTCAAAAATTCTAAAAATTATACTATTTTCTTCCAAATTATATTTTTTTAATAAAGTTTCTAACAAATTATCTTGTTGCTTTCCATTTAATTCATATATTTCCATATTAAGCCTTCTTACTTCTTTTTATTATAATATTCTGAATTACCATTATACCATTAGTAACTATCCAATAAAGAGCTATAGCAACAGGTAAAGTAATTGATATCACTGAAATCATGATAATCATAAATTTAGACATTAATTGCATTTGCTTTTCAGCTTCAACTCCAGAGGATGCTGACATATTATTTTTAAACGATAAATAAGTCGTTAACATTATAAGAAGAATTATAATTATATATCCTATTTTAGTTGCCACACTTCCTGATGTTATCCCTATTAAAGAATTTGTTCCTAAATTTAATCCTAAAAAAGTTCCTTCAAAAATTGCCGGCACTCTATTAATTGCTTCTAAAAATGCAAAGAATAAAGGTAATTGAATAAAAGAAACAATACATCCTCCTACAGGATTTATATTATACTTTTTATAAACCAGCATAGTTTCTTGCGATTTGGCTAACATTGATTCATTATCTGTTTTATCTTTATATTTTTTTTCTATTCGATTAATTTCTGGTTGTGCTTTTTTCATATTTTCTGAAGCCATCAAACTTTTTTTAGATAATGGTAACATGATTAGTCTTATAGCTGCACCTATTGCCATTACAGCTACTCCAAAATTATTTACTAAATATCCTAATTTAATAATTAGCCAAGCTAAAGGTTTAACAAAAATTGACTCCCATAAGCTATGATATTCTCCAGTAGTAATTTTAAAATCTTCACAATCTGGCAAATCATCAAAATTAGTATCTAATTGCTTATTATATTTTTCATATATTTCGATCAGCTCTTTTTCTGTTGGTTTACAAAGAATATCATTTCTTACAGTTTGACCAGTAGTTTCATTTTTTATTAGTTGATTATCCTTATCAGTAATATAATTTGAATTTCCACATCCTGTACACCCAATCATTAATAAAACCAATAAAAATATTGATACTTTTTTACGCATTAAGTTAATCACCTTTTCTAAATAATTTTTGCATTGATAGACTTAGTGTATCATATTTTTCTTCTTTACATAACCTTTTCGCCACAATTATATAATCAAAATTTTGATTAAATAACAATAAATTATTCATAATAATACTTCTAAGTCGGCGTTTAATACGATTTCTTTCTACTGCATTACCAATTTTTTTACCAACGGCTACACCAAATTTAGAATAATTATTAAAATTAGGAAAATAATAAACTATAAAATATTTATTGGAATAATATTTCCCTTTTTGAATTATTTCGTTAAAATATTTATTATTTTTTACAACATATTTTTTTTTCATATATACCTTTTTTAGAAGAAAAAACCATAGTTACTATGGTTTAATTACTTACAAAGTTGTTTACGTCCCTTTTTTCTTCTTGCTTTTAAAATTTTTGTTTTTTTACGGGCGAAAAAACCATGTTTCTTTGCTTTTTTTCTATTATTTGGTTGATATGTTCTTTTCACTTCTGCACCTCCACCTCTTTTTCAAGTCAATTTATTATATTATATGTTTTAATCAAAAGTCAAGAATGTTTATTATTAAGCTTTTTATTTTTTGTAGAGTTACAATTGATGTGAGACCAATAAACTAGAAAAAAAGCAATAAGTCG
>CAMMOI010000023.1 GCA_946498375.1 uncultured Mycoplasmatota bacterium | reverse complement strand
TTTAATTATTTCTTAATTGAATTAATACAATTCTTTTTTTTTCATTCATACTAAGTCTTATAAACTTTATTAGTCCAATATCCCAAAATATATTAAATATTTTTAGTACTATTTTCATGATTTTATTATATTTTATATTAGGATTTAAACAAGGAAAAGTAACTCAAAAAAAAGGCTGGTTAATAGGCAGTTTGTGGGGAATTATTTTTGTAAGTATTATTTTAATTTCAAGTACTATTTTCTGCATTAATAAAATAAATATTTCCTCAGTTATTTATTATATTATTTTAATTTTAACAACGATCTTTGGTGCTATTATTGGTATAAATAAAAAGAAGGAAAACTGATTAAAGTGCCCCAAAAAAAAGTTTACAATAGTAAAAAGAAGATTTAATATTTTTCTAAATCTTCTTTATTTTTATTCCATAATAATAAGTTCATAATCATTATTCTTTTTTGTAACATAAGAATTTTCATTTAAAGTTTTTTTGGTATAAGGGTTAGTAACCTCTTCTAAATATTTATTATCATATAATTCCTTGACAAATACTTTTTCACCTACACATATTTCATCATTTATACATTTTTTAGCAGCTTCTATTACTTTTAAATTCATACTTTTATATAAGTTGTCTTTATGTCTATTATTAGCTTGTAAAACCGAAGAAATTATTGTTGCTAATATCAAGGCAATTAAGGCTATATATATCATTATTTTATTTTTATCAATACTCATTATTTTCTCCATAATAATTTTTAATAAAATTATCACGATATTCTAAAATTGTATCAGTTTTGATAGCTTCTTTTAAATCTTCAGTTAATTTAACTAAAAACCGAATATTATGAATTGATAAAAGACGAGCTCCTAACATTTCGTTACAAACAACTAAATGTCTTAAGTAACTTCTAGAATAATGTTTGCAGGTATAACAATCACAATCTTGAGAAATCGGTTGAAAATCTTCTTTATATTTACTATTTCTTATATTTATTTTCCCATATTTAGTAAAAAGATTTCCATGTCTTGCTAAACGAGTTGGTAAAACACAATCAAAAATATCCACTCCTCTAATAACGCCTTCAATAATATCTATAGGATCTCCTACCCCCATTAAATATCTAATTTTATCTTCTGGCAAATATTTAGTTGAATATGAAACCATTTTATACATTGTTTTTTTATCCTCACCAACACTAGTTCCCCCAATTGAATAGCCATCAAAATCCATTTTAGTTAATTCCTCAGCACATTTTTTTCGCAAGCTTTCATATTCTCCTCCTTGAACTATTCCAAAAAGGCACTGATTTTCGTTATTATGGACCGCTTTCCCTCGTTTTGCCCAACGAAGTGTGCGTTCCACACTTTGTTTTACATAATCGTAAGTAGCCGGATAACCAATACATTCATCAAAACTCATAGCAATATCGCTATCTAAATTATTTTGAATTTGAATAGACTTCTCAGGAGTTAAAAATAGTTTATCACCATTTAAATGATTTTTAAATTTTACTCCTTCTTCTGAAATATCTTTTGGTTTAGCTAAAGAAAAAACTTGAAATCCACCTGAATCAGTAAGAATTGGTCCATTATAATTCATAAATTTATGAAGCCCACCAGCTTTAGCAATCACTTCATCTCCCGGGCGAAGCCATAAGTGATATGTATTAGCTAAAATAATTCCCGCATTAGTTGCCTTTATTTCTTCCGGACTTAACGATTTTACTGTAGCTAGTGTCCCAACTGGCATAAACATTGGTGTTTGATAATCGCCATATTTAGTTTTTATAATTCCTAATCTTGCTTTAGTATTTTTTTCTGTTTTTAATAATTCATATTTTAGTTTCATTAAATTCACCACTTACACCAGTTTACCACGTTCCTTTTTATTTTTAAAGTAAAAGAATAACCTTCTAAAAATTTGACAAATATTCTAATTTACTCTAAAATATAGCTTAATTATTAAGGGGGAATTATAATGAATAAAATATTTTATGAAAACTACTTCAACATAAATACTAATAGTCAAACGATTTATGATCAATTAATTAAAGAACTACAATTTAGTATTCAAACCACTAACTTATCGATATATAAACTTGCTAAAAATACTAATATATGTAAAGCAACTTATACCAGAATAATGAATAATCCTAATTATCAAATTAGAATGAATACTTACATTTCAATTTGTCATAAACTTCATATAATTCCAAGTGAAATAAACTTATCCCTATTATTAAGTTTATTTAAAAAACGTCAAACGGAAATGTATATTTCAGCAAGACAAATGGCTCAAATTAATAATTTTCATCCTCAACATTTATCAGATGTTTTAAATAATAATAATAATGCTAATCCTTATTTAAAATACTTAATTAATATATCTTTAAGTCTTAAAATTAATTTTTTAGAATTATTAAAAGAAGAAAACTACTATTTAATTGAGGATTATTTAAATAGTAGTATTATTCCTAAAGTTATTTTGGAAAATTATAATAAAGAATATAGCGATAGATGGGATCGTGATACTATTTTAGAAAATCAAGAATTTGAAAAAAGTATAGTCTTACACTATACTTCCAAATAATTATTTGATAAACATAGCATCGCCAAAAGAAAAGAAACGATATTTTTTGTCTACAGCAACTTTATAGGCTTTTAATATGTTATCTTTAGACGCCAGCGCACTGACTAACATAAGCAGTGTGCTTTTTGGTAAATGAAAATTAGTAATTAATCCATCTATTGCTTTAAATTTATACCCCGGATAAATAAAAATATCCGTTGTGCCACTTACGGCTTTAAATGTTTTATAATTTGTAGCAATAGTCTCTAAAGTTCTAGTCGTTGTAGTTCCTACGGCATAAATTTTACGCCCCTCTTTTTTGGCTTTATTTAAGATATCTGCACATTCTTGATCCATACTATAATACTCACTATGCATTTTATGATCTTTTACGTCTTTTACTACAACCGGTCTAAAAGTGCCTAAACCGACATGTAAAGTTATTTTGCAAATAATTATCCCCTTGTTTTTTATTTGTTCTAATAACTCCTTAGTAAAATGTAATCCTGCAGTTGGAGCTGCTGCAGAACCAATATTTTTGGCATAAACAGTTTGATAGCGATCTTTATCTTGAAGTTGCTTATGAATATAAGGTGGTAATGGCATTTGACCTAAAGTATCTAAAATTTCCATTAAAATCCCTTGATATAATAATTGAACATGAATTATGCCATCATTTAATATTTGAATTACTTTAGCTTTTAATTGTCCAGTTCCAAATTCAACAATAGTTCCAATTTTTAACCTTTTCACTGGTTTAGCAAGACACTCCCAAATATCTTCTTGTAAATTTTTTAAAAGTAATAATTCAATTGTTGCTTTAGTTTCACTTTTCATCCCAATTAATCTAGCCGGTATGACTTTAGTATCATTTATAACTAATACATCTTCGGGATTTAAATAATTAATAATATTATGAAAAACTTCATGTTTGATTTCTCCCGTAGTTTTATCTAATATCATTAATCTAGAATCATCTCTTTTGCTAATTGGGCTTTGAGCAATTAACTCCTTAGGCAAATCATAATCAAAATCATCCGTTTTCAACTTAAACTACCTCCTTATTTTGTTCTATTTTTAAATGTTCATAAGCCTTTTGGCAAGCTATTCGTCCACGAGGAGTACGTTTTACAAAACCTTCTTGTAATAAAAATGGTTCTACTACATCTTCAATAGTTGTTACTTCCTCACCAATAGAAGTTGCAATTGTTTCTACTCCTACAGGGCCGCCATTAAAGTTTTTTATTAAAGCTAGTAAATACTCTATATCAGTACTATCTAAACCACTAGCATCTACATTTAACATTTTCAAGGCTTTAATAGTTATTTCCTTATCGATAACATCTTTATTTTCCACCAAAGCAAAATCTCGTACTCTTTTAAATAATCTATTGGCAATACGGGGGGTTTTTCGACTACGTTTAGCAAGTTCTAATGAAGCATCCTCATCTATTTCAAAATTCAAAACCCGACTAGTTCTTTTAATTATTTGGTTTAATTCTTCATATGTATAATAATTTAATTTAGAAACAATTCCAAATCGGTCTCTTAAAGGGCCAGTAATGTCTCCAGCTCTTGTTGTTGCCCCTACCAAAGTAAATGGAGGTAACTGGATTTTTATGCTTCGAGAATTTCCCTCGCTTCCAATAACGATATCTAATTCAAAGTCTTCCATCGCCGAATATAGGATTTCCTCAATATATCTTGGCATGCGATGTATTTCATCAATGAACAAAACATCATTAGGTTCCAATGTAGATAATATAGCCGCTAAATCTCCACTTTTTTCAATGGCTGGCCCACTAGCAGTTTTTAAATTACTTCCTAATTCATTAGCAATAATATGAGCCAAAGTTGTTTTACCTAGCCCAGGAGGCCCATATAAAAGAACATGATCTAAAGGCTCTTGACGCATTTTAGAAGCTTTAATAAATACTTCTAAATTATTTTTTAACTTCTCTTGTCCAACATATTCTTTTAGTGATAATGGCCTAATAGTAGTTTCAAATTCATCGCCGGTTATTTGTTCTTCACTTAATATTTTATTTTCCATATTACTCCTTAACTATTTAACATTAATTTTAAAGCTTCTTTAATTTGATTTTCAATATCTAAACTATTATCAATTTTTGGTAAAACCTTTTTTATATCAGAATTTCTATATCCTAAGCTAGTAAGAACGCTAATAAGTTCATCAAAGGATGTATTATCTTCTTCTGTTTTTTCAATAGTTATCTTTCCCTTTAAATCTAAAATTATTTGACGGGCTAATTTTTCCCCTATTTTAGGAAATTTAGTTAAATATAAAACATTCTCTCGATCTATTGCATCAATAATGCCTGATACACTTCCCGTGGCAAACATAGGCAATGCCATTTTAGGGCCCAGTCCTTTAACATTAATAAGACGCATAAATAATTCTTTTTCTTCCATTGTTTTTAAACCATATAAACTAAATTCATCTTCGCGAATATGATTATAAAGATAAACTGTATATTCTTTATTTAACTCAAAGTTATAAGGATTAGCCACATATATTTGAAATCCTATTCCTTTATAATCCAAAACTATAAAATTACTAGCCTGATCTACAACAGTTCCTTTAATATAACTAAACATTTATATCACCTAATTTATAATACCATACATTTGTACTAATAATCTATATTTTTATAAAGATAATAAAATTAATTCTAAGCCTAGATATTTATCTATATCACCTTTTTTTATTTTTAAATCTAGCTCATATAATTGGTTTAAAAGGTTTTTTAATTCTTCAAGAGAATAATTATAAGAATTTTTTAAATAAGTATCATATTGCCAAGATTGTAATTTTAAAACGCTACAAACTTCTTTTATATTTTGATTATTTTTTACTATATACATATTACGATATTCTCTAGCTAGTAGTGAGATAATCATTACAGGCTCTTGCTTTAAAAGTTTAACTTTATTTAAATAACTAAACATTATATTATCTTTTTTTATAACAGCATTTATAAATTTAAATATATTATCTTCTAATGATGAAGCAGCTAATTTTTTAATATCTTTTAATAGAATTTGTTTGTCTTGAGCATAAAAAGTCTTAATTTTTTCAATTTCATTATATATTAAGTCATAATTACCTAAATTAGCTTTGGTAATGTACTTAACACTTTCAAAATCAATTTTATAACCATCATTTTTAAATATTTGATATACTTTTTGGTTTAAATCATACTCTTTTAATGGTGCTATATTTATATACTTATACTTTTGTTTCATTAATTTAGTTATTTTTTTTCGTTCATCTACTTTATTATTAGTAATAAAAATTAAAACTACTTGCAAATTAGGATTTTCTAAGTAATTTTCTAATAAAACTAAATCATTTTCTTTAGCTTTTTTACTACTAAAAATATCAGCGTTTTTCACAATAATATATTTTATATCAGGTAAAAACGAAATATAAGAAGCTTCTTGAATAACTTCTTGTAAATCATTTTGATCTAGATTATAAGTAACTATATTCTTACTATCACTAACTATTGTACTAATTTGTTCTTCGATAAGACGAAAACTATCAGAACTAATTAAATAATTTTGCATAATACCACCATATTAATTATATAAAACTAAAGAAAAAAGGACAAGTCAAAGCCCTTTTAATCTATATTAACGTTATATAACGTACACTATATTTTATGTATTAAATAATAAAAAGTGAAGCTTCATTGTATTTCAAAAATTTTAACAATTATTAGACTAAACGATTTGTTTATCTTTTTTTATTCAAAATAACTTATTCTTGCATATCTTGATTATCTTTTAAATTTTGTGATTGATCTAGTATACAGTAGTCATCTAGCAAATTATCACTCAATCAATTAATTTTTAAATCAATGTAATAATTACTTGAATTAGTCTAATTTATTAATAGATCTACCATTTTATCTTCAGCTTCTATATCTTAATTATTTTAATTTAACAATTTCATGATCAAAATAATAATTGCTTCTTAATGCTTATGATATAGTTTTTATTTTTAATTTATTATTCTTAAGTTTAAACATAATACTTCCATTTACATCTGTTCTATATATTTTAGAATTTTCTAATTTTTTTAATACTTCTTTATCAGGATGATTATATCTATTATTTTTACCTACTGATATTATGGAATATTTAGGTTCTATTTCTTTTATAAAATTAGATGAAGTACTTGTTTTACTACCATGATGACCCACTTTTAAAATATCTATATTTTTTAAATTATATTGATAAATTAATTGCTCTTCTACTTTTATTCCTACATCTGCCATAAAAAGTAATTTAAATTGATTAGAATTAAAATATATTACATTTGAATTATCATTTTCATTATCATAAATTGTATTATTTAAAAAATATAATTTATTATTATACAAATTTATATAATTTACATTTTGATAATATTTAATATTATTTTCATTAAGTACTTTAATCAAATTTAATTCTAAATCATTAAAATCATCATTATTAAAAACAACATTTTTGACATTAAAGTTTTCAACTAAATATATAGCCTCACCCATATGATCAAAATCTCCATGAGTTATAATTAAATAATCTATCGTAGACGTTCCCATACTTTTTAAAAAGCTTATTGTATTAGAAGCTAAATGATAATCATTATAACTAAATTGCCCACCTGTATCTATTAGTATTGTATTTTGGGCAAACTTATCTTTTATCAAAATTGAGTCTCCTTGACCAACATCTAAAAAATAAATATATAAACTTGAATCTAAAAATGGTAAAAGCTTTACGATAATTAATAATATTCCTAAATATAAGTAATACTTAAAATTTCTTTTAATAACTGCCATTAATAATATAAAATAATAGATAAATATAAAAGTAAATTTAATTTTTTCCATTACTATTGATACTGTAAAGATATTCATAAATAAAGCTAAATTTTGCATTATTTGAATAGTATAAGAAAATAATGTATTTAAAAATGGAATGAATAAAGAAATCATACATAAAGGATAAACAATATATGATATTAAAGGTACAAAAACTAAATTATTTATAATACTTAGAGGATTAAACTCATAAAAAGAAAAAATAGTAATTGGTAAAGTAAATAATGTTGCATAAAAAGAAGTATATAACAATTTTTTAATAGATTTTTTATAATAAAGACGATTAGCTATCATAATAAGGCCTAGAGTTGCTGTAAAAGAATATAAAAAACCGATATCTTTTACTATATTAGGATTTAAAAATGCTAAAAAAATTCCTGTATATAGTAATACTTTTTTTCTACTTAAATCTAATCTTAAATTTTTATTTAAAATACTAAAAATATAAAAACAAACTGCTCTAAGACAACTTGCTGCATAATTAGTTAAAAACATATAAAAAAGTAAAAATAAAACTAGTAAAACTTCCTGAACTGTTTTATTAATATTAAGTTTTTTTAAAATTTTTTCTAACAGTCCAACAAACAAATTAATATGCATTCCTGAAATGGCAAATAAGTGAGTAATCCCAATTTTTTGATAAGCATTATAGATATCTTTATTAATATAGTTTTTTTCTCCTAAAATAAAAGCATAATAATATTCTACTGCCTTAGGCTTTTTTTCTATTTTAAAAATTATATAGTTTTTAATTTTATATAACCAATCAATATTATTATTTTGAAAAGCAATATTATCAGCATTCATAATATAATAAATATTTTTACTTTTTAAATATTCTCGATAATTAAATAAATTAAAAATTATATTACTAGAAGGTTCTTTTAAACTTCCCTTTACTTTTATTTTTCTGCCCAATTTTATGTTACTTAAAAATATATTTTTTTCTTCTAAATTCTTAAAATAGTATTTTATAATTACTTTTTCTTTGGCCTTTAAAGTTATATTTAGATAATCATCATTAACTTTGTAATCCAAAATATACCCGTCTAATTGTGTTTGATTAATACTATAGTTACTTTTATTTGGAAAGATATAAAAATTAATTATTAAATAAATAATCAAAATAAGAAAAACACTTATTAAAAATTTATTGGATAGTAATAAATTCTTTAATTTGGTCAAAGATAGTTTCTCCTATACCAGAAACATTTTTTAACTCTTCTATATCAGTAAATAAACCATTAGTTTCTCGATAGGATATTATATTATCAGCTTTTGCTTCTCCTATTCCATCTAGATTCATTAGCTCTTCTTTAGTTGCTAAATTAATATTTATAATTTGTACTTCATTAGTTTCTTGGGATGCGTTTAAAAGATCATCTTGTTCGTCTTCTTTTTTATTATGATCATCTTTAGTAGACTTACTAGGTATAACAATCGACTTTTGTTCTTGTAAAGCTTGAGTGATATCAGGACTTTGGGTTTCATAAACTGTAGTTATTTCTTTATTTTCTGCTTTTAATTCATCTTTATGATAAATTATTATTACCATTTCATCTACTAGTTTATAACTTAAATTAATATTTTCAGTAGTTGCATCTGAAGTCAATCCCCCAGCCATGTTAATAGCGTCATTTACAATACTATTTTCTTCTAATTCATAAACTCCCGGATTATTTACTTGGCCTTTAATATCTACTTTAATTTTCGTATTTTGAATTTGTTCTTCTTTTTCTAATTCATCTAAAGATTCTGAATCAACTAACTCTGTAGCAATAATATTATTCTTTTCATTAGCAATATTAAACCAATAATAAAATCCCCCACCAATAAGAATAACAATTAAAATAACTACTAATATAATTAGTTTTAAATTTTCTTGAATTATTTGCTTTAATCTAAACATACATCTCTCTTTCTTTTTAAATAACTATCCATATTGTGAAGATAACATAGTTTAATTGTTTTAACAAATAACATAAATAATAATTTTGATTAATTTGAATATATAAAACTAATTTTTTTCTATCTTAAATTTCAAATAACATCACATATTATCTTTAATAATTAAATTATAATAAAAAAAGACTATTAACAAATTTCTTTGTCAACAGTCTCATAAGTATTTACTTATTTCATCTTTTATTTATTGCATATTTAAAAATATTATATATTCTACCTAAGCCAAATAATAAACATCCAAATTGAACGAAAAAGCTAATAATTGGAATGTAGCTTAAAGCTTCTACTATAACTAATCCTACTAATAATTCCAAATAAATATTACTATTCTTTTTGGTGCGCTTCCAAATTTGATTACCAATAACATAAGCAGAAATTAAAGTGCTCAAATAAATTGCAATTACATACAAAACAATAGCTATTAAACTAAGACTAAATAATAATGAACTAAAGATTGTAACAAGTGCTAAACATGGAACTAGTACTAAAACACCAAATCCCTTTAGCAAATCATATCCTACAGCTTCAATGCTTACTTTTTGTTTTAAAATAGCTTTCTGAAGTTTAACAAATAATAATAGTAAAGCCAACATTGTAATATAATTTCTAGCTAATCTAATAACTGCATTTAAAATCACATCAGATAAAGAAAACTCTAAAGTATTTGCTTCTTTAATATTTATTTTACCAATATTATCTTCATTTAAACCTTCTATAATACTGTTTTCATAATATGTCAAGCTTCCAACTATGGTAGTATTTTCATTAAATGTTATTTCATCAGCATAAATAGTTACATTTCCTTTAATTGTAATATCACTTAAATCTACACTAGAAGCTGCTATACGTAAATTTCTACCAATATCAGTATTAATACTTACAATATTTCCTGCAATAAAAGCATCTCTTGCTATTTTAGCCTCATGATCTATAGTTATACTATTACCAGCAATAAATAAATCCTTTTCCACATTATCTTTAATTGTAATATCATTTCCTGCATAAGCTCCATAAGAAATATTTCCTTCAGTCTTTACTTGATTTCCAAATGAAATAAATATTCCATCAACTGAAGCATTTGAACTTATCTCATTACCAAATACTAATTTACTAGAATTATGTTCTCCTTCTAAATTAATATTATCATCAAACTCGATTACTTTTGCTTGAACAATTATTGGTAAGCAAAGTACTAATAATAAAAATAAACTATGTTTTAAATATTTTTTAGCCATAACTTCCTCCTTAGAGTTATTGTATCAAATTAATATTTTAAAATCTATAAATAATTAATTATTACGTGCTTTAAGTCGTCTTTTTACCTTATTTTTTAAAATAGAGGCAACAAATAAAATAGCTATAATGCTAAAAACAGATTGAATCGGATAGCTGCAAGCTAAGTATTGGCATTTCCTTATTGCACTGGTATATTCAGTTGCGGCAATGTAGCCAATCATAACAACCCTTATTAAATATAAAGATAATAATCCATTTAAAATAATAATTTTTTTATAATCAGAGGTATATGTTTTATAAGCAAAAAATAAAATCATTAAAAGTAAATAACAAATTATTGATATAGCCATTAAAATTGGATTTACAGCAGCATATATTGCTAATAAGATATTCATAATTTTCATATTTAGCGAATTTAAATCCGAATCAGAATAAACTAATTTATTATTAGTAATATCTGCATAATAAGTAAAAACAGATATGTTATCTTTAACTATCGGTATAACTACATTAACATATTTATAATTTGCTTGAACTTTAAAAGCTTCTGGAATATAAGTTATTAAATTATCATTATAAACCTTATAATATGGAGCGACTACCGAACTGCGTTTTGGTAAGCAATCTAATTGATTAGTATCACATAAAGTATTTATCTCATTTGCTAAATCAATATAATATTCTTTAGCACTTTGGGCATCACTATAATATCCCGCTTCTTTTACAGCAATCCTTAAGGCCCAATAAAAATGACCATCTTGAATATCTCCATTTATTTTTTTATATTTATTTGTTTTTTCGCCTTCTAAATATGGTTGAATTTCTTTAAACTTAGGACTTAAATGATATAAAATATTTCTAGTTTCTTCGTTTAGCGGTACTCTTTCTATATAATTTTCTTGTTTAATTCTAGTAAGAGCTCCATAAGCATCTTTAAAATCTTTGCTATAAAAATCATTAACTACAAATCTGCCATAATATTTATAATTTATAGAAGCAATTGTAATATTAGCACTTAAAAATATAGCAAAGGGAATAATAGAAATACATAATATTTTTTTATACTTATGCTTACATTTTTTATCTTTTAATATAAATAAAATTAAAATAATACTGGCTACTATTATATATGGTAATAGCCAAATATTTTCTTCTCGACACAGATAAATAGCAGTTATAGTTAATCCAAATAATATACTATATATAACGACTTTTTTTAGATTACTATAATTAAAAAATAACAAAAGTGAAAATGAAATAAAAAACAAGATTAAAGAAGTATATAACCCATCTCGATAAACAAAAGAAAAAGCATCGGAATATGAAATAGGATTAAACAGTAATATTAAAAAAATAATTAATAAAATTTTTTTATTTTTTATCACGTAATTTAGCATATAAATTACACTTAAACACGCCAAAAAATAAACAATTTGTAAAGAAGTTAAATAGCTTATATTTAAAATATTACTAACAACTAAAAATAATATACCCACAACTCCTTTGCTTAGGGTAATATCATCATAAGTTCCTAACCACCCACCGTTTAAAATACTATAAGCAATTTTAACAAACATTGCATCATCATGATCTTGGTCTTTTATGTACAAAGGCTGAATATGAACCAGCCACAATTTTAAGAAAAACAAAATTATACAAGTTAAAATTAGCCAGTGCTTTTTTAAAAAATTTGTTAATTTATTCATTATTTTAATCCTCCTAAAAAGCAATTAAGATGACGAATACCATCACGAATTGGATTTAAATGTGATTTTTTACCTCTTTTATCTTTAAAAAAATCAATAGAGATTTGTTCAATAATTAAATTTCTTTTTTTAGCTTTAATTAGCATTTCGGATGCAAATTCCATTCCTGATGATTTTAAATCTAAAGCTATAAATTCACTTTTACAAATTCCTCTTAGTCCGGAATTAAAATCAGATATATTGATTTTACATATTATTTTACCTAAAAAAGAAATAATAGGAGTACCGATATATTTATGACTAATCAGAATTTAATTTTTCTAAAAATAAATGCAGATTGCTAAAACGATAAGAACGATCACAATCGCCAAATATTATATATTTTCCCTTAGCATTTAATATTCCTGTTCTTAAGGCATTTCCATAACCATTATTAGGTTCAGGTATTACTCTAACACCCATATTTTGAGCTATTTGATATGATAAATCATTACTACCATTATCAACTACTAATATTTCACTTTTAGATACTATATCTAATCTTTTAAGTTCTTCTTTTATTTCTTTAATAGTTTCTTATAAAGTTAATTCTTCATTTAAACAAGGCAATAAAACTGTTAAATACATTAAATTCCTCCACTACTAAAAAATAAACCAAAACATTTATCCTCTAAAGCAATTATACCTGATTTTGACTCTAAATAAAACTATTATTAAATAAAACTGAACTGAACACCAAAAATTGGCCAGTTTATAAATAGTTTCTAATTAGAGGATTGTAACCTGTAATTTATGAACGGTTATCATAATTGTAGTAAAAAATATACTCACCAATCACTTTTATTAAGCTTATCGTTTGTTTGCTCTAAATTTGATGATTTGAAAAATATTATTTACTGTGATATATATACTTATTTTATCTTTATAACTCAATTTTGGCATATAAAAACCTCGTCTCTACGTTCAAGAAACGGGGTTAATATCAAAATTATACTTATTTTTTAATCTCTTCTTTTTCCAAAAAGACTCAAGAGTTTGATAAAGATATTTATAAAATCTAAATATAATTGAAAAGCTCCATAAATAGCTAAATTATCTGTTCCATATCCATTATTATTAATAGCAATTATTTTTTGCATGTCATATGCTATATATCCCATGAATATTATAATTGAAATTATACAAGTTATCATATTAAGTGTATTATTTAAAATAAAGATATTAATTATTTCTAAAATAATAATAGCAAGTAATCCCATAAATAGAAATACGCCCATGCGACTTAAATCAATTTTAGTAGTTTTACCAATTAAAGCAAATATTCCAAAAATAATCGCTGTTGCTAAAAATATCATAATAATTGATGTTAATTCAAAAATCAAAAATAAACTTGCAAATGAAATACCAGTTAGTATACAGTATCCAACATACAGCAATTTTGCCGTTAAAGGATTCATTTTATGAATTCTAACTCCCATAACAAGAGCAATTACAACCTGAGCGATTAACAAAAATATATACATAGAACCACTAAACAAAAAATACATTAAATTCATACTATTCATCACTAAGATTCCACTGCCAAAGGTTATTAATAATCCAATGAACATCCATCCAAATACATTACTTATAAAATTATTTTTCATACATTTTCCTCCTTTTTAATAAACATATTTGCTTTGGCATTGCAAATAGGACATTTAAAATCATCTGCCAAAGTATCACTATAATGTATGTAACCACACACGCTGCATTTCCAAGCTTGCTTATCTTTATTATGTTCACTCTTTTCCTTATATTCTTGATAAGTTAGAGCATCTTTATCATTAAATTGTTTTTTTGCTACAACTTTTCCAATAAAAAATGTATGTGTATCATTTTGAATAGTATCTATTTTCTCTAAAATGATATAACCGATAGAATCGCTAATTATAGGCAAATCATTTATATATTCAACATCAACTTGTTCAAATTTATTTAAATTACGCATTGAATTATATCCAAATGTTCTAATTATATTAAAATCCACATCTTTAGCAAGAATAGATAAAGCAAATAATGATTGATTTTTCATAGCTTCATTAGTATAATTATCATTCATAACCGAAACCCCAATTAATGGGTTCTGTCCACTACTTATTTGTACTACGGCATCAACACAACATCCCGCATTAAATGTGGTTAAAATATACATCCCATAAGTCAACTTATGTAAAATGTCTTTATCTTTCATATAACCTCTTTTCTATAAAGATTATATCATTATTTTAGCTTAAAAATGTGAAATTTTGCAAAAAATTAATTATTTTTTTTATTAATTGTATTTTTTAGCGTTTTAGTTAACTTAACTAATTCTATATTTTTTTCTATATCACTACTATTTATAAAATCGTTAAACTTCTCTTCCTGAGTATATTTATCTACTTTTACAATTCCAAACATAGCTTCTAAAATATTATACTCTCCATTCATGTTAAATACCCAATCTGAATTTAAATAAGTTTCAAACAAGGAATCTTTTGAAAAAGGATAAGTTTGAGGATTATAATAATATTCTATTTTTCGAATATTATATAAAGCTGCTAAATATTGATGAGCTCTAATAGGTCGTGATAATAAATCTTCATAATAATAAACTGAATCAATGTAATCTTCCCAATTTAAATTAGAAACATCAAATCCTGGAAATAAGTATATAGATTGCATATAAACTTTATTATCAACTAAAGCAGAAAGAGTATTAATTGTTTTAATCATATCAATAGAAAGTCCTTTAACGCCTTTTTGAGTTAAAATTCTTTCAAAATCATAAGAAAAATCTTCATACAAGTCAGGTAATGTTATATTTAAATAACAATTATTATCGTATTTATCCATTTGAGATTTTGTATTTGCAAAAAAACGATAGTTATTTAAATAATCATTAGTTTTTTTCTTGCTATTCCAAGTTGCATCAATATAATAAAGTCCTTTTATATTATATTTATTATCATCTATAAATACTAAATTTCGCGCATGCCCCTGAACACCGCCCATTTTAGTATAATAAACAATAAGCGATTTAATATTTAAAACTTTAAGAATGCTATCTAAAAAATTAGCATATCCCAAACACACTATTTTATCACCAAATAATATTGATGTCAGATCTCGAGAAGTTTTATAATCCTCATCAGCATTTTCTTTCATAAACTCTCTTTTTCTAACAATATCAAAAGCAAGCATTATTTGTTCAAAAACAGACAAGTTAAAAGATTTTATAAAATCAGTAATATTAAAAATAGCTTTCATTGTATTTAAACAGGCATCTAAAGAAACTGCATCTGAATTATTATCTAAATAAATATACACATTATCTTTGTCAAACAACTTAACTAGTTTATTTATTATTTCTTTATTAAGACTAATTTGTTTTTTTAAAATTATTTTTTTATTTTGTAATATAATATTTCGGGCAATAAACTCTTGTATATGATTATAACTTCCTAAAAAATATACTTCATTAGCAAAATTTTTAATATTAAAATTATGATTAATTATATTTTGCGTTATTTCTATTAATTTAGGATTAGTATTAATCCAATCTTCATATAAAAAATCTAAGTGATAAGATAAATCATTTTCAATTTGCTTTTGATTATCTAATAATAATTCTAAGCTCTCAACTTGTGGCACTGTAATTCTTAAAATAAACTTACCATCTTTATAAAAAGGATAAACTTCATAACGTAATGGTTCATAAGGGTTAATTTCAATTTCTAATATCTCTTGCATAAGCTTACCCCCTTCATCAGTAAAATTTATTCTAACACTAATTATTATATTTTGCAATGAAACTTTTTATAAAAAAAACTAGTAAAAATACTACTAGTACTTAAGAATTTCTGATTATTTCAATCTTTTGTTTTCGTAAAACTACAAAACTAATTCTTTTTTTACAATTGGGACAGATTACATGTTTAATCCCTCGACTGGTAGGCAGTGGTAATTTTAAAGTTGTTTTACAATGACGACATTTTTTATAAACTGCTGTTTTATAAGAAGATATATATCTTCTAAAGGTATAAAATGGTAACTTTATATAAGATGCTAATTTTAAAAAAGCATTATTTTCTCTAGTTCTTTTAATAATATTTTTGGACAAAAAGCGATAAAAAATAACCAAAATTAAAACGAATTCTATTATTAATAATAATAAAGAATTTAAAAACATATTAATTAAAATACAAATAAAGTAAAGTAAAAAGCAAAAACGATACAGCTCATCCGCGCCATACCTACCCTGCATAAATTTTCGAATTTTTAAAATAAATTTCAATATTATTCCTCCAATAATCTTATAGATTTTATTTAAAGAAAAGTTTTTCAATTATACTTTTGGTTTTAATTAAAGATACTATCTTCTCATCTGGCTTCATCGTTTTTATAACTGTAGGCAATAATTTATTTAATGACTCGTAAGTTTTAATTTTAATTGATTTTAAATTTAATTTAGGATTTATTATAACAACAGGTACTGTATTCTTAAAAATCACCATAGCTTCAGTATTATTTTCCATTTTAATTGTTTTTTGCATTCCGTATAACGATGATATTATCAAAGCGTATTTATCTTTACATGATTGCTTAAGAAAAGTTAAACAATCATCTATTCTTTTCATAGCTGTTTTTAAAGATTTTTCATCATTATATAAATCTATTCGATAATTTAAGATCACCAATTGATATTTTTCGGCACTAATAATATTTAATAACTGATTATTATCAAATAAAATATTATTATCAGTTAACATATAATCTATGTTAGGACCATCTTGATTACTTAAACCATTATTCATAAAACGTACTGTATTTAAATTCTGACTATCTATTAAAAATAAAGCTTTAGCATTAATATTACTCATATATTTAGATAATGAAGTATCAGAAGTTAAAGTTGGATATAAAGAAATAACGTTGTCTTTATTTGGAAGTGGTAATAAAGAATAATATTTTATATCACTAAATTTAATAGTAGTGTTAAAAATTGTAATCGGATTTTGAAGCAAATTTATAATTTTATCATAGTTTTCTTTATCGTAATTAAAAAATAATATTGTATCAGAATTTTCAATTTGAAAATGATCATTAACATAAAAAGCAGTAGCATTTTCAGGTACAACATTGCCATTTTTAAAAAAAGCAAACTTTTTTTCTGGCTGAGTCCATTGCTCTCCTACTCCCTTTACAAACATAGTCCATAAGTCATTAAACTCTCTTGATAACTTATTATCATCTAGTAAATTAAGGCCAAAAATAGTACCAATTTTACCTGTTCCTAATGCCTCATAATTGAAACGAGCCAAAGTTTTTTCAATCATTTTATAATCTTCTAAACTCTTCCCGTTTAAAATAACATGAATAATAATACTCTTTTTTGTATTTAAAAATTTAATAAGCGATTTTAAGTGGTCAAAGGATTTTGGCGAATTAAGGGAAAAGAAAATATGTAATTTATTAGTTTTTTCTCCTGAAATAACTGATGACATGTCTTTAAACTGTTCATTTTGATTCCACAATTCATTAGTATCTATATTATCAAAAAAACCAATAGACAATAATTCAGTGCTACCGGTATTAAATATCTGATACCCACTAGAATAATCATACGCTTTTGATTCTATAGTAGTAAATAATTCTGAAGTTGTACTTTTATCTAGTGTTGGCATTACTTTACGACTATAAATATTACATGAGTATTTATCCTCAACACCTAGGCCATTGATAAGTACAAGCACAGTTTTATTCATAACTAATCCTCCTCTAATCTAAGTAATTATATCATAAATTTAATCTCGCCACAATTAATCAAATTATTCTAAAAAATCTATTTCTAAATTTACATTACGAGCAGCTTTTAATCTTTGAACATTAAGATCTGTTCGATCGTATATAATAAAGTTTGTCCCCTCCCAAATTGCAAATGTTCCAATAAATCCTAAGATATCAATAAAAATTTGATTAGCATGAGCAATAGATAAGTATAGATACAATGACATAGAAATTAAAGCTAGAAAAAATAAAGCAAATATTTGAATGCGATTAAAGCGTAATTTAGCTTGACAAGAATGTAATATTATAGAGTAATGCTCTTTAAGTATTCTTTTAATCTTTTCTTGTTGGTTTTTTTCTAATTTTTTATTATAAAATACGATCTTAAGGGGAATATATGCCGGTATAATTTTTGCTTTTGCATCAATATAATCATATATTTCTTGATTTAATTCTAATTGTTTACCTATTGATAAGCTATTATATAGTTTTATATCAATTATTTAAATTAACATCAATTACGGCATTTTTATTTTGATCTAAAAATTCTTGTTCAATGTAATTATCTAAAGTCTTTTTTGGTAAAAATTCTTTAATTGTACTCTTTAATTTATTAAAATATTCTAATTTCATAATACCCTCTTACCATAGCTATTATTCTACCACAATTATTAAAAAAAATATATTTATTTTAAATACTATTTTTCTAACTTTTTTTTATTAACATTAGGACAAGTGGCTATTACTCTTTGGGCTAAATTACTTTCGTTATAATTATTGTATCCTGCTACATAAATAAGATCATTAATAAACTGACAATTAATTGGTCGTCCCAAAATCCATTTAATGCTTACCTTTTTATTTTCATCTAATTGAGCATATTTTTGAAAATATACACTTGCAATCTCTTTAGTCCAAGGCATTGGATTATATTGATAAAAACCCATTCCT
>CAMMOI010000022.1 GCA_946498375.1 uncultured Mycoplasmatota bacterium | reverse complement strand
CTCACGTGCATAGCACGTGGTTTTATAAGTAGCTGCCTACCCCGGCGGCTACACAGTAAATAAAAAAATCTAAAGCATTAAACTATAGATTTTTATTTTAAACGTAAAATAAACTCATTTTCAATGTTATGAATGTCTTTTTGAGAATTAAATTTATAATCATTAGAATACTGTTCTAAAAGTTCATTTAATATTTTTTCTAATTTTTGTAATTTAAATTTTAAATTAGAAGTATCAATTTGCGAATTTTTAAAATGATAATCTCGCAAATCCCAAATCATATTTATATTTTCTAATAACTGAATCTTTTGGAAAGACAATTTTCCTTTTTTATAAGCTGTTTTTTGTGCACTCAACCATTTTTCTAAAATTTTATTATCTTTAATTATTAAATTTTGATGTTCTTCATAATATTTTTTAGCTAATTCATATTTTAAATGCCATTTATATTCATCAATATTCCATATCATACCTATATTTTCTAATAATCTTTGATGTTCAAGTGTTATTTTATTATTTCGATAGGCAGCTTTTTGAGTGGCGATCCATCTGCCTAAGCTATGATTATTAACAGTATAATTTTTAGGAATTAATAAATTATGATACTCTTCATAATATTTCTTTGCTAGCGCATAATTTAATTGCCAATTATATTCTTGAACATTCCAAACCATTTTTATGTCATTAAGCATATCTATATGTGAAGAACTTAAAATACCATTATTTTTATCTTGACGTTGTTCATGAATCCATCTTCCTAATTGAAATCCATCTATTTCATAGTCTTGACTTATTAATAAATTTCCGTGTTCTTTATAATATTTCTTGGCCATTTCATATCGTTCATTCCATGAACTACGTTTTTTTTCTAAAACGGTCCAAGCTATATTAATTTGTTCTAATAAGTCTATCCTATCTTTAGATAAAATACCCTTTTTATAAAAATCTCTTTGAGTAGCAATCCAAGCTCCTAATCTTATGTTATTTACAACATAACTACGAGGAATTAACAAATTACCATTTTTAGCATAATACTCTTTAGCTAGTTCATATTTTTCTTCCCACGTTAGTTGCATTTTATATCCCCCTTTAACAAAATAAATTATTAGATATTTTAACACATTAGTTAAACTTAGACAATTATTTTTCTAAACTTTAAAAAAGTACATCTAGATGATGTACGTAATATAAAAATCTATTTAGTTGTCTAAAAATTATAATTTATAACTATTCATTATTATTAACAACTTTAAAAATGCCAACTTATTCATTAGTAATATATAAATATAAGAATAAACAACTAATTGATAATAATATAAAAATAGCAATAATATTTAACATCTAATGCCCCCTAATTAATACTATTTAAAAAATTAAAAAGTAGAAATAATTATTCTACTTTTTTTCACGTTTTCTTTTAGTTTCTTTTTTTAAAGTAATAGGTAAAGTATCTTTTATTGATAAGTTTAAACGACCTTTATTATCATATCCTAAGGCTTTAACTTTAATTACTTCCCCTAATGATACTTTATCTTTAGGATGCTCCACACGTTTATGATCCATTTGAGATACATGAACTAAGCCTTCGCAGCCTGGCCATAATTCAACAAAACAGCCAAAATCTTCTATTTTAACAACTTTTGCTTGATAAAAAGCTCCTATTTCTACTTCTCTTACTACATCTTCAATCATTTTTTTTGTTTTATCAATAATTTCTTGATCAGTATGATAAATTATTACACGTCCATCATCTTCTAAATCAACTTTTACTGCATCTTTATCATTAACAGTTTTTACATGACTAGCTTCTAAAATAATCTTAGTAATCATTTCTCCGCCACGACCAATGACATCTTTAATTTTTTCCGGATTAATATTAAAAGTGGCAATTTTAGGAGCATATGGGCTTAAGGTTTTTCTTGGCTTATCAATAACATTTTCCATAACATCTAAAATTTGTAATCTTGCTTTTTTTGCTTGAGCCAAGGCTTCTTTAAGTATCGTTTTGGTAACGCCTTTAATTTTAATATCCATCTGTAAAGCACAGATACCTTTTCTACTTCCAGCTACTTTAAAATCCATATCTCCCATATGATCTTCTAAACCCTGAATATCTGTTAATATGGTATATTTTTTCCCCTTAGTAATTAATCCCATAGCAATACCAGCAACGGGAGCTTTTATAGGAACTCCAGCAGCCATTAAAGATAAACAGCCAGCACAAATAGTAGCTTGGGAAGAAGAACCATTACTTTCTAGAATCTCACTTACTACTCTTATTGTATAAGGAAATTCTTCTTCGGTTGGGATAACTTGGGCTAATGCTCTTTCGCCTAAAGCTCCGTGACCGATTTCTCTACGACCTGGAGCTCCATATCTACCCGTTTCTCCTACAGAAAAAGGTGGAAAGTTATAATGAAGCATAAAACGCTTTGAATCTTCAAGTCCTAAACCATCAAGTATTTGATGTTCTCCTATTGCCCCTAATGTAGTTGTAGCTAACGCTTGAGTTTGACCTCTTGTAAAAAGCGCTGATCCATGAGTTCGAGCAAGCAAATCTATTTGAGCATCTAAAGGACGAATTTCATCCATTTTTCGACCATCCGGTCTAATATGTTCATCAATTATAAGTCTTCTAACTTCTTGAGCTTCGATATTATCAAGAATTTTTTTAACTTGTTTTAAGCACTCTTCTACATCATCTCTTGAGGCAAAAGCTTCGGTAAAGTTTTCAATAGTACGTTCCTTTATTTCTTCAATTTTTTGATTTCGTTCTAATTTATCCTTAATTACAATTGCTTTAAGAATATCATTTTTAGCAAAAGTTTCTACACTTTGTACTATTTGTGGGTCTAATTTTGCTAATTCAACTGAAACTTTTTCTTTGCCAATACTTTTAATTATTTCTTCTTGAAATTCGCATAATTTTTTAATATGCTCATGTCCAAACATTAACGCATCAAGCATGACTTTTTCTGAAACTTCTTTAGCTCCAGCCTCAACCATACATATAGCATCAGCTGTCCCTGCTACTGTTAAAGAAAGTTCGCTCATTTCTAATTGTTTAGCATCAGGATTAATAATAAAATCTTTACCAATTTTACCTACAACTACTCCAGCAACTGGTCCATCAAAAGGAATATCAGAAATTCCTAATGCTAAGGATGATCCCAAAAGAGCAGTCATTTCTGGCGAACAATCAGGATCTACAGATAAAATAGTATTAACTACCTGAACTTCATTTCGAAAATTTTCATCAAACATTGGTCTGATGGGACGATCAATTAGCCTAGCTGCTAAAGTAGCATTTTCTGATGGCCTTCCCTCTCTTTTTATAAATCCTCCGGGAATTTTACCAACAGAATATAATCTTTCATTGTATACAACTGTTAAGGGAAAAAAATCTCCAGTAGTAGCAACTTTACCCATTACTGATGTGGATAAAACAGCAGTATCATCATATCTTACCAAAACTGCTCCATTAGCTTGCTTAGCTAGTTCTTTTGTTTCTACTATAATTGTTCTATTATTAAAATTTAATTTAAAAACTTTTTTACACATATAAATACCTCGCTAGTAAAAAAAGAGACACAAAAACAAGTGTCTACTTTCTTATATTTAATTCTTTAATTAACTCACGATAACTTACAACATTATTTTCTTTTAAGTAATCAAGCAAACTTCTTCTTTTTCCAACAAGTTTTTGAAGCCCTCTTTTAGTATGATAATCATGAGTATGAACTTTTAAATGCTCAGTTAAATTATTAATTCTTTCAGTAAGAATAGCAATTTGAACTTCTACTGCTCCACTATCTTTTTCATTCTTACCAAATTTTTTAATTAACTCAGCTGTTTTTTCTTTTGTAATAGTCATTTTTTCCTCCTATTTCTAATTATCCGTTTAAACTTAGTAAAAAATCTAGGAGTGGTTTAATACTAAGTAAAAACTTCAACTATTTCATTATATACTATAATTGCTAAAAAAACAATAAAAATTGAGTTAGTACCCTCAAATGTAAAAAAATTGTAAAAGATTGTTTTCTTTTTTTTATCTAATATGGTAATATATTACTTAGTGCTTTAAGAAAGGGTTTTTCTATGGAAGAGAAATTATTAAAAAAAATTATAGAACTTAGAAATATATTAAATATAGATCAATTAACAATGGCTTATAAAATGGGGATATCTTTAAAAAAATATCAACTATTTGAAAAGGGAGAAATTAGGTTAACTAATCAAGAACTAAATAAGTGTTTAGAAATTCTAAATATTAATAATTTATATGAAAGATATACTAATATAACTTTAAAAGATAATAAATTATATGATATTGAATTTATCAATAGTCAAAACTATAATTTTGGTAAATCAATAGATATATTAGCAGATCAAAAGCCTGATAAATTAGCATTATTACATGTTGATGATAAAAAAAAGCCTAGAAGATTTACCTTTAAAGATATTAGTGAACTTTCTTCAATGGCTGCAAATTATTTTACCGATTTAGGAATTAAAAAAGGCGATCGCGTTATGCTTGTTTTAAAAAGCGCATATCAATTTTGGCCGATTTTAATCGCACTTCATAAAATAGGAGCAGTAGTTGTTCCCTCAACTCATATGCTAAAAAAATTAGATTATGATTATCGAATTAATCAAGCTAATGTTAGTAGTATTATCGCTCTTAATGATCCCAATATTATAAATGAAATAGAAACATGCGATAATATAAAACAAGTTAAAAGAAAAATTTCGGTAAATGGAAAAGCATTAGACTGGGAAGATTTTGATGAAGAATTTACTAAGTACAGTACTAAATTTCAAGTAGTTAATACAACTAATCAAGATCCTATGGTTATATTTTTTACTTCTGGGACAACTAATTTACCAAAAGGTGTAGTTCATTCTTATTCATACCCTCTATCTCATATTGTAACTGCTAAATTTTGGCAAAACGTTGATCAAAATGGACTACATTATACAATGTCTGATAGTGGATGGGCAAAATTTTTCTGGGGAAAAGTTTATGGACAATGGTTATGTGAGGCTCCTATTTTTGCTTATGATTATAGTGGGAAATTTATTCCTGAAGATGTATTACAAATGATTGAGCAATATAAAATTACTTCCGTATGTGCCCCCGCAACAAATTACCGAATGTTTAACAATTTAGATTTAAGTAAATTTGATTTGTCTTCTGTAAAAGATTTTACTGTTGCAGGAGAACCACTAGAAGCAATTTCTTATAATAGATTTTGCAACAGTGTTCAAAACCAAATTAGACCTGCTTATGGTATGACTGAAGCTGCTTTAGTAACTGGCAATTTAATTAATAATAAAAATTACCCTAACACTATAGGAACTTTTAATCCTATGTATGAGCATTTAATAATTGATAGTAAATTTAATGAAGTAAAACAAGGGCAACAAGGACAATTAATAATTAAACCTAAAGAAAATGTTCCTGGCATTTTACTTGGATATTTAAAAGATAAAGAAATTGTTTCTCCATTAATTGATGGTTATTATCATACTAGTGATCTTGTTTATCAAGATGAGAATAATAATGTAGGTTTTATTGGCAGAAATGATTCAGTAATAAAAACATCTGGTTATAAAGTGGCTCCACCAGAAGTAGAAGAGCTTATTATGGAATTACCTTTTATAAAAGAATGTGCTGTAATTGGTACTCCTGATTATTTACGTGGTTCTATAGTTACTGCTTTAGTTGTAGTAGAAGATAATATTGAGTACTCTGAAGAAATAGTTAAAAAAATTCAGCAGTATGTAAAAAGTAAAACTTCTCCTTATAAATACCCTCGTAAAGTGGTCTTTGTAAGTGAATTACCAAAAACTATTAGTGGTAAAATTGATCGAGGATTTATTAAAAAATTGGTATTATAGATTATAAAAAAAACTGATATAATTTTTTTGATTTATATCAGTTTTTTATTTAAACTCTTTTTATTTCTACCATTTCATAGCATTCAATTACATCTTTTTCTTTTATATCATTATAAGCATCCATTGTAATTCCACATTCAAAGCCTTTTTTAACTTCTTTTACTGAATCTTTACCACGTTGTAAAGAAGATATTTTTCCATCGTGTATAATTACTCCGTCTCTTATAATTCGGGCAGAACTATTATTTTTTAAAACACCTTCTAAAACATACGATCCAGCTATAGTTCCTACTTTTGAGAATTTAAATAATTGTCTTACTTCTGCGCTGCCTAAAATCTTTTCTTCAAATTCAGGATCTAACATTCCCTTCATTGCTAATTCCATTTCTTCTACTACTTTATAAATAATTGTATAAAGTCTAATTTCAACTGAATATTCTTTAGCAATTTCCTTAGTCATATTAGAAGGAGAAACATTAAAGCCGATTATAATAGCATTTGATGCTTGAGCCAAAACTACATCACTTTCACTAATAGTACCAATGCCAGAACGAATAATATTAATCTTAACCCCTTGAACATCTATTTTTTCTAAAGCACTTCTAACAGCTTCTTCAGATCCTTTTACATCAGCCTTTAAAACAACATTAATTTCTTTATTACCAGCATTTATATGTTCAAATAAATCATCTAAAGTAAGCGATGTGTTTTTTACTTTTTGTTCTTGGAAAATATTTTTTCGCTTCTGAGCTATTTGTTTAGCTTGAGCCTCTGTTTCAAAAGCCATAAACTTATCACCAGCTTCTGGATTTTCAGATATACCAGTAACTTCAACTGGTGTAGATGGGCCAGCCTCTACAATTGATTCCCCTAAATCGTTTTTCATTGTACGAATTTTTCCAAATGAATGACCAACAACAATAGGATCTCCCAATCTTAAAGTTCCGTTTTGAATAAGTAATGAACTAACTCCTCCTACATGTTTATCTATTTTAGATTCAATAACAGTTCCAACGGCATAACGCTTAGGATTTGCTTTTAATTCATTCATTTCTGCAATTGCAATAATTGTTTCAAGTAAAAGATCAATACCCTCTCCTGTTGCTGCTGATATATTAACAAAAGGAACATTTCCTCCCCATTCTTCTGGAGTTATATTAATTTCAGCCATTTCAGTTTTAATTTTTTCAGGATTAGCCTCTGGTTTATCTATTTTATTAACAGCAACAATAATTGGTACTTTAGCTGCTAAAGCATGATCAACTGCTTCTTTTGTCTGAGGCATAACACCATCATCAGCAGCAACTATTATTATTACAACATCAGTAATACTAGCTCCACGAGCTCGCATTTGGGTAAATGCCGCATGGCCTGGAGTATCGATAAATGTAATTTTATTACCATTACTCTCAACTTGATAAGCCCCTATGTGTTGTGTAATTCCTCCAAATTCACTTGATGTGACAGATGAGTGTCTAATATAATCTAAAAGTGTTGTTTTACCATGGTCAACATGTCCCATGATAGTTACTACTGGAGGTCTTTTAACTAAATCATTTTCATCATCAACTACTTCGTATTCTTCAAAATTAGATAAATCTCTAGTTGAATCCTTTTTTAAAGTTTTATTGTATTCCAAAGCAATAATTTCAGCATTTTCATAATCAATAGTTTGGTTAATATTTAGCATTAAGCCAAGTACCATTAATTTTTTTATAATATCAGTTGGATCAATATCTAAAGCTTGGGCTAAATCCTTAACTGTCATATTTTCATGATATAATACAACATCTTTTTCTAAAGTGTTAGTTTTTAACTTTGTTTTATGTTTGTACATAGCTTTTCTTTTATTTTGATATTCATCTGAAGAACGTCCATTAGCATTTTTCTTTTTTAATTTTTGCTTTCTAATGTTATCATCTACTGCATGTTTAACACTAGATAATTCCATTATTTCATCAACAGCTTGATCAATAACATCTTCCTCATCTAAACTAGTGTCATTTTCAGTACTAATTAGACTAAAGACATTATCTAATATAATTACATCATCATCTTCTAAGAAAGAATCCTTACTAGAAGCTTTTATTCCTAATTCACTACATTTTTTTAAAACTTCAGCAACACTTAAATTCATTGAACTAGCATACTCATTTACTTTCATTTTCCACCCTCCTTGTATTTACTATTTCTAATAATTGATCATATATACTATCATTTACTTCAACTTCTAAAACTTTATCTAATATTTTGCTATTTTGGGCCTTTTTGATTACTTCAATATCTTTTTTTAAATAAGCCCCTTTACCATTTTTTTTACCACTTAAATCAATCTCAACACTTTTTTGTGGCGTTCTAATTATTCTAATTAAATCTTTTTTCTCACATTTTTGACGGGTAATAACGCAGGTACGCATAGGTATTTTGCGTTGTTTCATTAATCTTGATTTCCCTCTTGATTAATTTGAGCTAATGTTTTTACACTAATCTTATATTTAGTTAAGCGACTAGCAAGCTTTACGTTATTTCCTTTTTTACCTATAGCAAGTGAGAAATTATTTTCATCTAAAATAGCTAATGCCTCTTTTTTCTTTTCATCAATAATATTTACAATAGCATTCTTAGCTGGTGATAAGGCATTTTTGATAAATTCTACTGGATCTTTACTATATAATACTAAATCCACTTTTTCTCCATTTAATTCTTTTAAAATATTAGCTATTCTAGAGCCATGTGAACCAATACATGCCCCAATTGGATCAACATTTTCATCATTAGAGTAAATAGCAACTTTAGAACGAACCCCTGCTTCCCTAGCTACAGAGTATAATTCAATAGTCCCATCAGCTAGTTCTGGAATTTCACTTTCAAATAATCTTTTAACAAATCCATAATGTTTTCTAGATAAAAGAATTAATGGTCCCTTAGTTTGAGCTTCTACTTTAGTAACATATACTTTTATAGAACTTCCCATTTTAACTTCTTCACCTGGAATCATTTCACTTTTAGGTAAAATACCTCTAGTTCTTCCTAAATCAACATAGTAATTTTTAGAATCTTCTAATGCTAGTGTTCCTACCATTAATTCATCTTGTTTATCAGAAAATTCTTCTATAATACTATTTTTTTCTGCCTCTCTTATTTTTTGAGTTAAAACTTGCTTTGCTGTACTTGCTGCAACTCGACCAAAATCTGCTGGAGTTACTTCTTTTTGAATAGTTTCTCCAACCTTTATATCAGGAACAATTTTACGAGCATCTTCTAAAAGTATTTGAGCATCAGGATTTATTTCTGGTTCGGTATAAGAAATATTACCATCTTCATCTACTATTTCTTCTCCATCTATATAATCGTCTACTACAACTAAATAAGAATAAACTTTAATTTCTCCAGTATCTCGATTAATATCTATTTTAACATTTGTCTTAGAATCAAAATTTTTCTTATATGCAGTTGTTAATGCTTGTTCCATCCCCTCAAAAACTATATCCTTAGAAATTCCTTTTTCTTTAGTAATATAATCTACTGCTTTAATAAATTCTTCACTATTCATTACTATCTTTCCTTTCACGACTTATTACATCTAAAATATATGAATCTTCAATAAAATCCATCTCATCAACAATGGGATTTATAATATTTGTTGCTTCAACTATAGTATCTAAATCTATTCCTCCTATTTTATCTAATTCGATAGTTAAAAATTTGTATTTTTTTTCAACTTTAACTTCTACATTAGTAACGTATATTTCCATACTTTCTAAAGCTTTATTTACTTTTTGCTCTAAAATTTCTAAATTTTTTTCCATCCTTCACCTCATTACAACAATAAAAGCAGGAATTTCTGCCCGCTTTTTTATGTATTTCAATGCTATTATAACATAAGTTTTTAAACATTTGGGAAAAAAGTTTACTTTATTGCAACTAATTTAAAAACTTTTTATTTAATTCATACAAAATTATACTACTAGCAACCCCTACATTTAAACTTTCACAATTAACATTCATAGGAATATAAATATAATCATCACACATATCTAATAATTCTTTAGAAACACCTACCCCCTCATTTCCTACAATAAGAGCATATTTATTATTAACATCCATTTGTTCTACTGGCAATCCATGGGTTACTTTTGTTCCATATACCAAGTACCCTTTTTTTTGAATATCTTCAATAAATTCTTTTAAATCTCTTTTAATTATATTAATGTGAAATATTAATCCTTGAGTAGCACGTAAAACTTTTTCATTATATAAATCTACAGTGTTATTTCCTAAAACTATAGTATCAACATTAAATGCAACCGCACTACGAATGATAGTTCCTAAATTACCCGGATCTTGTAAAGAATCAATTAATAATAATCTATTACCTATTGGTTTTTCTTCAATTTTTTGACAAATACCAATCATTTTTGGCGCAGAATTCATATTAGTAATTTTTTGAAGTATTTCATAAGTAACATAGGTTTTATAAACATCCATTGGAAAATCTACATTTTGTTCAATTAATATTTCTTTTATATATCCTCTTTTTATAGCTTCTAATACTAAATGTTCCCCTTCAATTAGAAAAAGATTTTGACGATCTCGATATTTTTTACTAGTTAATTTTCTTATTTCTTTAATTTTATTATTTTCTAAAGACGTTATTAACATATTTAAACCTCTCTTAATTTTTTTCTTGCCAACTTATAATACGGATAGTAAATACTTACTTCATTCCAAAATGCTTTACTATGATTAGGATGTTTAAAATGGCATAATTCATGAATGATGACATAATCAAGTAAAGTAGTCTCCTTTTTTATAAGCTCACTATTTAAAGTAATCGTATTATTTGATTTATTACAAACTCCCCATCTTGTTTTCATACTTCTAATTTTTACTTTAAAATCTGGTAAATCATTAAATAAATGACTTAAGTCATTAACTCTTTTTAAAAATATTTTTTGACATTCACCTTTTAAAAAATCATTTAACATCTTATCATCTTTAGTAAATATTTTATTATTATCAAAATAAATTTTTTTTACATCGTTTTGATAACCAATTTCATATTTATCTCCTAAATAATAAAAATCATTTTTAACTTCATTTAGTTTTTTTGCATGCTCATACATTTTTAAAATACTTTTTTTATTAGCATTAACTAATTCAATAATTTTATTTTTACTAACAAATTTATTACATGAAACATATAATTTTAAATCGTCTTTAAATCTAAAATATATATTTTTATTATTTTTACGAATAATTTCAACAGTTATTATATTATTATCTAATTCTATTTGCATAAACCCTCTAATCATTTTGTTTTATTTCATAAATGTAAGTACTGTTATCTCTTTTAGTAACCTTTATACTATAGTCATTATATTCGCCTATAAAATTAGCATTAAGATATCCTTCTTCTACTAAAGTATTTACAGATATTAAAATAGTATCATTTACTACTACTTCATTTTTATGAATGTAAGCATCTGCTGCTACAGTTAGAGCATTTTTTAGTCTTTTTTCTTCCTTTGTTTCTTGTTGTTTATTAATTCCTATTAAATTAACTGATATTACAGTTCCAATAATAGCTAAAAGAAATACCGTAACAAGCATTTCAATTAACGTAAATCCTCTTTTTTTCATATTATCTTTTAAATATTAGTGCCAAACTCAAAGCAATAACACTTAAAATTATGGCAATAACAAATAATTTTTTTATGGAAAAAGAAAATTTATAAACAACTGACTTATCTTTCTGTTCATTAGATAACTTGGCTAATCCTAAAGTCATAAAAGGTAAAATTAAGATACTATACTGTAAATAATGATAAACCAAATTATAAGCAAGAGATCTTAAATACAAAATATTGATTACTGCTTTATTAGATATAATAAAACTTAATAAAGGAACTAAAAAGTACCACAATAAATAAATACTTAAAAGAATATATATAACATTTTTTTTATTTAATTTTTCATGATCTAAAAATAATATTAAGCAAAAATAAATTAAAGGATAAAAAACATATAAAGCATAGATAAAATATTTATCTATATTTAAATGATTTAAAATTAAAGATATTATATTAATAAGCAAATAAAAAATTATAAAAATCAAATTGGTTTTTAAAATATAATTATTATCTATTTTACTTGCTTTATTAGAAAAATTAGTTTTAATAAATTTAGAAGTAACAAATAAAATAACTAGAGATGCTAAGCTTAATACTATTCCTCCATAATATATATAGTAAGTTTTAAACGCCAATATATTTAATGAAGGAATAAAATATCCGCCAATTGCAAGTAAACTACCAGGAAAAACAATTAAAGCTAAATAAATAATTAAATATGTTATTTTAGATATTTTCATAAATAATACCTTCTTTATTATTCTTCAATATAATTTTTACTTTTATGAGGCTCATCTCTTAGCAGATCTTTATAATTTTGCTGACGCAAAGCCTCATAAATTACAATAGCTACACTATTAGATAAATTTAATGCTCTAACATTAGCAGTCATAGGAATTCGTAAACAATGATTTAAATGCTTTTTTAAAATTTCTTTAGGTATACCAGTTGACTCTTTACCAAAAATAAAATAAATATTTTCTGATTTATTACTATAATCAAAAGTAGAATGTGGTTTATGACCATAACGAGTCAGAAAGTAAAATGTACCGTTATTTTTTAAAAAAAACTCATCTATGTTTTCATATACTTGATAATCACACTTGTCAATATAATTTACGCCACTGCGTTTTATATATTTATCTTCTAATGAAAAACCTAGAGGTTTAATCAAATGTAATTTAGTATTAGTTGCTACACAGGTTCGCATGATATTTCCAGTATTACCTGGTATTTCTGGTTCAAATAATACAACATTCAACATTTTAATCACTATTCTTTTCTATTTCTAAAGTTTCAAGCATTTGTTCAAAATCAGTATCTTGCATTAAAGCATTCGAATCAGTTTTTATAATTCCCCCATCAACTATTTGATGATCTTTAAAATATAGTATTGTAGGAGTACTAACTATTTTTTCATCTGTTAATTTTAAAGTTTCGTTTAACTTATCAATATAGCTTTGATCATTTCTAATACTATCTATATTTAAATA
The DNA here is from genome assembly GCA_946498375.1 of uncultured Mycoplasmatota bacterium. Lineage (GTDB taxonomy): Bacteria > Bacillota_I > Bacilli_A > RF39 > UBA660 > HGM10766. The sequence goes on along the minus strand of CAMMOI010000022.1, from coordinate 6,771 downwards.
GTAGAATTTTTCTTGTAAATTATACTTTCTGATTATTTTTCTTAATTCTACTTCCATGTTATAAACATCTTCATCGTTAGTATACCCGATATATAAAAAGTATTCAGATGGTGCCTCGGACAAAACTGGTTCCAATTCTTCTAAACTATTAATCTCATTAGTTATAGTTTTCGTAGAAATTAAATAACTTTCTTTTATTTTTTCTTCATTAAAAACCTTATACCACTTAAAAATATATAGTGTAATAAATATAATTCCAAGACCTAATAATACTGCAATTAAATAATTATTTTTCTTTTTTTTCATACCACATCATACCTTTCTATAGCTATTTTATCATAATCAAATTTTCTTTAAAAGTAAATTTGCGATTTAATTTTCTTTTTACAAAAATTTATAATACAAATATTTTCTTATGTAGACTAACCCCCACCCTTAAATATAGGTTCATAACATATATTATCTTGGGAGGAATAAATATATGTTATTTGATATTGATAATGATAATTTTAATAATTATAATGTAATGGATTTATCTTTTTTTAATATACCTGTAAACAAACATCATGATTTTTCAGGTTCTGATAAAGATAATATATTATATGATACAAAAGAAGGATTTTTAAAAGGAAATATGTTTAAAAATTTATATGATCCTTATAAACATTATTCATATGCTTTAATAAATCCTAAAACAAAAAAAGAGGAGATAGAATTAAGACTATATGAATTAGATTTTGCTATAAATGATATAAATTTATATTTAGATTTACATCCAGAAGATATGAAAATGTTTAATAAATTTAAAGCTTATATAAATGAGCAAAATCAATTAAAAGAAAAATACATAGAGCTTGTGGGGCCACTATGTTTAACTGATGTTACATCTACTTCTTATAATTGGCTTTCTAATTGGCCATGGGAAGGAGATAATAAATAATGTTTAAATATGAAAAAAAATTAAATTACCCAGTTAATTTAAAGAAAAAAGATTTAAAAATGGCAAAATATCTAATCACACAGTTTGGAGGTTCCAACGGTGAATTAGGAGCAGCACTGCGTTATTTTTCTCAAAAATTTACCATGCCAGATGATAAAGGAAAAGCCTTACTTAATGATATTGCTACAGAAGAATTTGGACATTGTGAAATGATTTGTTCAATGGTTTACCAACTTACTAAAGATGCTACCATTGAAGAAATGATGGACGCTGGTTTAGGCACTAACTTTGTAGAACATGGTAAAGCAATTTATCCAACTGATTCAGCTGGTGTACCTTTTAGTGTTACATACTTTAATACAACTAGTGATCCTCTGGCTGATTTAGCCGAAGATATGGCTGCAGAACAAAAAGCTAGAGCTACATATGAAAATTTAATTGATATAGCAACAGATAAAGATATTATAGGAGTATTGCTTTTCTTACGTCAAAGAGAAATAGTTCATTATAATCGTTTTAAGGAACTATTTGAATACTATAAGAAAAAAGGCTATTAAAGCCTTTTTTCTAATTAAATAAATTTTACTATAGTATATGCCACATCTATAAAAAATAATATTGTAATTAAGACAAAAATCCAAAAAGGAATCTTAACAATTATTTTTTTTAACTTTGGATGAATAACATAAGCAACTAAAATAGATAACAATCCCCATCCCAAAGAAGTTTCCAAAGCAATATATTTAGTAATGTGAAATCTTAAATTTGAATAATCCCATAAAGTTTTATCAAATACATACTGAAGTACTAGTCCACCAATTTGTTCTAATACAGTAATAATAATAGTTATTACAATAAAATAAACAATAAGTTCTAATATTTTATTTAACTTTAATTTTTTTAACTTTCTTTTAACAAATAACATAATTAAAACACCAAAACCATATATTGGAGTCCATGGTCCAAATAAAATACTACTAGAAGGCTTAGCATTTCTAACTAAGTTAACTATAATTTCAAATATATAGCCAATAATAGAATAAATATAAAATACTAACATGTAATACATGTAATCACCCTATTAGTATTATTACCAGAATATTTAAAAAAATGTTTATTTATTATATAATAAACCTAGAAAGTAGTGATAATATGAAATGTCCTAGATGTAATACTAATGTAATGGGAATTAATAATAGCTGTCCTGTATGTGGATATAAACCTAATAACACATTAGAAACGTCTAAAAAAAATAATCCACCAAATGGATTATTAGATAAAAAAGATTTTTTTAATTATACTAAAAATCTAGAATTTTATAAACAAAAAAATGAAAATACTAAAAATATCGGTTTACCAATAATTATTATTTTAATTATTATAATAATATTAATACTTATTGCCATTACAAAATTATTTTAAATTCTTCTATTAAAAAAATGAGATTAACTCTCATTTTTTATTATAATCTATTAAATTTATTGTTTTTTCTAGCATAGATATAAGCACTACCAGCACCTACAAGTAAAGTACCAATAATTGCATATGATGCAACACCAGTTGCTGGATTTTCATTACCAGTGTTTTCTTCTATTGGAGCATCAGTACCACAATAATCTCCTTGAGCTTGATATGTTACAGTAAGCATTGCAGGCATATAATACCAATGGTATGTATCAGTTACTGTAACACCTGGATCAGCTATAAGTTCATTCCCACTAGAAGGATCATTGTCTACAGTAACTACAGGTGTAGCAAATGCCTTTGGTTTAGACATATCCCCGTAAGTTCTTGTAATTGTTGCCGTTACAGTTCCATAATTGTCACCTTCACCAGCGTGGTCTATATCTAAAACCTCTGCATTTTCAATCTCTACAGAAGCATTTTTTAGGATTTCTATTTCTTGTTGAATTTCATCATCTGTTAATTCACTAAGCTGTAGTTGATTTGGTAAAGCTGCACTTTCTTGACTATTTCTCCAATCCTCCATTGCTTGATTTAAATATTGAGCATCACCTTCGCCCTCAGTTCCTCTATTACTCCATGCAGTATGAATAAAGTAATAATCGTCTTCACCTTCGCTACTAATATAAGCCTCTAACTCATCACCATCAGATACATTTAAAGAATTTACAAGCATCTCAAAATATATTTGATATTCCTCATCAGTCCATGAATTTTTTACTTCTCTTGAAACTACAGTATCATAGCCTTCTGGTAATTGTAAATTATAAAATATTGCTTCACTAGTCATAGTTAAATTTGGATTTGCAGAAAATGCTTTCGCTCCATTACCATCATCTTTATATGCATCACCATAAAGTTTTCCATTTGCAACAGCTGTAACTCCTGAAGAATAACTACCTATTGATGAATCATCCCCCTCAAACGCATTATAATCATCTAAAGATAGTCCATAATGTGATAAATATTGTGATGTATATGATCTTTGAGTTATTTTTGTACCAGCTTTTTCATATGTTGAATCAATCCATCCATTTTCTGCTTCCATAAAGAAGTAATGGTATCTTATTTCACATGTATCATCGCTTGCGGCATTAACAACATTTAACATTGGTGTTATCATTAATGCTGTGGCAAGTAAACCTACACTAACTTTTTTACCGTGTTTTTTTAAAAACCCTTTCATAAATATCCTCCTATATTCTATGTTTTTATTATAAACCAAATAATTCCAAATATGCAACATAAAAATACATTATTTTCAAAAAAAATGTATATTCCTGTAAATGCATTTAAAATTAGTTTATTTTATGATAATATAAAGTTTAGATAAGAAGGGATTTAAATGAAAGTTATTAAAATTCAAACATATAGACATTCTTTAATTTTCTCTTTTCAAGAACAAAGTGAGTTAAATACCAATTTAACTGATTTTACAACAAAAATAAATTTAGAAGAATTAATATTTTCTTTTAAATATATTCTTAAAAATAAAAAGTTAGTGACTAATGTATTAAAAGAAAATATTTTAAATAAAGATATTAATAAAATCACTATAACTAGCTATGATTTACTAGATGTTGTATGTGAATTAATGGCTAATATTGAAGCGATTAATCAAATTGAAATTAAAGAAAAAATTGTTTTAACTTATAAAGATTGTTTAAAAATTGCAAACATGAAATATATTAATCAATTAGAATGCTACTCTATTCCCGGTTTTATGTTAGATACTTTTGATAAAAATAATATTAACGTAAAATTAGAGTGTGAAGAGTTTTATGTTAGTAGTTTCATGCTAGATAATAAATTTAATAATTATGCAGATATGTACTATGCTAAAACAGTAGAAATTGATCGTCCAATGAATGAAGAGGATATATCTGATTTTAAAACTTTTATCGAAATAAATCGTAAGTTATCAATTGTATATTTATATTATTATAGTAAAGAATTAGTTCAAGATTTGCTATATATTCTAGATAGTTTAAATGTAAAAAGTATAAGATTTAAAATTTATCAAGATAGTAAAAATAATGAGACTTTAAAAGAATTAGCTAAATTTATTAATAGAAAAAAAATAAAAAAATTATCTTATGCTTTTAAAATTATTTATTCTAGAGAATATATAAATCAAAATTTTTTAAAACAATTATCTTATACTAATCTTAAAATGTGTTCACTTATTATGATTGTGACTTTATTAGCAGGTTTAGGTTTTAAATTATATTATGATTATAGTGCTCAAAAGGATGTCGAAGATTTATATGAAATTTTAGATATTGATACTGATCCTAATCCTGATATTGTTGAGGGAAATGAACAACAACAAGCTGATGCTTCTGAACAAGAGAAAGTAATTGAGGCTTTAACTAAAGATTTTGACAAATTACTTGCTATAAATAGTGATACTGTTGGTTGGTTAAAAGTTAATAACACAAATGTTAATTATCCTGTTGTTCAAACTGATAATAATGAATATTATTTAAATAACAATTTTTATAAGCGAAAAAATTATAATGGCTGGATATTTATGGACTATCGAAATAGTATTGAAACCTTAAATCAAAACACAATTATTTATGGCCACAACGGTACAATGTTTGGTTCCTTAAAAAAAGCGTTAAAAGAATCTTGGTATACTAATAGTAATAATCAAATTATTACTTTAGATACTTTATATGCTACTTTACAATTTAGAATTTTTGCAATATACGTTACTACTCCGGATTTTGATTATTTAGTTAATAATTATATATATCCTGAAAACTATCAAAAATTTATTGAAGAAATAAAATCACGTAGTATATATGATTTTGGTGTTGATGTTACTACAAATGATAAAATACTTACTCTTTCAACTTGTGCAGACAGTGATGGAACTAAAAGAATTGTAATTCATGCAAAATTAGTATAGTAAAAGTGAAATGCTGAATCATTTCACTCAGACTGTTGACAAATAAGTAATTTATATATTTATTTGTCTTTTTTATTTAGTTTTAATTAAATATTTTAAAAAGTCTAGCTATACTTAGCTTAGTTCTATACTAAGCATAGTGGTGTATTGCAAATTTCTTGAGATTCATGCACGCATAAAGAAGAGTTAGTTCACGACTGACTCTTTCTTTAGTTCGGAAATATGTTTTTCCCAGTCCATGTTTCATTTTGCCATCAGCATACAATCGCTCAATGTGTGTAGAGCGTTGTTTATATATTTCTTTTACATCATCACGATATCTATAATCATTTGCCATTTCTTTATATCCCTCCCAGACATGTCTTAAAATTTGTTTTGCTTTTGTCTTTGTACATTGACTTTTAAATGGACAATTTTCGCAATCATTTTTATCTGCTTTATAAATTATATATCCATCTTTATTTATACTGGTTGGAATTAAATCACAATTATTAGGACAAATATAAATTTCATTTGCTTCATCATATACGTATTCATATTTTTTGAAGTATCCTTCTTTTGTCATTGGTCTCTTATAAGGAAAACATGGTATCATCTCTAGATCAATTAATGTTTTACAAATATGTGGTGTTACATAAGCAGCATCACCAACAAAGTATTTTGGCATATCGTTAGAAAACTTATTAATAAATTTATCAAAGGCTGTGTAGAATGCTATTGAATCATGCATGTTTGATGGATTAACATCTACTGTTAGTGCATAGTTGTTTCCATCACATATTACCGTTGAATTATATGCAAACATTTTTTCTTTTTCATTTTTATATAACATTCCTGCACCTTTATCAGTATCACTGACTATTATTTCTTTCTCACCAAGTAATTCTTCAGTTGGGATTTCCTCATTACATTTAATTATCTTTTGTACTTCTTCTAAATATTCATCATCTGTTAAATCTTCTTCTTGAAGAGATTTTAATGCTATTTCCAATTCCAATTCTTTTTGATATTTTTTGGCTTCTACTTTTACTATTTCTTTATGATTTTTCTTTTTATTAGCATATGCTTTGGTATTTGTTGAATCAATATATACAGAGGTCATATCTAAACAGTTATATTCTGTTAGCAAATCTATCACCTTATCAAATACTGTTTGTAATATATCTTTTTCTAATTTGCAAAACTTTCTTTTATAATTTTGAGAATATGTCGAATGATTTGGTACTTCTTCATTTAAATTATATCCTATAAACCATCTATACAAATTATTATATTTTAAACTTTCATAAGTTTTTCTTAAACTATCTTCATGAAAAAGGAACTTTAGTATATGAATTTTAAACAATACCACTGGATCTATACTTGGTCTTCCAAATAAAGAGTATTGTTTTTCCACTTCTTCATATATAAAGTTCCAATCAAAATATTTTTCTATTACTCTTAAGAAATG
>CAMMOI010000021.1 GCA_946498375.1 uncultured Mycoplasmatota bacterium | reverse complement strand
TTTTATATACGCCAAATATTACTACTAAATATCCAGACTTTTCTAAAGGGTATACTGTAGATTCTGTTCAAAGTTTTTGTGATACTTATGGAATTACTCTAAATGTAGAATATGTAGAAACTGATGAATATGTTGCTGGTACTATTTATTCTCAATCTAAAACAGTGGGATATACAGTATCAAGTGGTCAAACACTTACCATTAAAGTAGCTCAAGCTGAGGAATCAGAAACTACTGATGATAACTTATGTGCTACTACGGGGTTATGTTAATGCAAGGTAAAATAATAAAAATAATTAGTAATTTATATACGGTTAGTGTTGGAAATGATCTTTATGAATGTCATGCTCGAGGAAAGTTTCGCAAAGATAATTTAACTCCTATAGTCGGAGATAGATGTATAATCGATGCAGATAATAATTATATTTTAGAAATACTTCCTCGAACTAATTATTTAAATAGGCCACTTGTTGCTAATATAGATATTGCAATTATAGTAACTTCATTAAAAGAACCTGATTTGTCTTTGAATTTGCTTGATAAAATGATTAGTGTTATTACTATAAATAAAATTACCCCAATTATTTGTTTTACTAAATTAGATTTATTAACCCAAGATGAGCAAAAAGAAATTAAAAATCTAACTAATTATTATCAAAAAATCGGAATTAAAGTCTTTGATAATATACATTTAGATAAGTTAAAAGCTAGTTTAAAAAATAAAGTATCCGTTTTAACTGGTCAAACAGGAGCTGGTAAATCTAGCTTACTTAATAAAATTGATCCTAAGCTAAAATTAAAAACTGGGGAAATATCTAAAGCTTTAGGAAGAGGAAGACATACGACAAGACATGTTGAATTATATAAAATACAAGACTTTTACATAGTAGATACTCCTGGTTTTTCAGCATTAGATATCAACGCTTATACTAATGAACAAATTAAAGATTCTTTTGTAGAATTTAAAAATTTTAATTGTAAATTTAGAAATTGTATGCATTTAAAAGAAAAAGAATGCGCTGTCAAAGATGCTTTAATAAATCAAGAAATTTTAGAATCTAGATATAATAATTATCAAAATTTTGTAACTAGGAAGTGAATAATGAAAATATCAGTATCATTTTTAAAAAGTAATTATGATAAATTAGAAACAATAAAAAAAATTAATAACACAGACTGTGATTATATTCATGTAGATGTAATGGATAATATATTTGTCAATAATTATACAGAAGATTTAATTCCTTATTTAAATAGTTGTAAAAAGCCATTAGATGTTCACCTAATGGTTCAAGATCCCCTTGAATATATTTTAGCTTATAAAAATCTTAAGCCTGAATATTTAACAATTCATTTAGAAATAGATAAAGACATATCATTTTTGCTTAATAAAATTAAAAGTTTAGGAATTAAAGCCGGAATTGCTCTTAATCCTCAAACTCCTATAGATAAATTAAAACCATATTTAAAAGATATTGATCTGGTTTTAATTATGAGCGTTCAACCTGGATTAGGTGGTCAAAAATTTATGCCAAGTTGTTTAGAAAAAATTAAATCATTAGTTGAACTTAAAGAAAAAAATAATTATAAATATTTAATTAATGTAGATGGAGGAATTAATGATATTACAGTAAAAGATGTTAAAACTGCTCAAGTTGATATGTGTGTTAGTGGTAGTTTTATCTGTCAAGCTGAAGATTTTCAAAAACAAATTAATTTATTAAAATAAAAAAAGTTGCCTATATTAGGCAGCTTTTTTAGCTTCTCTGGCAGTAATTTTTACTTTTACACCATTGATTGTTTTCTTTTGAATATTTGGTTTTTGTTGACATTTAGTTGCATTTAAAGCATGACTTCTTCTATTTCCACTTAAAGGCTTTTTTGAAGTTATTTTTTTTGCCACTTTTAATTCCTCCTTTAATAACTTTCATTACTTAAAGACTTTATCATAATTTTATTGATAAGTCAATTTTTTAATGTGGTGATATTACTTAAACACTTAAATGCAACTCTTAATCAATAAAATTTTATTCTTGCATTTAGTCTTTTAATACTTTTTAATATACTTTAATCAATTGTTTTCTTAAGGGCGTTTTGAAAGGAAGTAAAACAACGAAAAAAGAAAGATTAACTTTCGAAGATAGAATATTAATTGAAGAATTATTAAGGCAAAATTATAAACTTAAATATTCTAGAATTGGCATTGATATGTCAATCGGTGAGGTTGAATATTGGAATGATTATTTTAAAGATAAAATAATAGATAAAAATCAACCAATCTTACATATATTTAAAAATATTGAAGATCAATTCCCAAAATCTATTTAATCATTTTATAAATATGTTCATAAAGGTTATTTTTCTAGTATTAATGATAAAATGCAGGCAAGATCTTTTAGTTATAAACCTAGAAACGAAAAAGAAACTATTAAACAATTACAAAAGATAATATTATTAAAAATGGTCGAATCATCTTAATTCAGTTATTTATATTATTATATTTGAACAATATATTATGTAAATATTTAATTTCTAAATACTCCCCAATCTACTATCAGTGCCTATGAAAATGGAAAAACTACATCACTAACTGCATTTGAAATACAAATAGTGCATAAATATAACATTTCACTTGATTGGCTATGTGGTAGAAAATAATAAAAAAAACAGAGAATAGTTTGTCTAGTTAAACTCTATTTCTTTTTTAAATCATTTCTGTTTTTTTTACTAATACAAGTACCATCTGTTTTATAAATGGCTACTGCACAAGCATCTTGAACATCTAATAAATATCTGCTTAATAAATCATCAATTGAAATAAAAGCAGGAATGTCATTTTCATCTTCTATTGGTTCTACTTCTACAAAATCTATCATGAATCCTTCGATATTCTTACAAAATGTTCCAACTTTATAAGTATTATCAGAATAAAAATAAACTATTCTATATCCTTCACCATGTTTTTTGTACCAGTCATAATTGCCTTGAAATTTCGTTAATTTATCTATTGGTATATTCATGTCCATCACCTCACTGAACAAGTATAACATATTTCTTTATTTTTTTATAATATTTATTCGATTATTAAAACTTTTTTGCAAAGATAATACGAGTTTTTTCATATATGTTCCATATTCAATATTAGAAATAGGAAAACCATACTTATATCTATCGTTTAGTGTATATTTGTTTAAAACAGAATTTGATAGATCAAAAGCTTCTAATAATTTTTCTTTGTTTCCAATAGTAAAATATTCAACTATAGGCGCTGTTACAAAATTATTTTTATAGTGATATCCTCTTAGTTGTCTTTTCAATTTTTCAGCTTCTATGATATTAGGTAATAAATCTAATTTATTATTTATATAACTTATTATGGTGTCTATTTGCTCAAAAGACTTAATTTCAGCTAACCTTTCTTCAGGACAAAACTCATATAATTTTTCATCATAACCATTATTAACTAAATAGGATAATCTTATAATTAATGACTCTAAAGTATTATTATGATAAGCAATTTTTTGCTGATTAGCATGTTCTATTTCATGTAATAAAATTTGTAAGATAGAAAGATTTTTGTGTAATGTTGTTTCAAATTTGTTAACATTTAAGATGTTATTGTCTATATCCTTTACCATTTGATCGATTGTTTTTGTATAAATAGTTATTTTTCTTGTATAGTTAGAATAAGAAGCAAGATTATTGCTTCTTATAAGTTGAACATCTATATTTAAAATATATTCATTTAAACTTTTTTCAACAACTAATAATTCTAACATTTTCTCTATATCTTTTAAATTTAAGATTTTATTATTATTTGATTTATCATAAATGATTTTTAAAATATTTTCCATATAAATTTATTTTACTTTATTATTTAAAATTATAATTTTTATCTTCTTTTTGATAATGATCTATTTTCTTCAAGTTCATTGGCTTGATTGTTTTGTTTGTAGTCGTATAATGTGTTTAAACCTTCAGAAGTTTCTAAAGTATTTAATGGTTTAAGGAAGTCTTTAGGGGATGATTTATATAAAAAATTATTTGAAGTGATTTTAACTGATAAAGGTTGAGAATTTTCTAAACCATAAGAAATAGGATTTAATCATGAAACTGGAGAAAAAATAATTAATGCATTTTATACTGAGCCATATTCTTCTTGGCAAAAAGGTGGTATAGAAAGAAATCATGAATTTATACGATATATAATACCCAAAGGTATATTATTTGATGATCTAACAAAAAAGAACATCATTGATATGATGAATAATATCAATAATGTTTAAAGAAGCTCTTTAGATTATCAAACACCATACCAACTATTTACAAAAAAACAAGAGAAAAAATTGCTTTCTTTCCTGTAATTATAATAGTTTACTAAAAATTGCATTTAGATATTAAACTAACCTTTTAATGTGGTGAAAAAATCATCTAAAATACAATTAATATGTTAAACTAATTTTGGTGGTTAAAATGAATTTAAAAAAAGATTGCTGGTTAATACAAGATTATCTAGATTATATTGATTATTTAATGACTTTTTCTGATTCTAAATATTTAGAATTTAATAAAAAATTAGTAACTAGTAAATATAAATTTATTGGTATTAGAATGCCTATATTAAGAAAAATAGCTAAACAAATAGCCACAGGAAATATAATAAGTTTTTTATCAGTTGCTAAATTAGAATATTATGAAGATGTTTTAATTCAAGGAATATTAATTACTTATCTTAAAGATCCAAATCAAGTAAAAGAATATTTAAATACTTATGTTAATTATATAGATAATTGGGCAATTAATGACACTTTAGCTAGTAGTTTAAAAATTGTTAAGAAAAATAAGGAAGAATTTTTTGTCTATTTTTTCAATATGCTAGATTCTAATCAAACCTATCATTTGCGCTTGGCGATTGTAGTATTTTTAAATTACTATATTGATTCGATATATTTAGATAAAATACTTAATAAAATTTTAGAAATTCAGACCGATCAGTATTATGTTAATATGGCTATTGCTTGGTTATTTGCTGAGGTATTTGTATATAACAGTTCAATAATTTACAATATTTTGGAAAATAAGAAAATCAGCAAATTTATTTTTAATAAAACTATTTCTAAAATAAGAGATTCTCATAAAGTTAGTCAAGAAGATAAAAATAAATGCTTAAAAATAAAAATGTCGAAAATTAAGGAAATTTAGACTTGATTAATTGCTTAAGTAAAAATATTTTGATAAAATAATAATGTACTAGAGGTGATTAATTATAAAAACTGAAGATATAAAAAAAGTACTTTCCGAAATTTATACTAGCTTAAAAAAAGGAAAATACGATGCCGAAGGTCAAATTGTTGGTTATTTAAGTAGTGGAGATCCAGGGTATGTGCCTACTTTTGAGCAAGCTCGATCTAAGATTATATCTCTAGATAGAGAAGAGGTAATCACTATACTATTAAAGGAGTTTTTAAAATAATATATGCGCTATTTAGGACTTGATTTAGGTACTAAAAGTGTTGGTGTAGCTATAAGTGATAGAACTAATACTATAGCCTCAGCTTTAAAAGTAATTAGATATAATGAAGAAACTAAAGATTTAATGTATCAAGAAATCTTGGAACTTATAAAAAAGTATAATATTACGCATGTGGTATTAGGTTTGCCTAAAAATATGAATAATTCTTTAGGTTTTGCCTCAGAGCGTAGTTTGGCTTTTAAATCGGCACTAGAAAAAATTTCTGATGTTAAAGTAGAATTAATGGATGAACGACTAACAACAGTTTTAGCCCAAAAAGTCTTATTAGATGCCGATATGAGTAGAAAAAAACGAAAAAAAGTTGTCGATGAGGTTGCTGCTACAATAATCTTAAACGATTATTTACAAATGAGGAGGAAATAAAGAATGAAAGAGGAATTAGAGCCAAAAAATGAAGGTAAATTTACTATCGTAAATGATCAAAATGAAGAATTGGAATGTGAAATATTATTTACTTTTGATTCAGAAGAAACAAAAAAAAGTTATATAGTGTATACTGATAACACAACAGACGAGGCTGGTAGTACAAAAGTATATGCAAGTATTTATGATCCTAGTGGTCAAGATAAAAGCCTAAAACCAATTGAAAATGAAAGTGAATGGGAAGTAATTGAAAATATATTAGCATCAATTCAAGAAAAGATAGATAGCGAAGAAAGTGGCGAATAAATGAAAAAGTTAATTATTAGTTTAATAGTTGCTTTTTTTGCTTTAATAGTACTACTAATTAGCTTTTATTTTTATTCTTTAAGACCAGTAGATAAAACTGATGATACAACTATTTCTTTTTTAGTAGAATCAGGGACTGGTAAAAAAGAAATAATTAAAAATTTAAAAGATGCTAATCTAATTAAAAATACCCCTGTTGCATATGTTTATTCATTTTTGCATAAAGATATCGTATTTAAAGCTGGAACATTTACCCTAAAAAGAAATATGAATTTGGCACAAATATTTTCTACATTAGATAGTGGTAAGACTAAAGAGCAAGATGGAATAAATGTTACTTTACAAGAAGGACTACGCTATAGCGAATATCTTGACATTTTATCTAGTTCTTTAAACCTAAAAAAAGATGATTTTGAGCAACTATTAAATACAGATGAATATTTAAATACTTTAATTGGCGATTATTGGTTTTTGACATCTGATATATTAAATGATAATATTTATTATGCTTTAGAAGGTTATTTATTTCCAGATACATATAATTTTAAAGTTGATGCAACAGCCGAAGATGTTATTACTACTATTTTAGATAATACAGAACAAAAATTAAACCAATTTAAAGAAGATATCGAAAATAATAGTAGAAGCATTCATGAAATTATTACTTTAGCTTCGATTGTTGAATTAGAAGGTAAAGATAATAGTGATAGAGCCGGAATTGCTCAAGTGTTTTTAAATAGAATTGCATCAAATATTCCCTTAGGTAGTGATGTAACTACTTACTATGCATTTTCTAAAGGATTTGATCAGGATTTAAGTGTAGCTGAGTTAAATACATGTAATAATTATAATACTCGTTGTTTAACATATTTAGGACTTCCTGTTGGTCCTGTATCTAATCCCGGAATTGAGGCAATCAAAGCAGCTATTTATCCTGAGGCTAATGACTATCTTTATTTTGTATCTGATAAGAATGGAAAAATCTATTTTAGCACTACCAATACTGAACATGAACAGATTGTAGCTGATTTAAAAGCTAGTGACATGTGGTATGAATATGAATAAAATATTGAAGGTGATATAATGAAACAATTTATTGAAGAAATGGAAGAATATGCCAAGAATAAAAATGTTCCTATTATTGAAAAAGATTCAATTACATTCATTATGAAATATATCAAATTACATAATGTTAAAAATATCTTAGAAATAGGATCAGCTATAGGTTATTCAGCAATCTTGATGGCTAGTGTAGCTGAGGATGTTAAAGTAACAACCATCGAACGGGATGAAAATAGGTATATGGAATGTTTAAAAAATGTCAAGAAAGCCGGTATGGATAAAAAAATCAATGTAGTTTACCAAGATGCTTTAGAAATTAATCTTAGTGGTGAAATTAAATATGATTTAATATTTATTGATGCTGCTAAAGGCCAATATACTAAGTTTTTTGAAAAATTTAAATATTTTTTAGCTGATGATGGTATTATTGTTACGGATAATTTAAAATTTCATGGTTATGTGGGAAGTAAGAAAAAAATTGAAAGTAAAAATTTAGCTAGTTTAGTTCGTAAAATTGAAAAGTACATATTATTTTTAAAAGATAATGAGGAATTTGAAACTAAATTTTATGATGTAGGGGATGGCTTATCAGTTAGTGTTAGAAAAAATAAAGCTCGTTAATCAATAGCGAGTTTTTGTGCTAATTAAAGTTTAAAGGAGTTTATTATGTGGCAGGAAAAAATAATAATTAGTGTTCAAAATCAAGAAGAAATTGATAATTATCGAGCAAAAAAGATTAAGAATTTTTTACTTCCTTTAAAGGATTTTTGCGTTGGATATAATGATCTATATATTGATGGATGTCAACTTGATGATGGAAATTTTTATCTTTTAATAAATCGTATTTTAGATAGCAAAGATATAATCAAGTTAACTAATATTTTAAAAAATATGGATATTACAAATATTAAAGGGATTTTTTTTGAAGACTTAGGAGTTTTAAAAATAATAAATGATTTAAAATTACCTTTAGAAAAGATTTATTTTCCTAATCATTTTGCAACAAATTATGCTTCAATTAATTTGTTTTTAGAAAAGGGAATAGATAGTGTAGTCATATCTAATGAAATAACAAAAGATGAAGTTAAACAAATATTAAATAAAGTTAAAGAACCTGTTGTATTACAAGTATTAGGTTATAATCAAATAATGTATTCTCGTCGTCATCTAATCTCTAATTTTGCATCTGAATATCAAACAAATTTAGCTAAGGATGCTAAAATAAGAGAACATACAACTGATAAGTGTTTAAAAATAAAAGAAAATAACTTTGGAACAGTTATTTTTGATGAACCAATTTATAATAATTTAGAATTAGTTGATTTAAATGATTCAAAAGTGAAATTTTATTACATTAATACAACTGATTTAAATTACAAATTAGTAATGAATGTTTTAGAAAATAACATTATTATCCCTAATAGCAAAAATGGCTTTTTAAATCAAAAAACAATTTATAAATTAGGTGGGAAAAATGAATAAAGTGGAATTACTTGCTCCAGCTGGAGATTTAGAAAGATTAAAGTGGGCATTTCTGTATGGTGCAGATGCTGTATATTTAGGGGGAAAAGAATTTTCCTTACGAGCAAATGCTAAAAATTTTTCTTTAGAAGAAATTGCTCAAGGAGTTAAAATTGCTCATAAACTTCAAAAGAAAGTTTATGTAACGGTTAATATTGTGTTTCATAATGAAGATTTAACGGGATTAAAAGATTATTTGCAAAAGTTGGCTGATTTAAAAGTTGATGCTGTAATAGTTAGTGATATTGTAGTTATTGATATTATTAAAAAAAATAAGCTAAATCTCGAAGTTCATTTATCTACTCAAGCTTCGACATTAAATGCTTATTCAGCAAGTTTTTATCTTAATGAAGGCGTAAAAAGACTAGTTCTAGCAAGAGAGGCATCTAAAGATGATATTATTGATATAAAGCAAAAAACTAATGCTGATTTAGAAGTTTTTATTCATGGTGCAATGTGTACTAGTTTTTCAGGGAAATGTGTACTTTCTAATTGTTTTACTAATCGTGATTCTAATCGTGGGGGCTGTGCCCAAGTTTGCCGTTGGTGCTTTGATATTCAAGGAAGTGATGAGATTTTTTCAATTACGCCTAAAGATTTGAATATGGTCAAATATATCGAAGATATGATAAAAATAGGAGTTAATTCTTTTAAAATTGAAGGAAGAATGCGTTCAATTTATTATATTTCAACAGTTATTAACGTTTATAGGAATATTATTGATAAAATTAGTAATAATACTTTAACTGATGCATATATTAGATACTATACGGATATATTAAATAGATGTGCAAATAGGGAGTCAACCGCTCAATTTTATGATAAAATCCCTACTAATAAAGAACAATATTTTTTAGGGCGTCAAGAGGAATCTAATCAAGATTTTTTAGGTATAGTCTTAGATTATGATAATAAACATTCGCTTGCTTTAATTGAACAGCGAAATTATTTTAAAGTAGGGGATGTAATTGAAGCTTTTGGACCTAATTTAGAGCCAACTACTATAAGGGTGGAAAAAATGTATGATGAAGATGACATTCCTATTGATGTGGCTAGACATCCTCAAATGAAGGTTAAGTTACAAACATCAATTAAATTACAAAGAAATGATCTTCTACGTTTAAAAGTGTTTGACATTTGTTCCTATTTGTAGTATTCTTATGCAAGACTTATATAAGAGGTGAAAAAAGACAGTGAAAAATCAAGAAATTTTACTTACTGCTGAAGGATATTTAGAATTAGAAACAGAATTAAATGATTTAAAAATAAATAAGCGCCCTGAGGTTATTAAGGCCTTAAAAGAAGCGCGTGCTTTAGGAGATTTATCAGAAAATGCTGATTATGATGCAGCACGAGATGAGCAAGCAAAATTAGAAGGTAGAATTAAAGAATTAGAATATAAATTAGAAAATGCTAAAATAATTCAAAAAAACGATACAAATACAATCGGTGTTGGTTCTACTGTTGTTATTAAGTATTTGGAAGACGATGAGCAAGAAGAATATAAAATTGTTGGATCTTTAGAAGCAGATCCATTTAGCAACAAGATTTCCAATGAATCACCAATAGGTGCAGCGATTATTGGCAAAAAAGTAAATGATATAGTAGATGTTGAAACACCAAATGGTTCTTTTGAAATTGCTATTGTATCTATTTCCTAAAAATAGATAAAAAAGGGGGAATGTTGTAATGAATAAAGAACAATACTTAAAAGATGTAGCCTTTTTAATGGGAAAAATAGAAGGATTAAATATCTCTTTAGAAAAAAAGAAAAAGCAAATGAAAAATATGGTTTTAAAAAAAGATTATATTCTTAATTGTTTAAAATTTCAAATTGAATATAAAAAGAAACTAAAACTTATTGAACCAAAAAGCAAGCTTTTAAAAAGATTAAATTATAAAGAAATTAATAAATATAAAAAAGAGATTATTTTCCAATTAGAAAAAGAATATCATATTAGATTTGATTTAGCATTTGCTAAAAATATTACTATAAAAAAATTAGATGCTTTAAATAGAGCTATATTTTTTCTTAATGATGAGATTTCATTATCTAACAAAGAGTTACAAAAGACATTAAGTCTTTATCAAAAAATTCAAAAATATAATAAATTATTAATTGATCCCGCTGAGGCGGAGATTGGCTTATTAGATCAATCTATAATTATTAAAAATACTGATCAAAATATAGCTGCCTATACAGAGAATATGGATTATATTTGTAGCATACCACAATCATTTTCAATATATTGTGGAGAGGCTCAGAATATGCCAATTAATGATAATGCTAAATTAAGAATTTTAAGACCTCATAATCAATGGAACAAACAAAGTGATGTTGAATATTTACTTGCTGATAATAAATTACATATTGCATCTGATCAAATGATTATTTTAAAAAAAGATGAAAATGACTTATTAGCAGCTTACTTAGCAGATGATAATCAAAAAATTTGTACTATACCAGAAAATACAGATATTCAAATAGAACAGGTAAGCTACAAATTAAAAAAATAATTTCTTGTATTGCTAAAATGGAACTGATATAATATTAGAAGTAACGGAGGATATTATGAAAAAAAATGTACATGAAATTGATATAACTATTAAAGGAGAAGATTGGGAAAAAGCTTTAGATGCATCTTTTAAGAAGAAACAGAAAGATGTAAAAATAGATGGCTTTAGAAAAGGAAGCGTTCCTAAAAAGATTTATTTACAAAAGGTTGGAATTGAATCTTTATATATGGATGCAATTGATGCAATAGTTCCTGTGGCTTATAAAAAGGCAATAGACGAAAATAAATTGATACCAGTAGCAGAGCCAAAACTTGATATAACTAACGTTTCTAAAGATGAAGTAAGTTTTAAATTTACAATAATAACAAAACCAGAAATTAAATTGGGTGATTATAAAAATTTAGGGATTAAAAAAGATACTGTTAAAGTATCAGCTAAAGAAATAGAAGAAGAAATAAAAAAATTACAAACAAAATTTGCCGAAATAGTAGATAAAGATGGTAAGAAGGCTGAAAAAAATGATACAGCTACTATTGATTTTGAAGGCTATGTAGATGGCAAAAAATTAGAAGGTGGTAGTGGCCAAAATTATCCTTTAGAATTAGGATCAAATACTTTTATCCCTGGATTTGAAGATGCTGTTATCGGTATGGAAATTAATGAAGAAAAAAGTGTTGATTTAAAATTCCCAGAAAATTATACTGAAGAGTTAAAAAATAAAGATGTAACCTTCAAAATTACATTAAAAGGTTTAAAAACTAAAGTTCTTCCAGAATTAAACGAAGATTTTTATCTTGATTTAGGTTATGATGATGTTAAAACAGAAGATGATCTTAAAAAGAAGATTAAAGAACAAATAAAAGCTTCAAAAGAAAAAGAAGCTGATAATAAATATACTGAAGATTGTGTTGCTAAAGCAGCAGAAAATATGACAATTGATTTAAATGAAGAATTAATAGATGAAGAAATTCATCATATGATGCATAACATGGAAGATAGATTAAAAATGCAAGGCTTAAGTTTAGAGCAATATATGTCATTTGCCGGTATTACTCATGATGATTTACATAAACAAATGAAACCAGAAGCCGAGAAAAGTGTTAAATATCGCTATTTATTAGAAGAAGTAGCAGATAAGGAAAATATTGAAGTAAGTGATGATGAAATAAAAGATCGCATGGAAGAATTTGCTAAAGAATATGATATGAGTGTAGATGAGGTAAAAAAAGAGATTGCCTCTGATGATATGATTAAATATGATATCAGAATGCATAAAGCAATTGAAATAATTCAAAAGTAATGTTTTCATTACTTTTTTTATATTAATAGGCATGATATAATATTTAAGTAGGTGAGTATATGAAAAAATTACTTTTATTAATTACTTTATTACTATGTCCAATTATAGTCTATGCTCAAAATAATGATTATACCATAACAGATTATTACATATCCTCAGAAGTAGAAATTGCCGGGGCAATTAAAATAAAAGAGTTAATAGTTGTTGATGGACCTTTTAATAACTTTCAAAGAGATATAATTTGGAAAGATTCTTCTTTAGAAGATTGGGAGGCAAAAAAAGTAAATTTTGAAGAAAGTTCGATATATAATGCTGGGGGCATTGATAATTTACAAGTAGCAGTATTTCCAGTTGAAAAAAATGTAAATTTTGATACTATGGATAACATAGAAGATTTTGCTACTTTAGAAGATAATATTGATGAAGGGCAGAAAAATAAATACACTATAAAAAATACTGATAATGGTCAAAATGTTAATATGTATTATCCGGCTAAAGATCAAAAAATTGCTTTTTATTTAGAGTATGTTATAACTAATGCCGTTGTAATTCACGAAGATGTAGCTGAATTGTATTATCCTTATGTCAATAAAGCATTTAACTATGATATAAATAATTTTAATTTAAGAGTTTTCATTCCGGTTGCTGATGCTACTTCTTCATTTAATATATGGGCTCATGGACCTCAAAATGGAACAGTTAATAAATATACTAACGAAGATCAAGAAAATATAGGATTAATTGCTACTTCTAAAAAAATAGAAAAAAATACTGGTTTTGATATTCGTCTTACCTTTGATAAATCATCAATTATGATTCCACAATTTTTAAAACACTCTGAGCAAAATGCTTTATCTAAAATAAAAAAGATTGAAAAACAAAGAGCAATAGATACTAATCAAAGAAATAAAACAATGTCTTTAATGCAAACAATTATTTTAGTAATGAGTATTATTTATATTATTTTTCTAATAATATTATGGATATTTATATATTTAAAATATAGCAATAAACATAAGTGTAAAGATAAATACTATTCTGATTTTATTGAAGATTATAATGTTGAGGTAATTGATTATTTATACAATCAAACAATTACTTCCAAAGCTTTTAAAGCATCACTTTTAAATTTAGCATATAAAAAAAATATCGAGATAACTAAAATATCAGCAAATGAATATCAGTTTAATTTAAATAATAAGTCAAACCTTACAGATTCTGAAAAATATTTAGTTAATTTCTTATTTAATAAAGTAGGAGATGAAAAAGAATTTACTACTAAACAATTAAATTTATATGTTAAAGACAGTAAAAGTAGTTTGACATTTTATGAATTTTATATTAATTGGAAAAGTAAAGTAAAGCAAGAAGCAACTAATCAAGGATTTTTTTCAAATAATAAAACAATAAAAATTTGTGGTATTTTATATGTTTTAATCGGAGTAATACTTTTTATTATTAATAGTATTATTATAAAAAGCAATAATATAATTAGTTTAGTTGTTATATTATTATCTGTTTTATTTATAATTTATATTTTGTTTGGAATTAATAAGCTGAGTTTAAAAGGTTATGAAGATTATTGCAAATGGAATTTGTTTCAGCAATTTTTAAAAAAATTTCAGAATATAGATAAAAATAAATTACCAGATACAAATTTATGGGGAAGATATATGGTCTATGCCGTAATTTTTAATGAAGAAGATACTTTACAAAAAATAATGCAGGAAAAAAGACCTGATCTTAATAATTTTTTAGTAAATAATATTCCTCAAATTAGTAAAATAATAAGTGATATTTTAAATAATAATCTAACCATTATAAATAAAAAGGACAACGAAAATAGTTAATTATCTTTGTCCTTTTTTATTGCAATTAAAACAATTTCAGTAGGAAAAATATTCCCGCCATAGTATCTTAAATAAAAATCATAATTATTATTAATTTTTTTAATCATCTGAGGGATTTTAATTAAATCTTCAAATCCATGATAAACAGAAATTAATAAAGTAGGGGTATCATTTTTAATATGCTTTTGGGCACCCATTAGAGCTTTTTGTTCCGATCCTTCAATATCCATTTTAATAATTCCCACTTTATCTTTTATATCTTCGTCTAATTTAACAGCTGCTATTTCACCTTGACTTTCAATTACAAGATTAGCAGAATTATCTATATTACTAATATTTAAATTTAATGTAGTATTTTTATCGTATAAAGCTTTATTTTTTATAATAATATTTTTATTTAAGGTAAACTTATCTTTTAAGATAGCTAAAGAAGAATCAGTAACTTCATAACAATAGATTTTATTATATTCATCATTAAAACAATCTAAAAAGTCTTCGATGCTGTCTCCAATATAACTACCAACGTCTATAAAAATAGTTTGTTTATCACTTTTAACTAAATCTAAATCAAAATAGTGTTTATAACAATTATTTTTTACTTCATTTAGTATATTAAAATCATAATAGTAATAATTCATTAAAATAGCAAGAAGAGTTTTTTTAGATTTATAATCTTTAAGATCTTCATATAGCTTTACTAAATTATCTAAATTTTGTTTAAAAAAATCACTTACATTTTCAATTTCTTCAAAACAATTATCCTTATAAGATAATTTTCCCCAAAAAGAAAAATTGTTAAGAAAATTTTCAATATTATTTTTTATTTCTTCACTAATTTGTAAGTATTTATTTTTAATATTTAAATATATTTCTTCTGTAGTTAATAATTCTAGTTTTTTTATTAGTTCATAAAATTCAAAATCAATTTTATTCATTTAACGTATCACCAATAAAAGTTTATGCATTTATTTAAAATTTTAGGCAAAAAAAATTAAGCAATTAATACTTAATCTCCAAACATTTCAAAAATTTCACTTATAAAAGACTCTTTTTTAGGTTTTCGCCCAGATTGTTGATAGTCTTTTGTTTTAATATTTTCTTCTTTATTTTTAGAATCATTATAATTATTATCTTTTTCAATTATTTTCTCTAATTCTCCGCGATCTAACCAAATTCCCCGACAGTTAGGACAATAATCTATTTCAACTCCCTTTTTTTCACTCATTAAAAGTGTAATATCTTTACATACTGGACACTTCATATTATCAATTCCTTTCATATAAATATTATAGCATTAAATATAATAAATCCAAAATAATTATATTTCACGCATATTATTAATATTTTTATAAGGATTATTTTTATCAATTCGATCAGGGAATAAAATACCATTTAAATGGTCTATTTCATGTTGAAAAGCTACAGCAATATCTTCACGTACGCGAATAACATATTCCTCACCATATTCGTTATAAGCTTTTACTCTTATTCGGGCATGACGAGGAACAATTCCTTCAACTTCTCGGTTAATACTTAAACAACCTTCGCCCTCGCCAACATATACCATTTCCTGACTTTCACTAATTATTTGGGGATTAATTACTACATAATTTTTAAAAGTATGATCTTCTAATTCTTCAACGATTACAAAGATTCTTTTTAACTTACCAATTTGAACATAAGCTAAACCCATCCCCGCACGTAAATCATATTTTTCTCTAGTTTCATCAATTTGAGACATAGTTAAGTAAGTTATCATATCTTTTATATCTTGTTGTTCTTCTTTAGATAATGGAAATTCAACTGGCTTACTTACTTCTCTTAAAAGTTTATGTCTTTCATCTAATATTTTAATATTTGGTAATTTCATACGTCATCACATGACATATTTTATCAAAAAAAAGCCAAAAAATAAAGGCTTATTTATTGAAATCATCCATATCAAGCCCAGTCTCATCTAATAAATTATTAACTTCACTTATAAAATTATAAGTAAAAGTTTTCATCGTACTACATATATTTTCATCAGTTACATTTTGACAAGTATACATATTAGTGTTCAAATCATATTCAATAGGAATATAGATATCATTATATTCATTAGCTTGATTATAATAGCCAGTCATTTTTTTAGTTGTAAAATTTAAAGTTATTACTTTTTGCGTCTCTATTTCATTATTTAAGGACTGATCATATTTGGTTATTTGATTTAACTCTAAATCAATAATAGTTGAAATATTAGTTTTTTCTAAAGCCATAGAACTTAAATATACTTGATTGGCTAATCCTGAGGAAATGTTTTCATATCTAGTATTATCAATTTGAATAAATCCGCTTTTAACTAATTTGGTATCTATTGTTTCTTTTTTAAAAATTAAAGAAAAAATCACAATTAATCCCAAAATAATAGCAATAATTATTAATATTTTAACTTTCTTTTTTTCCTTTATTAAGTTATTATCCATATATCATCACATTATTATTATAGTATACTTTTAAAAAATTAAAAAGTGTAAATTTTCTTTACTATTATTGACAGTATTAGTTTATTTGCGTTATTATCAATTTGTAAAGATAAATAGAAGGGTAGAAGTTATCATGTTGGATTCAAGTATTTGTTCTGATTATCATGTGTTAGAAGCTATTAGAATTATTAAGTATGTAATATTAGCATTTAAAATTATTATTCCCATATTACTAATATGTTTGGGATCATATGAGTTTTTTAAAACCATTTTAAATCCGGATACAGATTCTATGCAAGTACGAGCACTTTCATTTGGCAAAAGAATTGCTAGTGCAGTTATTATTTTTTTAATTCCTTCTATTATTAGTATAGTTTTATCTATTGTAGGCAATGTTTCAGATTATTTTGCTACTATTGGAGCTTGTAGCGAAAGGTCAACCAAAGAATATATAGCTGAGTTAAAAACAGCCTATTATGCTATGTTAAATCAAGAAGAAGAAGTTGAAGAATATGAAGTAATGTTTGATAATACTAGATATTTACAAGCTAAAAATGTAACTACTTCTAGTGGAACAATTTCAGTATCAGAAGACGTTTTAGAAAATACTGTTTCAGTAATTGATTATTTTGAGGGCCATACACCTTATTGTGATGATTCTGAGTCTTCATATTTATGTCAAGACATCGGCGATGGGGCTTTGACTGTTGGTTATGGCGTAACTAATTACTCAATGAGTGGTTTAGTAGCGGGGCAATGTTATTCTGTAGAAACTGTAGATGAAGCTAAGAAAAATGAAGTTAGTCAAGTTGTAGCTGTGGTGGAAAATGAAGTTAACGCATTAAATCCTAGTGGCTGGGATGATGCCAAAACAGCTGCTGCTGCATCTATTAGTTATAATTGCGGTTCAAGCTATGGTAAAAGAGTGGTACAACAATATGCTGCTAGTGGAAATGATGGAGCATTATCGGTATTTAAATCTTGTGTACATGCCTCTAATGGAAATTCAGCTTTTACTGAAGGACTAAAAAATAGAAGAGATAAAGAATATGATTTATTTATAAATGGAGATTATAGTGTAATTTCTCAAAATAGAAGTCGAATATATATACAATAAAAGGCAGATGCTTAAATCTACCTTTTTATATAAATTAATTATTATTCCACCAACCAGCACCAATTATGATGACAAGTAAAATGAATAAAACAATCCAGATTGCAGCACCAATTCCATATCCGGAAGTGTAGCCAGCATATCCACAACAATTTTGGCCATATGGAGCTTGATAACCGCCACCATAGTAGCCATTATTTCCATAATAATACATATGTATACCTCCTTTAATGTATCTAATATAATGTATTATAATTTGGCAGTTTTTGACATTAAAAATTCCTAGATTTTTGTAAAATAAGTTTTAAGGTATATAAAAATATGATATTATAAGATTGGGTGAGAATATGAAAAAGTTATTTGCAAATATGGATAAACCACTTTTAATAATGACAATTTTATATTCAATTTTAGGAATTATTATGATTTTTTCTGCCTCATCTGTATCGGCAGTAATGCGATATAATCAAAGTTCCTCTTATTTTTTTATTAGACAATTAATTTTTATTATTGTAGGATTTGCATTTGGTATTTTTTTAGTATTAAGAATACCAACTAGTAAATACAATTTTTTTACGGTTTTAATGATGTTAGGGGTAATTGCTAGTTTAGTTGGTCTTAGAATGTATGGAGCAATTACTAACGGTGCTCAAAGTTGGTACAAAATAGGGCCTATTAATATTCAACCAACTGAATTTGCCAAAAGTGTTATTATTATTTATTTAGCGGTATTTTTTCATAATCAAACACGAAAAAAAAACGCTAGTCCACTAGCTTTTTTAAAACCTTTATGTATGTGCGTAATAATTTTTGCTTTGGTTTTATTACAACCTGATTTAGGAGGAGCATTAATTATTGGTGGAGTTGTTTTTTTTATTTTTTTTGCCATTCCCATGTCCAAAAATCACAAAGCTGTTTTTTTAAAAATATTAGGTATAGGAGCTATAATTGCAGGAATATTAATCATTTATTTAGGGGATAATCTTTTGAGCGATTATCAATTAGGTCGTTTACAATTTAAAGATCCATGTACTAGATATACCGAAGAGACTGGTTATCAAGTATGTAATGGTTTTATTGCAATTCATAATGGGGGATTAACAGGAGTAGGATTAGGAAACTCTACTCAAAAATATTTATATTTACCAGAAGCTCATACAGACTTTATTTTTGCTATAATAGTCGAAGAATTAGGAGCTATTGTCGGCTGTTTAATTATATTTGGGTATGTTGTTATTTTATATCGAATATTAAAAATAAGCAAAGAAGCTGAAACTTTACGAGGGTCAATTTTAGCTTTTGGAACGTTCTTATTTTTATTACTTCACATCTTAATTAATTTATTAGGGGTTTTAGCAATTATTCCGCTTACGGGAGTACCTCTTCCGCTCCTTAGCTATGGAGGTAGTTTTAATTTAAATGTTTTATTTATGCTATTTGTAGTTCAAAGAGTTGCAATTGAAAATAAAACCATTAAAAATAGACGAGCAATTGAAAATATTTAAATTTTTTACCAATTTTCAAACTTTATTTTTTGACCTAATTTTAAATTTTGACTGCTATTATGAGGTAGTTCTAAAATAGCAGTATTTTGAACTTTTTTTTGAACTTTAAATACTTTGTTAGGTGGTAAAGCTTCTACTTTAAATATAATTTCATTATTTTGATTTAAAGCAATAACATCAATTGGCTCTTTCATAAAATAAGTATGAATAGAATTACACTTAGGAAATAATATTCCATAATCGATATTAGTCTTGCCAATAAGGCCAGTTAATCGTGCATAAAAAGATTCTGCTACTTTAATATTAATATGTTTTTTATTTAATTTTAATTTCATATATTCTCACCATAATAAATAATATCATATTTTTTAAATTTTATATATTAAAAGCACAACTTATTTGATATTAGTTACTAATTGACAAAATATTTTATAAAAATTATAATATTAATAGTAAAAAAAATAGCAAAAGGTGTGGTTATGTGAAAAGAAAAAAACAAGGATTTACTTTAATAGAATTAATAGTAACAATTGCGTTACTAGCAATAGCAGGAACTGTTATAGCTGTAAATATGGTTAGTTTAAATAAACAACAACAAGCTAAAGAAAAAACGCGTATTGAAA
>CAMMOI010000020.1 GCA_946498375.1 uncultured Mycoplasmatota bacterium | reverse complement strand
ATTAGTTATTAGTTATTAGTTATTAGTTATTAGTTATTAGTTATTAGTTATTAGTTATTAGTCCTCATCCCAAACTTGCAAAAAAGTAAATATATAATAAGTCTATATTTACATTTTTTCTTGTTATATAAAAATGCAACTCCTATAATCATAAATATTATAGAAAATAAATACATTGTTCCGAATTGTTGTGTTGCATTCCATGGCGAGATTTCATTCCATAGCACATCTACAATTTGAAATATAACTATTAAAACAACAGAAAATAAATTTAATATTAGTTGTTTAAAAACATTGTCAGAAAAAAAGATAATATCATTTGCTCTAATAGATTCAGAAAATAAAGGTATACAATTATTACCCTATACAAAATTTATCTTTTATTTTTTTCAATTTAATCGATTCCTCGCTTTTTCCTATTTATTTTTTAAAAATTTAAATGTAAAATTAGTAAAATATATAATTATAAATAAATATCCTAATGCCAGTCCATTTAAACTAATATCTATAAAGCTAAAATAATTAAGATACGTTATAATAGTCATTATATTAATAAACAGAACAGTAGTTAAATTTTTTCTATATACTATATAATAAATAACAGCTAATATTTCTCCTAAAAACAAATATCTTTCATGCATTCGTGGTAAGCAAAAAGTTACTATAATTAATAGCCATAAAGTTAAGGTAATTATTTTTTCTTCATTAAATTTAATTTTAAATTTAAGAATATATATTAAAGCAAATAATAATATAATAAAGGTTACAAATATACCTATATCAGCAACATAAGCGTTTTTAGGATCAAAAAAAATATATATATTAGGAAAATTCAAAGTCAAAAAATTTGAAAATTCAGTCGTCTGAATAAAGTATACTAAAAAGCAATCTAAAATACTCTTTCCCAAAATAATACAAGGTATATTCATTATTATAATCATTAAAGGAACTAATAAAAAATGATAAATTTTAATGTTTTTAGCTTTAGAAAAGAATAAAATTACAAACAAAGGCAAAAGAAAAATAGCTTGTAATTTAAAAGAAAAGGCAATCCCTAAAAAAATAAAAGATGGTATAAGCTTATTTTTTATTAGAAAATATATAGATGATAAACAAAAAGTTGTATAAATTGAATCACATTGTGCCCACATGGAGCTATTCATTATAACTGGTATCGAAAGTAAAATAATAGTATACGTTCCTAATGTAATTTTTTTTGCATTATACTTTTTCTTTTTTAACAGCTCTTTTGCTAATAAACTGCCTGCTATCGCCATAAATATATCAAATATTAATGATACTATTTTAATAGAGTATAAAGAATTAATCGGCAAGTATGTTAATAAAGCTAATATAAATATGTAAGGTCCAGTATAATCGCCTTGATAACTTGGAATTGCAAATATTCCACCATTATTTTTTAAATAATCAAACCATTTGGATAAAAAAACATTATAATCACCTGATTGAATATTAAAATAAAATGTTCTTATTAATAATGCTATTAAAGTTATTATAAAGAACAATAAATAATTTTTATATTTTTTAGTTATTTTCATAAACAACTCCTTCGTTTATTTATAATTATATAAATAATATATCCTCCTACTGATATAATTGAGATTATTATTCCAAGTTTTAATCCGGGAGTAAAATATTTAAATTTAATGTTATTTTTTCCTTTTTCTAATTTTATAGCCATCATGCCATTATCAACATTTTCAACATCTACTATTTGATTATTTATAAATGCACTCCATCCTTCATCATAAGGAATTGTAAATATCGCTAACGTTTCTTGATCCGTATTAATGACTGATTCAAAACCATTATTTACATACTTAAAATAACTATTATCATAATAATTAATTTCATGACTATATAACTTTTGATATTTTTTTATTTGATCATCATTTAAAATAACATAATTATTTAAGGCTTCTGCTTTATTTTCATTGCTTAATTTATTAAAATCATCTATAGACATATACTTGCTTTTATAAAATCCATATTGCTTATAATTGGGGTTATAATATACAGTAAAATTATTTTTTTTATGCTGATATTCGTATTCATATTTAGTTAAATCTTTTTCATCACAAGAAACTATATATTTAACACCTAAATAATTATTTAAGTTTGTATTGTTAACATTTATCTCAGACTGTCTTCCATATGATAATACGTTAAGGCTATTATAAAATTTAAATGTAGAGCTATTAATATTTGAATTAAAAGTATGAATGCCACTTACGTTTAATAAATATCCTAAATTATAATTACATTCATATGTATTTATCCGATCTTCAGGACTTAATAATACATTTTCTTTTACATTAATATAATTATTACTAAATTTACTTAAGCATGTATCATTAAATTGATTATATTTATAAACAATATAATTTCCATATCCAATTATAAATAAAGAAATAAAAATATATAAATACTTAACTTTTTTTCGACCTGATAATGAAGATATGTAAGTTGTAATAATTAAATTAATAAGTGCCAAAAATACTACAACCACCATAAATTGAAAATCATGAATTATATTCCAAATACTAAAGACAAAAAACAGACTAATAATATAAACAACAACAACAATTATAAAAATATATAAATTTTTTTTAGAAATTTTTATGTTTTGCTCTAATGCTTTTACTGACATTAAGCTCATTAATAATATCGGTATAAAAAACCAACGCGAATAATAAGTAGAAGTAAATAACACAAAAGAACTATTTAATATTGGTATAAACATTAAGATGATACAAATAATAAACAATATACTTTCCCAAGATTTTTTTCTTTTTAATAAGTATAAAAATGTTAAAACACTACTAACCAATGGCAAATACAATTCAGTACTTGCATAGTTTCTGATTTGAATAAATGGCCGATAATACATCGTACTATTAGGAAATAAAAAAGCCCGAATAATTTCAAAATAATTTTTTTTATTATATAAAAGCATACTTTTTAATGACCAATCACTCGATACTCTAGGATTACCAATAGTAAATAAAAATGTTGGAATAAGAATAATAGCTGCTAGACCACAACCAATTAATCCTTCAATAAATATTTGGCATAATTGCTTTAATTTAAAAGGATAGCTTTTAGTTAAGACTTTTATTATATAATAAATTATTAAAAAGATTATTTCACCAATTAAGAAAAACCAATTAGTAAAAGCACATAAAGTAACAATTAAGGCAAATCTTCCTTTTTTATTTTCATATATCAAATTATCTAAAGTGTACAAGAGTAATGGAAAAAAAGCTACAGCATCATGAAAATGATAAAAAGGCATATTGGTTAATTGAAAACCTGAAAATGCATATAATAAGCCTCCAATTACTGCGTAATTTTGATTTTTAACATATCTTTTTAAATATAAAGATGCTGTCAATCCTGCTATTCCATATTTTAAAATAAAAATAGGCCCCGCTAAATATTTAAACCACTCGGCAGGAAATAAGTAACCAATAATATTAAATGGACTAAACATATTATAAAAGCTAAATGTTCCAATTAAATTGCTACCTAAACCATTAAAATGTGCCCACAAAAAGTTTCCATTTTTTAATGCATTATTAATAGCCATATTAAAAGCTATTTGTTGTTGACCATAATCAGCTAAATCAAAAAAAAGATAACCAGAACCACTCCAAATTATTTGAGGAATAATAATTGATAAACCTAGAAATATAGATAAAAAGAAAGACAATAATAATTTATTACTTTTTATTTTTTTAAATATTTTTATCACTAATTTTCACTTCTTTTCTTTTTATTATCAAACATTTGTAAATTTGATAATAAGTAAATTATTATTGGCAAACTACAGATAAACATATAAATATAACGCATTATAGCTACCGGTCCTAAAAGAATAGTAATTAAATAGGAGGCATAAATACTTAATATACTAAAAATTTTATATTTTCTTAAATATATACTTTTAAAAACTGCGAAAATAATTAACCAAATATAAGATTGCTGACGCATTAGTATATTTAATACAGGAATATTTTTAAACTTCGATCTAGAAACTAAACTATTGTAATAACTATTATTAGTTTTCTTATTCAATATAGCTTTATCAAAGTTTTTGGAAATTCTATTTGTTTCGATATAGGTATTAGGCAAAACATTAACATTATCATTCATATAAAAATATGAATACATGTTCATAATAAATGAGTTAATATAAGTTAATGGATACTTTTGTGCAAGTTCAAAATATAAACTAAGATACTTTTTTTTATTATTATTAAATTCATCAAAATCAAAATCAGCTTTGATTGGATCCGATATTCTTGGATCATAACTATCTAATCCTAATGTTATAATATGCTCTATTTTTTCCCTTTGCAAACTAGTTATTTCTTTATAATTATATACTCGAGCAAGTTGTTGTAATGGCAAACTTAAAAACTCATTATTTGATCCAGGTCTAATGCCTATACTAAGAAAGAAAGTAAATATTGTAATATATATTAAAATAATAAAAATAAAATATAAAGAAATTGTTTTAAATTTAGAATAATTAAATATAATTAAAATTAGCGTTGTTAAAATTAAAACATAAATCATATTATTTCTAAATAAAAGGGCTAAGCTAATAATAAAAATACCATACATTACAAATTTTTTACTATATTTCTCATCAAGTAAAAATTCAATTAAATACATTACTACTAAAGTAAATAAACCACTAAATATTACATCTTTAGTTGTCGTTATATTCATTAAAGCAAAAGTTGGTAAAAACATAAAAAATAGTAATGACAATATTAGATATGACTTTTTTACATTATGTCTAATTAAAAATTTTAAAATAGCTGTAAAAATGCTAGCCATTATAATCATTTGAAATAGTGAATACATTAATAAACCTATTTTATAATTAAAAAAATTTAAACCTAAATCGATAAAGCCTCCAAGCAATAATGTATGTAAAACCGGATGGTGCATATTAAAAGGTATTTGTCCAAAATACATTTTAGTTTGATAATCAGCATCATAAGCAAAATTGCCTGGATAATATAAAATTAATACTGGTAACCAAGCAATAAATAAACACAAAAAATATACTAACCAATCATATTTAAATAATTTATCTCTTTTTAGTTTTATTTTAGAATCAACAATATTTAAATTTAAATTAAACAAATAATGAGTAACTAAAATTAAGGATAGAAAAAGAAAAAACGTTACTATCCAAGTATACACCAAATGTAAATTAGGATTGTCATAAGTATAACAATTAAATCCTACAACTTGACAAAAGGAAAAAAATAAACAAAATACACTAGGAATAATTTTTATTTTTTTAAAAGAAAAATCATTTATATATTTATAATTGCAATAGTTTAAAAACAAAAAAATTAAAATAATTGAAATTAGATTAATTTTGACATATTTAAATAGCAATATTATAGGGAAAAGAGAAAATAATATAGATATCAAAATTGCTAAAACTTTTTTCTTCATATTCTACTACCTCTATTAAAAGTATAACAAAAAAAATATCATATTTCTATGATATTTTAAATATTAATCATCATCATAACAGCCACTACGATTAAAAGCATAACACCAACCCCAGTTGCTACAAGCATCATCATAGTCTTGCTTTCCATTTTTTCTAGACGTTCTTTATATTTCGTGTCACGTGCTTTTTGTTGTAATGATGATATACTACGTGAGAACATTACTAACTGTTCCTGTTTTCGCTCTTGGCGTCCCAAACTTAAACGATACAAAAGACGCATCATTCTCATTGAATCACGAACTGGATAATTACGCGCGAATTCCATATAAGGATTAATGGTTGAATCACCAGCATTAATTTGGGATACTAATTGCTTTAAACCATCTCTAAAAACCTCTGGAGCATCTTGAGCAGATTTAGCTAGCGCTACTGGAACTGTATAATGTTGAATAAGTATTTCTAAGCCCTTAAGATAATAAGGTAACAAAATATCTATTTCATGTAAATGTTTCTTGTAATATGACTGTAAACTAAAATAATCTAATTTAAATACAAAAAATCCGACAAAAATAGCTACTAAAATATAAACATAACTAATCTCACTGACAAAGAAAATTAAAACTGCCACCATAGCAAAAATGCCATTACGCATACGCTTATTAAATAATGCATCAGGATCAGCACCTTCTCCATAACGCATCTTTACTAAAAAGTCATAATCCGATTCTTTTAATTTACGAAAATAAACTTGATTATCTTGAATAAATTTATTAGGATTTATTCTGCCTCCGTAACAAAATAAAGCAAAAATTATAACTCCTAATATTACCATTTCTATATACATTATTCTACCCCCACATCTTCATTATAGTATTTTTCGCCAGTTAGCATAAAATAACTATTTACAATAATTATGGCATGGAGAATTAACTGAATATACCACAGCTCGATTAAAGCTATATACTTTTCTTTACCAAGTAATAAAATCATTGCTAATACTAAAAAATATAATGCAATACCAAAGGTTAAGAACTTACGATGAAAGGTTTGACGATCCATTCGATCACGATATACCCCTTCTACTAAAGCATCGATATCTAAAGACATATTCTCTAATGCCTCCCCAGAATTAAGAGCACCTTCTTTAGTAATTTGTAAGAATAATTGATGCATATTTTTAACCATATAATAAGGATATTTTTCATTAAAGTAATTTATTGATTCATCAATTGTTCCATTTTGATAAGACATCTCAATCATTTTTTTAACATCCCCTAAAACTGGTTCTTCTAAAATGTTTGAATCTCTAACACCTTCTAAAGACTTAACAAATGACTGAGTAGTATTAAATTCCATAATAACATTACTACAATATGTCTGAATTTGTTCAAAGATGAATTCACTATATACCCTCTGACATCTTAAATAAGCTAAATAAGGAATAAACATGACCGCTACAAAAGCATAAATTAATGCCCAAATAATTGAGAAAAAATACAAATACGATATACCACCAGCTACTAAGGCAAATACTACAACCTGCGTTAAATATTGTTTTGCTGTGTATTCTTTACCTAATTCCTTACTCTTTTCCCTAACCATCTTAAAGCTATAAGGTGCGTACTGGTTATAAGCCTTGGCTACACTTCTTGTAACAAATTGATAAATATTTTGTCCATTATTTATTCTATAAGCTATAACAAATATTGCTATAGCTAACAATATAACTAAAACCATTTTTTTGCCTCCTTATAAAACTTCCATATTAGACATTGGCTCTAATGGTGGAATAACTTTTTCTGTTGAAATAGAATCTGTTGTTGTCTCATTATTATTAGATTTTAAATCATCTAAAGTAACAATATGAGGCGATGTAATATTTTCTGCTGTATTAAAACTAATAGAACTATTGTTTTCTGTATTTATTGATAAATCAATAGGCATATCCTCAATAATAGGTTTAATATCTATATTATCAACAACATTATTTATAGGTTGTTCATTAACTGGTTGCACCTGTATAGCCGGAGCTGAATTTTCCATTACTACTTGGGAATCTTGAACTTGATTTATTGTAGCCTGAGGATTTGGAAAATCTTGAGCTACATTAACATTTTGCATTTGAGCTTGATTTAAATTATCTAAAGGATTAGGACTAATGTTTTCCTGAGTCACTTTTTGCTGACTTAAATCATCTTTTATTTCTGGCTCGTTTATAACTTGTGAATTATTTAACATTTCATTAACTTCTTGAGTTTTAACATAATTTTTATTATCTTCCACATTTTCTTGGTTAAGTCCAAAAGTATCTTCTGGTAAAAAAACATTTCCAATACTTAAATAATCTAATAAATGTTTAGTAGGATTATGCATTGTAACTACACCATCCATAGTTTTTCGATATAAATTATTAGATCTAGCAACATTATCATCATCTACATAAAACTCACAAACCTCAATAATTTCTCTTTGGAAACGATTAAGTTTTTTAGAAAAATACCCCTTAACATAAATTCCAATTTGAACATATCGATGAATGGATGCTAAAAATTGCTCAGTATCTTGAGATGATTCCAAAAGTGAATACATACGCATTGGTATACTGCTTGCTTTATCAGCATGGATTGTTGATAAAATATGGTGCCCTGAAGATATTGAGTTACGTACTGCTAAAACTGCCTCAGCACTACGAACCTCAGATAGTAAAATCCAAATTGGATTCTGTCTCATACAAGTAACCAAAACATCACTATAAGAAGCAATATTGTTAGTTTTCATTGCTACAATATCTCGATTAGGATAAATACGATCTAAGTGTAATTCTAGTGTATCTTCTATTGTAATTATTTTTTCGTTTTCTTTAGTTTTAGAAGCTAAATATTTAACTAACTCAGTTTTTCCTGAACCAGTTTCTCCACTAACAATAATATTACAATGACCTAAAACACACTGTTCCAAAAAATTATGTAATTTCTCGGTCATGTATCCTTCAGATAACAATTTTTCTTTATTAAGTCTTATCTTAGCTGGAGTTTTACGAATAACACAGGCAATGCCATTAGTAGCAATTGATTCATGAACAAAGTTCATACGAAGTTCAGCACTCTCTGAATCCAGAAAAGGATGGGCCATATTAAATGTTTTACCCATCGTATTAGCACATTGAAAGGCCACCTTTTCCATCAGAGCATTATCTATTTCTGGACGATCAACCTTATAAACACCTTGAGTTAAGCTTTTTAGCCAGACTTGACCATTATTGCTATAAGATATATCGGTAATATCTTCGTTATTCAAAAATTCATTTAATGGTCCAAAATCGACTTGATCAAAAACTGAATTTTGCATCTAGCTCACTCCTTTTATTCTTTTTATTGGTTAGTATTAGTACTACTCGTATTATTGCTATTGTTACTACTATTACTGTTGTTATTATTAGAATTATTGTTAGCCTCACCACTATTATCAATAATTTCTTCTTCTTCAATTTGATCAGGTATAGCAACAGTTTGATCTAAGATAAAGCTTTGTAAATATTCACTTGATACTTCAGTATCACCAGGATTTGCAGAATATGAAGCATTTCTTGGAACAGGAATTATTTCAATACTACCACTTGTAACATAACCAGCTTTCATAAGTAAAGAATACATACTATTTGGTACGGCAAATAATAACTCAGCTGGAGTACGTGCCTCAGTAGCACTTTCAAATACATGTTGTCCTTGAGCATCTTTAACAGCTAAAACTTTAATACTTTTAATTAACTTACCAAATATAACTCTATTGTCATCATCAACGGCTTTAATGTATAAATCAATATAATTTCCCGGGTATATTGAGTTACCATAAGTTGAATGTAAGTTTACTGATAAACTATAAATTGTATAATCATCAGGAATATCAGCAAAAGCTGAATCTGGCATACTATCCTCAGTAACTAAAAGTTCTGAATAAAACAAACTATTTATTGGAATAATTGCTCCATAAGTAACATATTTTCCAATAACATCTGCTTGAGATGTAATAATATTACTAGATGAAGAAATCATACTTTGAGGTACTGATATATTTCCAACCATTTCCTCAGTAATTTGTGTACGAGATGTAATCTCTTGCTTAGCATAAGGAACCGTAACTGGAGTTACTGCTTGATTTACACGCCAATTATACCCCATATATAATACGACTATTCCTAGTAATACCCCAATAATAGTTACGGTATTTTTATTTCCTAAAAATCTTTTTAATGTATTAGCTAAATTTCCCATTTTATTCCTCCTATATTAGCCATTATCTTCACTATCTTTATGGATTCAACTCTAAAACTGCATCAATTTTATTTACAATATCATAATTACCAGCAGCTTCTGTATTAATTCGATAAGTATTAGATTTAGTAGTTATCTTAACACTAACTTTAGGTGGTGCTTCATATATTGCATAAAAATCAACTTGATAAGTCTTATTAATATTAACAGTTTCAGAAAATCTTCTTAAAAAGTTCTCTACAAACTTTTCTTTATTGATGCGTAGCTCTCCATAATCACGATAATATCCATAATCAACAGCATCTACCATTGCTGCTTGTGTTACTTCTTTAATTTGATAATAATCTTTAGTTGTAGTAGTTGTTACACTGTTTATTAGCATCATAATAACTATAACAAAAATTCCTAAAAGAATCAACCAATAACCCCAATAAGATTCTGACATTAATTAAAGCACCTCCTTTATTTCCAAGCTGGCCCCATATTTTGTTCTACCAAGTCTTCCCAGTCTTCAAATGCAGTAAATGTTCTATCACTTCTATTCATTGTAAAATAACCATTACTTTCGCCACTAGTAATAAAGTCACTTAAATACCATACCGTATTATCAGAATCATGTTTTAATGTATTAGCATAATCCACTGACTCAACTGATACACCAGTCATATTAAAATCAGAATATCCCCCAGAATCTTCTCGTTCATGATTATACTTTCTAATTTCTTGCATATTGTCTGGAGTTAAAGTAAATGAATACTCTGGTTCTTCATTATAAACATTATCTTTATTATCTTCTATTTCTGCTAAAGTAGCTGCAGCTTTAGGATTATCTGTATCCCAATTCATCATATCACTATTTTCATCTCTATTATTAGGATCAAAATTATTTAAAGACACATTTCGATAAAAGAAATCTGGTTTTTGATCTTTAAGAACATCTTCCTTAACATTATAATAACAAACATAATCTAAACTATTTGATTGATTATAGCTTTCATTTGTATCAATGACTAATTTATCGAATCTATTAGATGTATTCCCACTTCTTTGATCAACACCTAAATTTTTAAAATTTAAAACATACCAATATCTACCAGCAGTTTCATTTAAAGATATGGGATATAAATTATTACCATACTTATATGCATTTGTTAACGCATAAAAACCTGACTCACTTGTATAATTTGCTATTCCTTTTTGATTATTACTATAAAGCGTATAAAAATATTTATTAGAATTGTATTCTTTAGTCTTAGTCCAAATAATGGAATTCGAACTACCTGTATTATAATCAAGACTATCTTTATCATTACCATCGATATTAGAATAATATTCTATAGTTTCTTTATCAGCAACATTTACTTCTGGTTCTGTAGAAGTGCTTACCTCTACGGCAGTATAAGTATAAGGTTCACCATATTGTCCATCTTTATAACGTAAAGTTACATTAGGATCAAAATCATAAGTTTGATTTATTAATGAATCAGAACTGCTTTCATCAGCTAAACCATCAGTACACTCATTAACATCTTCAGTTCTGTTTTTTATTTCTTCAATTATTGGTTCATATAAATCTTTTATTTCTTCCAAGCTATCATTTATGCTCTCACCTGTACTTACATCTTCCCAGTTATAATTACTATGAGAACTATTTCGGCAATCTCCTTCATATCTTTCGAAAGTTTGTCCAGCACTTGTTGTATATTCAAAAGCATCACAATAAGTGTAACTTGTATTACAAATTCCATTTGAACAAGAAGTATGTGAATGTGTTTCAGCAGGGTCTTCTATATAACCAATATTCATGTCATCCGAAAGATCTTGATATTCTTGATAAAGATCTCTTAAATCATCTAATTCTTCAAGCAATCCATATGCTTCAATATCTCCGGTAGCTTCACCATTTTCAAATAAGTCTGTAATATTACCTTCATCTGTTAAGTCCTTCCTATACTGCGCTACATCTACTGTAGCTTGACACTTACGAGTACCCGTTATTGATATATCTGGTTGATCCCACGTCCAATATTTTCCCGCATCAATCGCAGCAACCTCACCTGGCATTTCAAATTCTATTTTCTCTGCACAAGTTAATGAACAATATTGATTGTATCTTTTAGTATAAGTAGAACCTCCTGTTGTGCTATCAGAAACAGTTGTATTAATGTTTGCCTGAGAAAAAACGCAATCATTAAATTCTCCTTCATCATTAATATCGCCAACAACAAAACTTACACTGTTATCATTTGTATCGCAATTTTGATCTACAACTTTAGGATTACATACTTTAGGATCCTCTCTATCTTCTGGAGGATTACAATTGGTTGTAATATAATTTTTTCTTGCATCGCTTTCACTTCCACTAAAAAATCCATCAGCAGTGTTAAGTGTCGGATTACTAAATACTTCGTCACTACTAGAGCCAAATCCATAATTCCTATAAGTATCTGATCCTGAATCACATATACACTGTTCAATAAATACTTCATCCCATGGATCCGAGAGCGCCGCAGCATTCAGTATCTCGCCACCAGCGCCATAATAATATATTTCATCACCTTCTTGCTCAATCTTACATTTAGGATTATCTGACAAAAGAGAAATATCAATTATACCAATACCGCAACTATAATATTCTATCTTATTCCAATCAACGTTTCTACAATAGCCAGCACTACCATGATAATATCCACCAATATCCATTAATGAATATAAACCAGCATTTAATTCTTTTAATGCAGAGTTGTCAGTACCCGAATACAAGCTAAAAATGGAGTCTCCTGTTCTAATTCCTGGATTACCACTTAAACCAGAATTCCCACCTGTGTCTTCATATAATACATATCCAGAAATTGCCCTTATATCAGCAGCTGTTCCATAAATAAAAAATCGACGTGTTTGTGCTTTAAAATCTATTACCGTAGTAGGTTCTATTTGAAGTACGTAACCGCCTTCAACCATTTGACGAATATATGTATCAATATTTGCTTCAACATCTGCGCCGTTATCGTCTCCATAAGGTTTCCCCCACAATGCAGCTAAAATATAGTCTAAAACTATTTTATCATTCCCATTAGAAAATACATCTCCATAATCTTCAGTATTACTATTATAATTGTTTACTAATTTGTCATTTCCTAGTAAAGTTTCATAAAATATAGTACCCGATTGTGATCCTTTAGCAACTATTATTGAATTAAAATTCTCCATATACTGACTTAATTGAGAAGTAGGTAACGACGAATTATATGATCCAGTTATTGCATCAGGCAATACTACGCTAAACATATTCTCATAAGGAAGATAATCTTCCCAAATTGCACGATCATTATCTCTACTAAAAAGTAAATCAGCTTTATAAATATTATCATTCATAACTAAAATTGGTTCAGAATAACTATTTAATTGATTAGCTAAATCAGGTGTTAAAACATCAATTCTGCTAAAAGGTTGACCAGTATTTTTATTTACTAAAGAAAATCTAATACCTATGTGTGTATTAGAGGCATAACATGGATAACCTGAACAAGCAGACGCTGATGCATCCCCAAATTCTTTTCCCGTTGCATTTGTCAAGTCAGCTAGAACAATATCAATTTTACATAAAAACATTAAAGTTATGGCCAAAGGTAAAAAAATCTTTAATCTTATACATCTATCATCCATCGTATTAAACTCCTTTCTTTTTTAGATTTTTCTTTTTTATAAAGATGAATATTCCTACTCCTAAACAAATTATTACAATGCCAACAACAAAGTATAACCAATATTTTTTTATGAATTGCAACATCGAAAATTTTCCATTTTCATTTTGATCATTTGCTAGGCTATTACTATAATCTTTAGCTTTTTCTAAAAATTCTGAATATGTCATTGAAGATGTATCAGTAAATTGACCACAGTATTCAAAATCAGGTACTTGATCACAAATATATGATGTACTATAAGTATTATACATTGGTGTTACTAACTTAGTACCTAATAATTTTTGATCATCGCACTGACCATTAGCATAAATTTCAATTTCAAAAGTAACTGGTCTAGATGCTATATAAGTATCAAATGTATATATTCCATCAGTTGTATCATTTCTTGTTATATCTAATTCTTTTATACTATAATCATCAGTAATATTAACTCTTAGATCTTCTGTAATATTAGTTATAGTTATTCTAAAATGATAATTTAGAGGATCTTCATCTATAAATTCATAAGATGTTTGTACATTGGTTGCTTGTTTATTTAAAGCAGCTTGATCTTTATAAGAACAAGCAGCTTCTACTTTAGAATTTAAGCCTAAAATTATAAATGAAAGTACCAAACATAAAGTATACTTTAATAATCTTTTCATATGCCACCGATCCTTATTCTAGGAAAAGTATACCACATAAAAGTGCAATTTCCAACATTTTTTAATTTATAAAAAAATAAACAAGAAAGCGTTATTCTTGTTTATCTAAATGAAGATTTCTAATTTTTTTTAATAATATCTTCTCTTGATTTAAAGGTCCATAATATTTTATTGCTTTAAAATAATTAGGGTCTACTAAATTATAAAAATAATCTCCTTCTTCAATTAAACCACTTTTATAATAGTATTTAGCTAATTCTAAATATTTTTTAAATAAATCAATGGTTTTAAGTTTTTGACTTTTTAAATAATCAATTATTTTGTCATAATCATAACTTTTTAATAAATTATTTAAAGCTTCATCAGGCTGTTTATAACTATTATTTAAACTATCTATTTTAGCCAGTAGCATATTAGCTATATTATAAAATTCTTGATAATTTCTATCAATTGTTTTATTAAATAAAAGGGCAGATTTAAAATCATGTTCTTCTATAAGTCTTTTAAATACAAATGATTTATAAAAATATCTTTCATCTATATCATAATAATTTCTTGTAGATATTTGATTATCTTCTAAATTATTAATTTCTTCTAATAAAGTTATATATACATCATAATTATCTATATCTTTAGAAATCGGATTTATTTGAATTTGTAATGCTTTAATTTTTTTTATTATTTTTAAAGCTAGATTATAATCTTGCAGATTAATTGCTTCTTTAAATAAGCTATATAAATTATCAATTTGGTTATAATATAATCTTTTCCCCTCAATAGTAAAACTATCTACTTGTTGAAATTCTTGAAGCAAAATTTTATTTAAAAATAATCTAACTAAAGAATAAATATATACTTTAGTTTTATTATTAGTTGATTTATAAATATAATCTATTTTAGCTTTAGCACTACCAAAGTTTTTATTTTCAATTGATCTTACTGCACTTATATAATATTCATATAGTATGTAATCATCTGTTTGTCTATTAATAAAAGTATCAATTTTAAAAGATTTAATTAAATCTTCATCTATATTAATTAACTGACTTAAAAGCATCAATATTACATAAGTTCGATCTTTTATTTCTTCATGTTCATCTAAAGAAATTATTTTTAAAATCATATCTTTACAAGACTTATAATCATCTTGAAGTAAATAAAAATAAATTTTTTTAAAATATAAATAATAATTTTTTTCTAAATCTTCTGCTTTATTAAAATATTTTTCTGCTAAATCAAATTGTAAAATAGAAGTATAACTACTTGCTATTTTAATATAATCTTTAGCCTCATTTTTACTAACTAATTTATATACACCCAATTTTTCTTTTTTTAAAATATCTTTTTCTACTAGTTTTTTTATTTTATAATCACTAAAACCAAACTCTTTTATTTCTTTTCTGGTAATTGTATCTTGATTTCTAAATTTTTTTATAAAGTCATTATTATTCATCTTATCTATCTAACTACTTTTTCTAGTTCCTTTCTTCTCTATATAATTTTTTTACTTCTTTAATACTCAAAGCGCGATATTCACCCGATTTTAAATTTCCCAAAGTTAAAAAATCATAACGCTCTCTTTTTAATTTTATTACTTCATATCCTAAGTGAGCAAATATTTTTTTAACTATATGATTGCGTCCTTCAATTATAGAAATTTCTATAATACATTCATCTTTATTTTTGGATTTAGATTTTATTTTTAAATTAGTAGGCTTTACTTTTCTTCCCTCAATTACTATTCCTTTTTTTAATTTAAAGTAATCTTCCATACTAATTATTTTGTTTAATTTAGCTACATAAGTTTTTTCTATTTTATTTTTAGGGTGCATTAATTTATTAGCTAAAGTACCATCATTAGTTAATATAATTAATCCCGTTGTATCATAATCTAATCTGCCAATAGGATATATACGAGTATTGGTTTTAATTAAATCGACAACCGTTTTTCTACTTTTATCATCATTAGTGCTACTAATCACCCCCCGAGGTTTATTAAGTAAGTAGTACTCTAATTTAGATTGGTGTAACTCTACGTTTTCTACTACTATTATATCACTTGAATTAACACAAGTTCCTAATTTAGTTACTTTATGACCATTAACATAAACTTTCCCCTCTTTTATTAAATCCTCTGCTTTTCTTCTGGAGCAATATCCACAACTGGCAATAACTTTTTGTAATCTTTCCATATAAATCTTCCTAAACATTAATAATTAATTTTAGTTTATCATTAACTATATCTATTTGCAAGTTGTCCAAATTAACCAAAAAATATTTTTACTACAACAAAGGCTGAAACTATTCCACATAGATCGGCAAATAAACCCGCCTTTAGTGCATAACGGGTTTTAATTATTTTAACACTGCCAAAATATAAAGCCATTACATAAAAAGTGGTATCTGTGCAGCCTTGAATTACTGAGGCAAGTCTGCCAATTAAAGAATCTGGACCGAAGCTTGCAAACAAATTATTCATAATGGCTAAAGAAGAAGATCCTGATATTGGTCTTAATATTGCCATAGGTAAAATTTCTAAAGGAATTTTTAAGAAGTTAAATAGTGGTTTTAAAAATCCTAAAGCAAATTCAATAAAATTGCTTTTTAAAAATATATTAATTGCAAAAACCATGGCTAAAAGCGAAGGAAAAATATTAAAAGTACTAACTAGCCCTTCTTTGGCTCCTTTTAAAAACGAATCATAAATATTAATTTTTTTTCGATATCCATAAAATATAATAAAAATTACAATTATAGGTATTATAGCTGAGGAGATAATATTCATCTATTTTTCCTCCTTATTAAATAATCTAAAGTTAACCCGCCAATAGAGGCAATAGTAGTTGCAATAATTGATGGTAAAACTATTTCCGTAAGATTTGCACTACCATTAAGTAAACGCAAAGAAATTACGGTTGTTGGAATTAAAGTAATTCCACTAGTATTGAGTACCAAAAAAGTTATCATCGCCTCAGTGGCACACTTTTTATCTGGATTAATCTTTTGCATCTCTTCCATAGCTTTGAGTCCAAATGGGGTTGCTGCAGAACCTAGTCCCATCATATTAACAGCAACATTACTAGCAATATATCCTAGTGCAGGATTACCCTTGGGAAGTGAGGGAAATAGTTTACTTAATATTGGATAAAATAAATTAGCTAATTTTTTTAACAAACCACTTTCCTCAGCAATCTTCATAAGTCCCATCCACAAAACTAAAATCGGCAACATTTCCAAAATCATATCCAAGGCACTTTTACTACTTAAAATAATCTCATTATTAATAGTAGTAATATTACCAGTTACAAAACTATAGACTATACCAATAACAATTAAAACTCCCCAAAGAATATTTATCAATTATATCACCTAAAAAATTATATTAATTTATTTAAATGTTCAGTACCTAATCATAATTAAAATTTTAAAAAATATATATTATTTAGGTGTTGATATGAAAAAATTTCTTTTTTTAAGTATTAGTTTAATATTATTTATTGTTCCTTCTAAAATCCAAGCCCTAGCTGCTGAGGCAGCTATTTTAATAGATCAAGACTCAGGAAGAGTACTATTTTCTAAAAATGCAAATGACCAAAAATTAATTGCCTCTACTACTAAGATTATGACTGCATTAATTGC
The DNA here is from genome assembly GCA_946498375.1 of uncultured Mycoplasmatota bacterium. Taxonomy (GTDB): domain Bacteria; phylum Bacillota_I; class Bacilli_A; order RF39; family UBA660; genus HGM10766. The sequence goes on along the minus strand of CAMMOI010000020.1, from coordinate 3,495 downwards.
CTTAGAAAATTCTAAACTTGATAAAAAAATTACTGTTGGTGAAGAAATTTTAAAAGCTTATGGATCAGCTATCTATGTTGAAATTGGCGAAGAAGTAACTTTAAAAGATTTATTATATGGTCTAATGCTTCGTAGTGGAAATGATGCCGCATTAGTTATTGCTAAAAATGTTGCTAAATCCGAAGAAAAATTTGTTACGATGATGAATGATAAAGCTTTAGAACTAGGAATGAAAAATACTCACTTTTATAATCCCCATGGTCTTGAAAATGACGATGGAACTGCCAATACATCTACTGCTTATGATATGGCTTTATTAATGAAAGAAGCTATGGGAAATGAAGATTTTAGACAAATTACTGCTACTAAAAGCTATACTTTAAAAACTAATAAAAAAAACTATGTTTGGCAAAATAAAAACAAATTATTAACAACTTATGAATATACAACAGGAGGCAAAACTGGTTTTACAAAAAAAGCTCGTCGAACTTTAGTTACATCGGCCAGTAAAGACCATAAAAATTTAATTGCCGTTACTTTAAATGATCCTAACGATTTTACTGATCATCAGAAATTATATGAAGAATATTTTGCAAAATATAACTTAGTAACGATTATTGATCATGAAGATTACCAATTAACAGATAAAGAATATAAAAATAAAATTTTATATTTAAAAAAAGATTTTAAATTACTTTTAACTAAAGAAGAAGAAAAAGAAATTAAAGTTGATGTTAAAATTAATAAAAAAGATAAATTTACTAATTCTAAAATAGCCGGTACAATAAGCGTTACATTAGATGATAATATTCTAGCTCAAGAAAATATATATTATAAAGACAAAAATACTAAAAGTAATAAAACTAGTATATGGGAAAAAATAAAGTCTTGGTTTTCTTAAAACTTAAAAAAATTCGGAAATCATCCGAATTTTATTGTTCTTTAATCGTAAATAAATAATGCTCATTAATCATATATTCTGTAATATTTTTATAATTAATACTTGTAACTTTCCAAATATCTTCTTTCCAAATCTCAAAATACTTATCGACAAATTCTTCCATTTCTTTTTTATTTAATACTTTAAACATGCATTCGATCCCTTCCTTGCTTTAATATTAAATCTTTATCTGACAAAGTTCAACAAAAAAAGGTCGACAAATTCCGACAAAATATAAATTAATTATTAATATTTTGAGCAATAATTCGATCCATTTCTTTAGTAATTAAATCTATTTCTTCATAGTCTTCTACTTCTTCTAAACTAAATTCATCATCTTCTGTGCGAATAACCTCAGATACATATAAATTTAAAATATTATCTTCATCGGTTGTATTATCAGTATATATCATATATGTTTTAGCATTTTCTTGATCTTCAATAAAAGAAATAGCATTCATTATAATTTTATTGCCATAAGCATCTTCTATTTCAAAACTATAATCTTCCATATTATCTCCTAATTGCATTGCCCATTTTATAAGGAACTGAAGCTAATTTTTGTCCAACATAATTGCTAACTTTAGTTATTCTAGAACCATTATAATTATACTTTAAATTAGTATTTTTATTTCTTGCTTTAAATATAGCATAATTAATACCATGAAATGGCAAAGAACATAAAGTTACAGCATAATTAGTTGCTTTTCCTAAAACATTAAAACAAAAGCCACCAAACTTTCTTACCGGTTTTAATGCTTTACTTACCTCACTATTAATAGCATTATTCATAAATAACCTTCTTTCTGCCTTAGAATAACACAGGATAAGGATAAACTCAAGGAAAGACAGCTTTCCTTGACAATTATTTACTCAATATTTTTAGTTATTAATCTATAAAAAAACAAATAATTATTGTTGATTATCTGTTTCATAATTATATATTCCATGGATTTTTTGTAAATCTTCATTACTTAGTTGATCAACACTCCAAGCATTATCAACTTTAGATACATTAACATTAATTGTATATTCTACTTTATCTGTAGCATTTTTCATTTGCTCTAAACGATATGACATATATAAATCTTCATCATAATTACCATCTGCATCTAAAAATTCATCATTATGATCAGTAAAATATGTATCAGCATCTTGTTGAACTTTATATAAATCATAAACACTTATTTTAACTGTAACTACAGCTGTATCTCCTGAATATTCTTCATTTTCAATCTCATAAGTTAAATCGCTATATTGCTTTTTTAATACTTCTTTATAAGTTTCTTTTTGTTCATCAGTCAAATTAGTTTGATTATTAGCATAATCATCTAACTCAGCTAAAATTACATCATCATTATTAATGTATCTATCTAAATACGTTTCTACAGCTTTACTTGGTGTATTACTCATTCCTAGAGAACATCCTGTTAATAAAATTACACTTATAAAGCCCATTATAAATTTTTTCATATATCTTTCTCTCCTCACAAATATTTTGGCTTTATATTTAAAAAATATACATCTTATGATAAAATTATCTTTAGGATGTGATTAAATGAAAAGAATGCTAACTGGTTTACAACCTAGTGGTGAATTAACTTTGGGAAATTATATTGGAGGAATTTTACAATCTATTGAATATCAAGACAAATATGAATCATTTATTTTTATTCCCGATTTACACGCCATAACTGTCCCTCAAAATCCAGAAATTCTTCATCAAAGAATTAAAAAAAATGTAGCATTATATATAGCCTGTGGAATTGATCCCAATAAAAATACGATTTATATTCAATCAGAAAACTTATATCATACTGCCCTTGCCTGGATATTAGAATGTAATACTTATATGGGTGAGGCATCACGTATGACACAATACAAAGACAAATCTAGTAAGTATACTAATATCCCTGTTGGTTTATTTACCTATCCTATATTAATGGCTGCTGACATTATTTTGTATGATGCCGATTTAATTCCAACTGGAATAGATCAAAAACAACATGTAGAACTAGCAAGAGATTTAGCTAATCGTTTTAATAACAAATATGGTCCAACTTTTAAAATCCCTGCACCCATGATTTCAAAAAGTGGTGCTAAAATAATGGATTTACAAAATCCTTTAAAAAAGATGAGTAAGTCTGCCGAAAATACTAAAGGAACAATTTTTTTACTAGATGATGAAAAAACTATTCGTAAAAAAATATCATCGGCAGTTACCGATAGTGATAATAAAATTTATTTTGATGAAAAAAATAAACCCGGAATATCTAATTTATTAACTATTTATAGTACTTTAAAAAATATTAGTATTAAACAAGCAGAAGAATATTTTAAAAATTATAATTATGGCAATTTAAAAAAGGAAGTAGCAGATGTTGTTGTTGAAAAATTAATGGCTATTCAAAAAAAATACTATGAAATTATTAATTCTAAACAATTAGATGAAATTTTAGACAAGGGTTTAGAAAAAGTAACAAAAATTGGCCAAGAAAAGCTAAAAACAGTTTATCAAAAAGTAGGTTTAGGTAGATAAATGCTTATAAGATAAT
>CAMMOI010000019.1 GCA_946498375.1 uncultured Mycoplasmatota bacterium | reverse complement strand
CCCATTTTTCAATGGATTCTTTATATTCAATGTTTTAAAACTGATAAATTCCCGTATTTAATTTCTAAATTCACGAAAATTTGTCGTATTTAGCTATATTTTATAAATTATTATTGCTAAAATGTTTAAAAGTAGGTATAATAAAAATATATAATAGTATAGGAGGTGTTTTAAAATTTATGAAAGAAGCGACTGGTGAATTAAATGTTACAGTTATTACAGTAGTTGCTATTGCAGCTATTGCAACATTGTTTATGATGGTTATATATCCTAGAATAAAAAATAATATAGAAGGTTCTGTTAATAGCACATCTAATTATTCTGTTGATTCTGCTGGTAATATAAATGCTAGTTAGTCAGATTGGAGGAATAACATATGAGAGAAGCCACTGGCGAATTAAATATAACACTAGTAATTGTTACACTAGTTGGAGCTCTAGTGGTTTTTTTCTATGCTGTTATATGGCCATTACTCGATAAAGAGCAAACCTATCAAATGAAATGTAGCAGAGCTACTTGTAAAACTGATATTGATGCTGATGGAATGGTAAGTTGTGAAGATGAAGATGGTACAACCTTTAAATGTAAATATAAAGGATAGTGAAAGAGGGGTAGTATATGAAAACGGCTATTGGAGGAACTGGTTTATTTACTATAGTTATAGTATTGCTATTGTTGGTAACAGCCTATTTTTGTATTTCAATTAATTATACTGCTGCCTATAAAGTGTCAGATTCTATAATTCAGCAGATTCAAAATGATAATGGTGTAAATACAGCTAATATACGACAAGTTTTATCTGAAACTAAGTATGCAAGTAGTGGAAAATGTAATAGTGGCGATGATACTGGCTGGACAGCTTTTATGGCTAATGGAACTGTTGTGTATGGAGATGATACTGCTGCCAATTACTGCATCAAAAAAATTAAAGTTCCAAATTCTACTGATGAACTGCCTGATATGTATTATTATCGTGTAAAAGTTTTTTACAGCATTGATGTACCCTTTTTTAGTAGAGTTCCATTAAATGTTAAGGGAGATACTGAACCTTTGTATACTCCAGAAGATACCATTGAAAATGGACATATAGGAGGGTAAGTATGAGAGAGTCAATAGGTGCAACATGGCTTTTTGGCCTTATAATAGGAATTACAATGATGTTTGTAGGATACTTAGTTGTAATGATTAATTATTCTACTGTTTTCAAAGTAAAAAATGAGGTTGTTAATATTATTGAAAAATATGAGGGATTAGGTACAACTGGCTATACTCCAGGATCTTCTGGTTCACAACCAGGCTCTATATGGATAATCAATAAATATTTAGTTAATTCTGCATATCGAGCAACTGGTAAATGTCCTGATGGTTGGTATGGCGAAGAAAATATTGATGAATCTTCATATGGTAAATTAACCCAAAATAATAGTAGCAATAATTATTATTGTGTAAATTATGTAAACACAGGATCAAATACTGGCTATTTTGAAGTTAAATTGTTTTTAAAAATGGATATACCAGTTTTAGGACGACTTGGAGCATTTCAAATAAATGGTCAAACTATAGAGATTAAATATCCTAATACTGAAGGTATTAAATAAAGGAGTGAAAGTTTAATGAATGTTATTGTATCAAATAGATTTCAAACTCAATTAAATACTTTACAAATTGATGTAATAAAAAGCGTTAATGGTGAATATGCCCCTGAGGAAATAGTAGAAATGTTTGCTAACTTTTTCTTCAATAAAATGATTTTAGATGTAACAGCAATAAAGGGCTATCGAAATGTTGCTAATATTCAGAAACTAGCTTTGGGAATAGATATGAGTAAAGTAATTTTGGTGCTTGATGATAGTGATGTTACCTCATCACCAACATATCTTTCACAACTTATTTCAATGGGAATTTATAATTTCACAAGAAATATAGATAATATTCCATTTTTAATTGATAATCCTAATACTTATAAAGATGTTGCCCAATATCAACAGATTAATGCTGTGGCAAATGAAATATCTCATAAACACGAAAGTGCTAAATTTGAGATGGATGATGCAACAGCAGGTGGTTTTACAACTATTATTGGTTTTAAAAATGTTACTGATCATGCTGGTGCTACAACTCTTATATATATGTTAAAAAAGCAGCTAGAAAAAAATTATCAAGTTTTAGCTATCGAAATTGATAAACAAGATTTTCAATATTTTAATGATACTGATCTAATAAGCACATCTTCTGACAAGTTTTTATATACTATTAGAAATGCTAATACCTATGATATTATTTTAGTTGATTTAAATAATTCTGAGGAAAGTGAAAATGCTTGTACTGATGTCTTATATTTACTTGAGCCTAGTACTATTAAATTAAATAAGATGATTAGAAGAAACAGAGGCATATTTGGTACATTAAATGGTAAGAAGATAGTATTAAATAAAAGCTTATTAGATAATAAAGATGTATTAGATTTCGAATATGAATCTAAAAGTAGAATATTTTATAATATTCCTCCACTAGATGATAAAAAGGAAAAACACCGTGTTTTAGATGATATGTTATCTCATTTAGGTTTCTTAAGACAAAAAGATAATAGTTTAGGTGGAGAAAAAACTAAAATTTTGGGTATATTTAAAAATAAAAATTAAAATTGCTTAATAGGCAATTTTTTTCTTGAATTTGTTGCTGTTTAAAATTAAGTATAATATACTAAATATATAAAAAATTATTTAGTAGGTATGGTATGAAACAAAGAAATTTAAAATTAGATAATTTAAAAGGAATATTAATATTTTTAGTGGTTTTAGGGCACTTACTATTTTCTTATGTTTATTATACACCAGCTGAAAACATGTATATAGTAAGATTAATTTATTGTTTTCATATGCCATTATTTTTTATTATATCTGGTATTTTTTCTAAAAAAGTTAAAAAAAATTCACTATTTACTTTAATTATATTATTTTTAATTGTTAACTTAAGTTATTGTATATATGATTATATTTATTTTGAATCTTTTGATTTTTTTGACATAAAATATTCATCATGGTATCTTTTATATTTATTTTTCTACAGATTGATAGTAAAGCAAGATAAAATCAAAAAAATTATAATTCAAAAAGCCAATATAGTTAATATAATTTTATTTTGTGTAGCATTTTTTTTAGGTTTTACTAATTTACCAATTATTAGATTTTTTTATTTTCTTTTCTTCTTTATTTTTGGATATTCATTAGATTTAATGAAAGTTAAAGTATCTTTTTATAAAGGATTTCGAATTTTTATAATTATTATGTTTATTTATTTTTTTATGTCTTTTGTTCCTATTACTTTAGACTTTTATATGGGGTATGAATATTTTAATAATATTGAAATTTTATTTAGATTAATATTATTAGTTCTTAATCCGCTATTATTTATAGGTGCATATAGTGTATTATCTAATAAAAAATTATTTTTTATAACAAGTTTTGGTCAACATTCTTTGGGAATTTATGTAATGCATCGAATACCAACATTAATAGTTGCTAATTACTTAATAGTTAAAATTAAAAATCCTTATTTTATTTTATTATGCTTTGTTTTAGCATTGCTTATATGTATTTTATTTGGCAATAGTTTGTTTTACAAATATTTTATAAATGTACTTAATAGAGTTTATAAATTTTATTTTAAACATAAAAAATGTTTTATATTTCTAATTATTTTGTTTTTAGCTAGTCTTTTAGTTTTTATATATAGAAAACAAATTATGAATAATCTAAAAGATGTTGAAGTTGTTAGTTATAAAGAAACAGAAAATATTAATAATAGTTTTTCTATTGGTTATGTTGGAGATCTAATTTTACTGGAAAATCAGGTTTTGAATTCATATACAGAAAATGGTAAATATGAATTTGACTATATGTTTGAACATACTAAAAATTATTTTAAAAATGTAGATTATATGATAGGCGTATTAGAAGGTCCAAGCGATGATAGTAGTCAGTATTCTTATGGTAATTTTGATGATGATAAAAAATTGCATTTAAATTATCCAAGTAGTTTTTTAGCAAGCATTAAAAATAACGGTTTTGATTTAGTAAGTGTTGCAAATAATCATTTGCTTGACCGCGGAGAAAAGGCCGTTGATCAAACAATTAATAATTTAAATAGTCTGTCTTTAGATTATGTTGGGGCCTATAAAAATAGGGTTAAAGTTGTTAATATAGAAAATATAAAAATAGGAATTTTAGCTTATACATATGGCATTAATTATTTTAATGAAGAAGAACTTGTTAATAATTATTGGAATTTAAGTGGTTATTTGTGTTCAAGTAGTAGTAAATATTTAACTAAGATTCAAAAAAGAATACAAAATGATTTTAATTATTTGAAAGATCAAAGCGTAGATTTAATTATTGTGATGCCTCATTATGGGACACAATTTAGTAATGAGGTGGATAATTATCAAAAATTTTGGAACAACTATTTTGTAGAAAGTGGTGCTGATATTATTTTAGGGGATCATTCCCATCGTGTTCAGCCAATTTATTATCAAGATGATACAATAATTGTTAATTCACCAGGTAATTATGTTAATTCTTATACAGATTATGATGGGGATGTTTCAATGATGGTAAAAATTTATATAGATAAAAATAATAAGGATGTCATAGGAGCAGGGATTATACCGTTATTAACTGTAGAAAAAAATGGAAAATATACTTCGGTAAGTGTTTATGATGCATTAAACGATGATAATTTTAAAAATTTTAAGCAAAGATTAGAATATGCTAATGAAAAAGTTACTGAAGTTAGCATGAGGCATAAAATTGATATAAAAAACATTGAAAAAGAATATTATTACTCCAAAGAAGGATATAAAAAAGAAAATAAATATATATTTGAGTTAACTGATGATGATAAAGCTAGTTTTATGTATAATGCTATGAATAAAAGCAAAGGAGTTTGTTTTGTAGGAGATAGTATTACAGAAGGAACAAAGAATAATTATCATCCTTGGTATGAAGAATTATTAAAGAACTTTAAAGATTTAAAATATTATTCTTTTGCTAAAGGAGGTTATACATCGTTTGATATCATTCAAAATTACTTGAATAAATTGGAAAATGCGGATTGCGATTTGGTAGTGATTAATATAGGAACAAATGATATTAGATATAATATGACCAGTGTTGATGATTATATTCAAAATATTAAAAATATCATAACTACTATATCAGGTAAAGAAATAATTCTTCTTTCACCATGGCGAACTTATGATAACGATCCATATTTAAAAGAAAATAAAGAATTGAAAACAGAATTATATAATTATTATGATAAATATTTAGACCAACTTGCTAAAGATTATGAAAATGTATATTTTTTAGATGTTAATGAATATATTTCTGATGCTATAAAGAATAATGGCCTTACAACTTATTTATTAGATGGAATTCATCCGAATAAAAACTATGGGATTAAATTGTATTCATTTTCAACATTAAGGAGTAATTAAATAAGTTTAAAAACGTCTAAAAATCAAATATAACCTTGACAGTTATAAGAAAAAAGGATAAAATTTTATTGTTAAGTGTTAAGAAAGAGGTATTATATATGTTATTATTGGATTTTGAAACGTTTTGTTCTGACTCTGCCTTAGTATGGCAAGTGGTTGGTTGGATATTAATGATTTTTAAGATTATTATTCCATTATTATTAATTATTTTAGGAGCAATTGATTTTGGTAAGGCAGTAGTTGCTGGAAAAGATGATGAGGTTAAAAAATCAGCTAAAACTTTTGCTATGAGAGCAGTAGCCGCTGCAATAATATTCTTGATTCCTGCAATTGTTAGAATGGTATTTAACTGGGTTATGGATTTTACAGGTTCTGATTTAGATTATGAAGTATGCTCTCAGTGTGTAGTTTCCCCAAGTAAGTGTGATACTTCTGGAGCTGTAGATTTTTCTGGAGAATAAGACAATTAAATTTGTCTTTTTTAATTTTCAAAATTAGGCAAGTATGATATAATTTTGTCATAAGATTGGTGATTGTATGAAAAAAACTTTGTTTTTTATTTCTTTGTTTGTAGCAGTTTTTTTTCTTCCTAAAGTTGTTTTAGCAGCAAAATGGCCCAATCAATGTATCTATCAAGGTGTTTATAATGGTTCTGTGGGGTTTACTACAGCTACAGTAGATAGTTCTGGTAAAGCCCATATAGATAAAGTTGATGTTTATACTGAAGCTTTTTCTAATAAAAGTTTAAATAAAATAAAGCATTATACTAATGCTGTAGTACCAATAGAAAATTTTGATCAAACTGGGAAAATTAAGTTTAGAGATAATAATTATGATAAACAAACTATTAAGTTAGATAATTATAAAATTGATACAAATATTAGTGATTGTCCTGCTTATATGATATTAATTAATTCAGGTTATAGTGGAACTGGGGATTATTATGTTTTAGTAGGTGATGATAACTTAAAAAGTTTTATTGATTCTAATATTCCTAATAATGATTATGTTAAAGTGACTTATGGTAATTTAATTTCTGCAGCAGATTTAGTTGACCCTGTTGATCCTGATGATCCTGATGATCCTGATTCAAGTGAGGAAGATCCTTATGGAGAAGCTACATGTGAGGGATTACTTGGAGCAAGAGATAGTGAGGGGAATTATCAGGAAGATACAACGGGCTGGTTATTACAAAAAGTATTTGATTATATGAAGCTAGCTGCTATAATTATGATTTTTGCTTTTTCGGCTATTGATTATGCTAAAGCTATTGTTGATCAAGATGCAGATGCAATAAAAACGGCAACAATTAAATTTGGTAAACGTTTAGTCATTGGAATAATTATTTTCTTATTGCCGGTATTAATTAATTTAATTTTAAATGTAATAGATCAATCAACTTGTGGTATAGGATAGAGGTGATATAAATGCTTGTAACATTATCCATATTGTCATCGATTCAAGATGGAATTATGGCTTTTCTTTTAGCTTTAGATGGCATTGTATATAAAGTTGTAGGATGGTTATATCAAGTATTTATTGCAATTAGTAGTGCGCGAATTTTTTCTAATGAAACCTTTGAGGTCTTTGAACAAAGAATATATATTATTTTAGGTATAGCAATGCTTTTTGTTTTAGCATATTCCCTATTACAAAGTATTGCTAATCCTGATGAGATGAATAAAGGAAGTTTTTCTGCTGGGAAAATTGTTATAAATACAGTTACTTCTCTGGTTTTAATTGCTATAATGCCAACTTTATTTGATTTTGCTTATGAAGCTCAACGAATTTTAATGAATCAAAATATTGTAGGGAAGATTATTTTAGGATCTTATTCGAGTACATCTCCTAAGATTAATGTCACTTATGATGATCAAGCAGCTTGTGATACTTTGGGCCAAAGTAGTACTCCTTGTACAGTATCATTTTCTGGAACGGCAGAAAATGAATTAGAACTTGCCGGTAATTCTATTGCTGTAGATATATTTAGTTCTTTTTATTACCCTAATCCTGCAGGATCTGTTCAAACAGATAATTCTATTAATTTATATGAGATTACTTATAATGATTTAAAAAATGCTGATACTGATTTTACAGAAAAAGCTCAAGAAGTGTATAAAAATATTTCCAACTATAATCAATGTGGTGCTGAGGGAGAAAGTGCATATATTTATGGCGAAGCTGCCGAAAAATGTGCTTTGGCCTCAGGAGCTACTAATACTAGCAATTATGATGAAAGAAATATTTTATATCGATCTATCTTACAATATGCTAAAACGACGGGTGATTTTAGTGGATTTAGTTTAACTCATAAACTAATTGGTGAAGATATAATGGAATATACATTTATTATTTCGACAATTGCTGGTGGTTTTTGTTGTTATATTCTTGCATCTTACTGTTTAGATATGGGACTTAGAGCAGCTAAATTAGGATTTGCCCAACTTATTGCGCCAATTCCTATATTAGCTAGAATTATTCCTAAACAATCAAGTATGTTTGACAGTTGGCTTAAGTTTACAACATCAACATTTATTCAAGTTTTTATTAAAATAGCAATCTTATTTTTTGGTATATTTATGGTTACTAATATACCAGATACTTGGGATATGATTAGTTCTTCTAGTTTATTTACTTTATCGCTCATGTCTTTTAAAACTCCTGTAATTCTAGATTTAAATGCTTCATATGGAGTTGTAGCATTTGCAAGAGTAGTTGTAATTATTGGTATTCTTATGTTTATGAAGCAGGCAACTAATTTAGTTACAGAGGCTTTAGGTATAAATGTTAATGCTGGTTCGCTAAATATTCGTAATAAATTACGTGGCATGGTTGGTGGCGATAAAATGCTTAGTGGTGCTTCTAAAGTGGCTGGAGCTACAACTGGAGCTATTGGAGCTGGATACATGTCAAAACGTAATGGGGGAAGCTTTTTTAGAGCTGCTTTAAAAGGTGGACATGATGGTGCTCAAGGCGGTGGAAATCAATTCTTTAAACAAGGTCAACAAACATATCATGATTTAACTGGAGATAGATATAATGGCTCTTTCTTAAGACGTGGTCGTTCTTTTATGGGGAATGTAGAATTTCAATATGATCGTTCGAATAGGCAGTTACAAGCTCAACAAAAACAACATTTAGAAAATGTAGTAAAAGATTTTGAACAATCTGATGAATATAAGAGTTTAAAAACAGCTCAAATGGCTGTACACAGAGCAGAATTAGAAAAAATTAGAACTGAACAGCAGAATGCTAATGGACAGGCTTATAGAGTTCAACAACAAGCAATAGCTGATGCTAAAGCCAAAGAACAACAAGATATTCGTGAAGCTGAAAATTATAAAACTAATGAAGCTCAAGCAATAGCTAATAGAATGCGTGCATATGAGCAAACAAATGAATATAGAAATGCCCATAGACAAGCCTATAATGACGCATATAGTGCTATTGAAAAGCAAATGAAGCAAAACGGTGAGGATAAGAATTTTGCCAATGCTGGTGCATTTGGTGCTGAGGTTGCAAAACGAGCTCAGGAAGAATTAAAAAATAATAAAGATTATATTAAAAATGCTGTTGCTGCTTCTAATAGTGAACAAGCAAAGAAATATATTGATGATATAACTAGAGATGTTAATAAAGAAGCCGATGATATGATTCAAAAAGCTAAAAAAGATGCTCAAGATAAAATATCTAATGCTCAAAATGTGTATAGAGACTCTCTTGAAAAAGCAAGACAGGATGCTCAAAAAGCAACTAAAGATATAGATGATATTGTTGATAAAGAAGTACAAGACGCTATTAAGAAAAATCCAAAAGGAAGAGCACAAGTAGAGTATGCTAATGCTCAAGCTGAACTGAGTCGTCAAGGTCAAGCTAGAGATGATCAACAATTAAGAAGAGTATTAGATCAAGTTTATAATAAAGGTAATAAAAAATAGGAGGAATAAAAATGGATGGGGATTATTTAATACCTGCCAATTCAAAGAAGTCAATGTTAATTTTAGGCTTCTTTAATTGGATAGATTTAATAATATTTGGATCTGGAGTAGTACTTTCATTAATTTTATTAATGGCTGTTAAATCAAGTAACATTTGGTTAATGATGTTAGTATTATCTCCAGCTTTAATATCAGGCTTTTTGGTCTTACCAGTACCTAATTATCATAATATGCTGACACTACTTAGTAATATTTATCGATATATGACGATGAGAAAGCAATATTATTGGAAAGGATGGTGCATAAAAAATGGCAGTGGTAAGTAATGTTTCTAAGTATTCTGAAGATTGGGTACCTATTAAAAATATTATGAATGGTATGATTCAACTTGATAATGGACAATATGTTACGGGAGTAAAAATTGAATCAAAAGATATCTTTATCATGGATCAACAATTACAAAATAATGTAATTTATGGCATGCGTAACTTTTACAATGCAATTGATTATGAGTTTTGGCTAGTTATTGCAGATCGACCAGTAGATATTAATTTATATTTATCTCAATTACAAGTATTATATTCTAAAACTACTGATCGCGCTAAAAGAAAATTAATTATTCAAGATATTGATAAAGCCAATCTTTTTATGAGTAATGAAATGAGTGTTGTAGATACAGAATACTTTATATTATTCAAAGAAAAGAAAACAGAAATAATTCAAAAAAGGATTCATAATCTAATTACTAATTTAGCAAATGCAGGAGTTAATTCTTCACAAACATCAAATTCAGATTTAAGAATGCTTTTAGATAATTTCTTAAATGGGGGAGTAACAACAGAATTTAGAGCGGCGGTGGGATCATGAGCAATATCAAAAGTGAGATAGCCCCTAAGGGTTTAAGATTTAAACCAACAGAATTTATAATAAGTGATAAATATGCAACTATACTTACAATTGTTAGTTATCCTAAGTATATTAGACATGGATATTTATCTAATTTAACAAGCATTTCAGGTATTAAAGTAGTTATTAAACATATTCCAATTGAATTTTCTACGATGTCAAAAATGCTTAATAAAGAAATTGCTGATTTAAAGGTAAGATATCAACATGAAAATGATAGAACAACTCAAGAAAGAATCCGTCAAGATTATGAGTCTTTGGAGCAATTTATTTCAATGCTTGCTGCCACCCAATCTAAAATATTTGATTTTCAAATGCATGTTATGATAACTGCTAATAATAAAGAAGAATTGGATATGAAAAAAATTCAAGTTCGAAATTTTTTGGATGCTTTAGGTATGCGAGGTATTCCTTTAATGTTTGAGCAAGATAAAGTTTTAAAATCAATGTTACCAATTTTTCCTAAACAAGATATTGAAGATCGAATAGGTACCCCAATTCCTTCACCAACTATCGCTGCTATGTATCCATTTGTTTTTGATAGTATTAAAGATCCTGGATATTCAACTTTATTGGGGGTTGACTTTTCTGGTGGTGTAGTATTGTTTAATCAATTTTTGTATCAAATAAAAAAAGAGCATAATCGTAATAATGCTAATATGATTATTTTAGGTACATCAGGAAGTGGTAAGTCAACAGCTGCTAAGTTATTATTACGTAATCATATTCGTAATGGTTATAAGATAGTAGCAATTGACCCTGAAGCTGAATTAGAGGAGATGACTAAAAGTTTAGGTGGCGACTTTATTGATTTAGGTAAAGGTGGCGAATTCGGGATGATTAATCCCTTAGAAGTAGTAGTTGATGCTGATGAAGAAGAACTTGCTCAAGGATTAGGTTATACTGTACTTACAAGAACTTTACAAACGTTAAAAGCCTTTATGAAATACTATTCGCCAACTATAGAAGATGATGTTTTAACAATGTTTAGTGAAGTAGTTCAAGATACTTATAAACGTTATAAAATTGATTATGATTCTGATTTTTCTTCATTCAAGCCAGAAGATTTTCCAACCTTTGATGATGTTTATGCTACGATAAAAGGACGTATTTTATCAATGCCAGAACAAACTCAAGAAAGAGATATCATGGAACGCTTAGAGCTTAAAGTAAGACCTTTAGTTAAAGAATTACGTTATTATTTTACGGGCCATACAACTATTCATCCTAATACTGATTATATAGTATTTAATATAAGAGAACTTATGAATAGTGAGGAAAATATTCGTAATGCCTTATTTTTTAACATTTTAAAATATGCTTGGGGTTTATGTTTAGATAAAGATTTAAATACAGTTATGATGGTTGATGAGGCTCATGTATTATTATCTGATCGTAATGAATTAGGGGCTGAATTTTTAGCGCAAATTCAAAGACGTAGTCGTAAATATAATACAGGCACAATTATAATTACTCAACAACCAACAGATTTTGCTGCTCCTAATGTAATTATGCATGGAAAAGCAATATTTGATAATGCATCATATTATCTTATTATGGGCTTGCGTAAACAGGCTGTTGATGATTTAGCTAAATTAGTTGATTTAAATGATAATGAAAAAGAATCGATAAAATATTATAATCAAGGTGAAGCACTATTTGTGTGTGGTAGTCGCAGAATGAGAATTAATGTAATATTAACTCAAGAAGAATTAGATTCCTTTGGCAGTGGCGGAGGATTATAAGATTTTAATATGCACTTCTAAAAAGAAGTGTTTTGTTATGCCAATTTAACATTATATGTTATAATAATCATAGTAGTAAGTGTTTGGTGGTGATGCTAAATAAACGATTTTAATGAATATGAGGATAACAATGAATTACCTCAAGTTGATATAGATAATCCATCAATAAACGAAACGAATACATATGATCCTAATGCAGCTAGATTAAAGCAAAAGCAAGATGAAAAAGAAGCGGGTGCTAAAACAGCAAAAATTGCTGCCAAAGCAGTAGCTAGTAAATATGCTCCCGGAATTGGTGGCACAGCCGTAGATATTGTCTCTAAAACCAAAATGGGAAAGGGCGTATTAAATTTAGCAGGTAAAAGTATTAATAAAATTCCTGGAATGGGAAAGAATTTAGATAAATTAAATAAAGCTGGAGTACTTGATGCTGCCGATGATGTAGTAGGAATGATTGGTCAAAATCCCTCCGGCGTTAGTAAGGGTTCTTCTTTAGCAAGTCCAATGAAAGCAAATAGAATGAATCCCGGAAAAAATTTGCAAGGTTTATCAAAACATGAAACGCCTAAACCAACTGCAAATACTTCTTCTAAAACAAGTGATAATACAGCTAAGGGGGAAGAATCTACAACAAATAATAAAAAAACTAAAGCCAGTGCATCTGGTAGTTTAGCTAATAATAAAGTAATTGGCTTTTTTAAAGCTCATCCACAATTAATAGGACCGGCATTGATAGGTTGTGGAATTTTACTTATTTTTTTCTTAATATTACTATTTATTTTCTCAGATACAGATGCTGATGCTTCATTAGGAGGTAATTCTACTTCTAGTAGTTCTTCTTTTTCTACTTCCGTTTCGGCTAATGCCCAAACAACTGATGCATGCACTCAAATAAATCAACCAATTGGCGATTTTTTAGAATCCCAAGGTTCTTCATTAGAAGAGTTTAATAATTATATTGTCTCTGAAGTTCGTAATGCCGGATTAGGAACAAGAGATGGTGTAGTAGCTGCTGCTTTAGCTTTAGTAGGAGGATTATGTCAAAATTATAATGCTCGTCTGCCTTATGCTATGGGAGGAGCTCATCCTGCTAATTACTATGGAGTTGATTTAAATATTCCTAATAGTTGCCAATCTGGTTCAGCCGTATGGGGAGCTACAGTTAATGGTGGTAGTGGATCAATGCTATGTGGGTATGGACCATACTTCTATTATGGTCCAGATTGTAGTGGCTTTGTTGCTTGGGCAATATATAATGGAGGATATAAATCAGTAAGTTTAGCGGCATCTGGATTTGGTTCTCTTGGAGCAACTCATAGTATGTCTAGTTTTGAGGGAAAACCAGGGGATGTTTTATTTAATGATCATCATGTGGTTTTAATTGTGGGAACTCAAGGTGATAATTATTTGATAGCTGAGGCCTCAAGTGGCGAAAATGGCACAAGAATTACAACTACTAGTAAGACTTCTAATAATTACCAAGTTGTTGACATGACTCAATTTTATGAAAATGAAGCTAATAAAAATATCGCTAATTACCCAGCTGCTACATCACCATCTAATACATCAAGCACTACCAGTAGTAGTTCAACTACAACACCAACTAGTTCAACATCTAGTGCATATTAAGGAGGATCTATGTTAAAAAAAATAGTATTAATATTAAGTTTAATATTTTTAAGTGGCTGTAGTGTTGAATATAATTTAAATATTGATGATGATCAATATTTAGAAGATTTAACATTAACTACTTCAAGTACTAGTCAAGATTATGAGAATTTAAAAAATTATTCTTGGCCTAAGCCAATTGATTATACAGTGACGGGATATAGTGAAGCTCCAGAAAAACAAGATGGGGTTACTTATTATGATTATTTAAATAATAGTAATGATAATCAAGCCTCAATTACTTATAAATATGATATGTCTGAATCGCAAATCAAAAAATCAGCCATTATTCATAATTGTTTTACATCAATAAATATTTATAATAGTGATAATAGTAAAACTTTACAAACAAGTAGTGGCTTTGAGTGCTTTGATAAATATCCTCCCTTAGAAAATGTAACAGTTAATATCAAAACTACTAAAGAGGTAGTTGATAATAATGCTGATTTTGTAAATAATAATACTTATACTTGGGTTATTAATAAAGCTAACGCAAGTACTAAAAGTATATATTTAGAATTAAATAATTCGACAACTCAAGAAGAAGAGGTATCTCAAGAGGGGTTGAGTATTGAAATTATATTAATTATAATAGGGGTATTTATTATATTATTAGTTGTTTTAATTAAGTTAAAAAATAGGAAATATCGTAGAAATTAATGATGATTTATTGTATAATATAGATATTGATAAGGAAAGGCAGAGGGCGTACAGAATATGAAATTTAGAGTATCTCCAAAGGATTTAGTAATATTTATTATATTTTGTATATTTTTATTTTATTTATGTGCAGTAGCTGTACTTAATTTTGCTTCATTTGGATCTACAGGTACTTTTTATGGATTAAATCCTTTAGAGGCCTTTACTGCTAAGTATTTTCCTATAACAATATTAATGTTTGCAATTGTTTTAATTATTATTTTTACTAGTGTTTCTTCATATATATTTGAAAAAGAAAAAGGTAAAGGTATTGGTTTAGACGTTAAGAAAAAACCTGAGAGTAATGAATATTCGCGCTTTGCAACAGAAAAAGAAATTAAAAATGCTTTTGGAGTTAAGAAGGTTAATATAGATGAAGATACAGCAGATGCTGCTGGGGTAGTTTTATATATGAATAAAAAGGAATGGTATGTTGATAATTCTGAAAATCATACTTTGGTTGTAGGAGCTACTGCCTCAGGTAAAACAACAAGTGTTGTTGATCCTCTAGTTAGTGTTTTAGCCAAAAAGGGTGAAAGTATGGTTTTAACCGATCCTAAAGGAGAAATTTATAAAAACCATGCTGCGATGCTTAAAGAAAAAGGATATAATATTATAGTTTTAAACTTTCGTGATCCGGTAAGAGGAAGTTCTTGGAATCCTTTAAGTTTACCATATCGTTTATATAAAGATGGTAATGTTGATAAAGCTACTGAATTACTTGAGGATGTAGCTAATAACATTTTAAAAGAAAAGAATGGAAATGCCGATCCTTTCTGGCAAAACTCAGCTGCCGATTATTTTTCTGGTTGTGTTTTAGGACTATTTGAAGACGGCAAAGAAGAAGAAGTTAATTTAAATTCTATTTATACAATGACCATTCAAGGAGAAGAACGTCTAGGGACTTCAACTTATATAAAAGAATATTTCACAATGAAAGGGGAAAGTTCTCCTGCATATATATTTGCATCTAATGTTATAAATGCTCCTAAAGAAACTCAAGGTGGACAATTATCAACTTTTAGACAAAAGTTACGTATATTTGCCTCAAGAGAAAAATTAAGTGAAATGTTATCTTATAGCGATTTTGATATGCGTAAAATAGGTCAAGAAAAATCAGCTGTATTTATTGTAATTCATGATGAGAAGACAACATATCATGCTCTTGCTACAATATTTATTAAACAATTATATGAAACTTTAATTTCCGAGGCTTATAAAGAAAAAAATGGTCGTTTAAAATTTCGTACTAATTTTATTTTGGATGAGTTTGCTAATATGCCACCACTTAAAGATGTTACAAGTATGGTTACAGCAGCTCGTAGCCGTGATATTAGATTTACCTTTATTATTCAAAATTTTGCTCAATTAAAAGATGTTTATGGCGATAATGATGCTCAAACAATTCGTTCTAACTGTGGTAATTTAATATATCTATTAACAACAGAACTAGCAGCATTAGAAGAAATTAGTAAATTATGTGGAGTTAAAAAACCAAAAGATAAAGATAAGGGTGGAGCAGAAAAGCCACTTGTATCTGTTACCGATTTACAAAAAATGAAATTGAATGAAGTTATTATTTTAAAAGCTCGTATGAATCCTTTTAAAACAAAACTTACTCCTTCATATAATTTAGATTCTATAAAAAAATATGATAAGACAGATTTTTATGTTCGAACAGAACATAAAATCCAAATTTTTGATATTAAAGAATTTGTTAAAGAAGCAAAACGTAAACAAATGGCAGAAAATATGCAAAATGCATCAGGACCAATGGGTGGAAGTTCAATGATGAATCCGGGAATGTTTGGTTTTCCACCATCTAGTCCTATGGGAGGCTTCGGAGGATTTTCAAACCCAATGAATCCGATGAATTCATTTAATCCAGGGCCATTAAACACACCATCATCAGGATTAAATCTTCCCTCAATGAATAGTTTGGCAACTAAAACTCCAGCTGACATTGATGCAATGATAAAGGATATAGATGCTAAAATAGCGGAAATAGAAAAAGAAGAAGCAGAAAAGAAAAAACAGATGGCAGACTTAAGACAAAAACAACAACCGATTAATAATCTTAAAGAAAATAACGTATCTAATTCGATGTCAAGTAATAGAGTAGTAAATCCAAATGTTAATAAAATAGATAATTTTAAACAAAGTGTTCCTGATTTTACAAGTTCAATTAATAATGTTATTAAAAATTCCGAAGAAGTAAAAACTGGAGCAATAAATAATAATCATCCAAAAATTAACATTGATACAGATAGTAAAATTGTTGATGAACATATTGTTTCTGATGATGAATTTTTTGATGATTTCTTTGGCGATGATTAAACCAATAATTTAAATTGGTTTTTTTGCGTTTGGGAATAAATTATTATTCAAAATTGATAAGGATCATATTTTATAATTAGGTGATCATATGAATTATGTAAAGTATAAAGACTACCAACATGATGGAGAGATTATTGATTTAGAAGATCCAGTAACTTATCAAAATTTTCATTTTCCCGAAAGTAAAAACATTAAATATGATATATTTATGTTTCATTATAAGGAATATTTAGATAAAAATAAAAAATATTACTTATATTGTTCAGGAGGACATAAAAGTAAAAGAGCAGTTGAGATTTTAAAATATTATGGGTATAATGTTGTTCAATTAGTTAAATAAAATATTGATATCTTAAATCAATATTTTTTAATATTTAAAATAACTTTACATTTTAAGATTGTTTCGTTATATAATAAAAGCAAGATAAATTATTAATTAGAAGTGGAAGTTGGTGGATTGTAGTTTGAATAAAATAAATGATTTAAAATTAAATTTAGAATTGCCAAATTTAAGTAAATATGCTTATAAATATTCTTTAGCTCAAAGAATAAAGCCGGAAAAAAGCGATATTAGACCAGACTTTTTTCGGGATATTGATCGAATAATTCATAGTCTTTCCTATACTCGTTGTATAGATAAAACTCAAGTTTTTACATATAGCGATAATGATAATATCACTAAACGAATTATTCATGTTCAATTTGTTAGCAAAATTGCTCGAACAATTGGAAGAGCTCTGCATTTAAATGAAGATTTAATTGAAGCAGCTGCATTAGCTCATGATTTAGGTCATACGCCATTTGGTCATGTAGGAGAAAAGTATTTAAATGAACTTTCTTTAAAATATGATAATACTTACTTTTCTCATAATGTTCAAAGTGTTAGAACTTTAATGGTTTTGGAAGATAACGGGAGGGGTAAGAATATTACATATCAAGTTTTAGATGCTATTTTATGTCATAATGGGGAATTTGCCTCATCAAAATATGAACCAAAACCAAAAACAATGGAAGAGTTTTTAAAAGAATATAATGATTGTTATACTAATATAGATGTCTTAAAAAAATTACGACCTTCGACCTTGGAAGGTTGTGTTGTAAGAATTAGTGATATAGTTGCTTATTTAGGAAGAGATATTGAAGATGCTATTAGATTAAAGATTATTACTAAAGCAGATATTCCAGATAATATTGTCAAGATTTTGGGAGATAATAATAAAGATATTATTAATAACATAATATTAGATATTATTAATAATAGTTATAATAAGCCTTATATTTTATTAAGTCCTAAGATTTATCAAGCTTTAATTGATTTAAAAAAATTTAATTATCAACATATATATAATAAAGCTAACAGCAGCGATCGTTTAAAACAAATTAAAGTAATGTTTAGTGTTTTATTTGAAAATTATTTAAATGATCTTAAATTACAAAATAAAAATTCTTCTATTTATCAAGTTTTTTTAAATAATATGAATGATGATTATCTTAATAATAATAATTCTGCTCGTAAAGTTATAGATTATATAGCTGGTATGACTGATGATTTCTTTTTACATGAATATGATAAATTTATAAAATTAAATTAAATTACCATAATAAAAAAGAGGGTGAATAATAGTGGAATATAAAAAATATAATTTTAATTCATTTAACATTTATACAATAAATACAGATAAATTTAAAAATTGTCATATTGAAGTAGTTTTTCGTAATAAAATTCAAAAAGACAAAATTATGATTCGTAAATTTTTGATGGAATTAATGAGTTATACAACAAAAAAATATTCTACTCAAAGACAATTTTCGATTGCTTTAGAAGATTTATATAATACTAGCTATTATGGATTGATATCTAGAGTAGGTGGTTGTTTATTTACAACTTTTTGTTATGATTTTTTAAATCCTAAATATTGTGAAAAAGGATATTTAGATGAGATTATTAATTTAATTCATGAAACTATTTTAAATCCCAATATTGAAAATAATGAATTTGATAATGAATCTTTTAAAGCAGTTAAAAATAATATTTTAGAAGAAATTAAATCAAGTAAAGAAAATATTAAAGCTTATTCTTATCGTCGTTTGTTCCAATTTATGGATGAGGATGCTTACTTAGCTTATGATATGGTAGGAACATCATCACAGGCCCAAAAAATTACTCCTATTGATGTTGCAACAGAATATTATAATATGCTTGATCATGATTATTGTGATATTTATATTATTGGGTCATTAGATATGGATTATATGGCACAAGAAATAAATAAATTATTTAATTTGCGAGTTATTAAAGAATATGAAATTCCTATTTTTTATGATGCTAAAATTAGAAATAAAATTCAAATTAAAAAAGAGCAGGATAATATTATTCAAACTAATTTGTTAGTTGGTTGTAATTTGCAAGCCTTAGATGAAGAACATAGAGAAATTACAGCATATCTTTATAATTTTATTCTAGGAGCAGGATCTTTAGATACTAAATTAGGAAAGTATTTAAGACAAGATAATTCACTTTGTTATACTGTAAGTAGCATTTATCAAAAATATGATGGAGTTATTTTAATTTATGCTGGCATTGACTATTCTAAAGAGGCTAAAGCTATTAAACTTATAAAAAAAGCTTTAAAAGAAATGACTGTAGATATAACTGTTGAGGAATTAGAAAATGCCAAATTAAGTTTAATTACTTCTTTAAATATGATTTATGACAGCCCTTCTAGTTTAGTTAATAATTATTTGTTTTTAAATGTAGCTAATTTAAAAACTGTTGAACAAAGAATTCAAATGTTACAAAATATTACTGTAGATGACATTAAAAAAATTGCCAAGAAAGTAAAAATTAATACAATATATACTTTAAGTGGGGTGGAATAATGGACAAAATAGAGTTAAAAGGACTTGATGAGGTAATATATCATGATATAACTGATCAAGGAATGCATATTTATATGTGGCCTTCGGAAAAGGTCAAAAACTTTTATATGACTTTGAATGTAAAATATGGATCTATTCATACGGAATTTAAACCAAAAGATTCTAGAAGTTTTATAAGCCTACCTAATGGCATAGCTCACTTTTTAGAACATCTAATGTTTTACCAACCCGATGGAACAACAGCTCATGAGTATTTTACGAAATTGGGATCATCAATAAATGCTTGTACTACTAATGATTTTACTTTTTATGAGGTATTTGCTTCCACAAAATTTAAAGAGAATTTAGAATATTTACTTGATTATGTTAATACACCTTATTATACCAAAGAAAATATTAAAGCTGAAAGAGGAATAATTTCTGAGGAAATAAAAATGTATGAAGATAATCCTAATGCCCAAATTATTTATAAAACCCATGAATGTCTATGGCATAAAAATAAACGTAAATACTTAATTAGTGGGACAATAGAAGATATAAAAAAAATTACTGTTGAAGATGTTTATACAGTATATAATAATTTTTATCATCCTGCTAATATGTTTATGGTTATAACAGGTAATTTTAATCCTTATGAGGCTGTGGCAATTATTAAAGAAAATCAAAATTCTAAAGATTTTGGCCCTTATAATAAGCCTCAAATTAAGGAAGATAGAGAACCAAATAAAGTTGCAACTCCTTTTTTAGAACAACAAGCTAATATTGAAATACCAAAGGTAAGAATTTCGTTTAAATTATCTTTAAGTCCATTTAAAGAGTTTCGAAAAGATGAATTAAAATTATATTTAAATATTATTTTAAAAAACAACTTTGGTCTTACTAGCAAATTACATGAAGAATTACTTAAAAACAATTTAATAACCTCAGCTTTAAGTTATGGGGCAAGTATTTATGATAATTATTTTACTTTAACAATTGGTGCTAAAAGTAATTATCCTGATGAGATAATAAAAGCTATAGAAAATAAATTAAATAATTTACAAGTAACACCTGATGAGTTAAATAGACGCAAAAAAGCTTATATTTCTTCAATAGTTTTGGCTTATGATGATATTGAAAATGTTAATTCACTAATTCAAGATGATATAGTAGCTTATGATAAAGTAGTAGATGATTTATTTATTTTAATTAATAGTTTAAATATGAAAACTATGCAACTTGTTTTAAAGAAGCTAAACTTTAATAATAAAGTAGTAGTTATTTTTAAACCTAATAAATAAAGAACTTGCTTAAATTAGCAAGTTCTTTATAATACTTGATTAATAATAAATTAATAGATATACTAAATATAAGGAGATATATTATGCCAAATATAACTTTATTAATACTAGCTGCTGGTATGGGAAGCAGATTTGGAGGATTAAAACAAATAGAAGAAGTAGGGCCTCATAAAGAATTTATTATTGATTATTCAATTTATGATGCTATTGCTGCAGGTTTTACAAAAGTAGTTTTTGTCATAAATAAAGAAAATTATGAAATATTTAAAAATAAAATAGGAATGTCTTTAGAAAAGAAAGTAAAAGTAGAATATGTATTTCAAGATTTAGAAAAAGCAAAACATCAATATAATTTATCTTTAAAGCGAGTTAAACCCTTAGGAACAACATATGCTATTTTATGTGCAAAAGAAGTAATTAAAGAGCCATTTGTTATAATTAATGCCGATGATTTTTATGGA
>CAMMOI010000018.1 GCA_946498375.1 uncultured Mycoplasmatota bacterium | reverse complement strand
AGAATAGTACATAAAACTAAAACTCGTATATATCACAAATTTAACTTCGCGACAAGCTGTCGGGAAGTTGGAAACTAAATAACTTTGTCCCAACTTGAGACGAAGTTGAAAAATAATAAAATATTGTAACTTTTGGACAACTTGTCCGGAAGTTTAACTTCGACACGCTCTGTGTAGAAGCTCAGCCATTAACTTCATACCAATTAGATACGAAGTTAACCTCCGACCAACATGGTCGGAAGTTATAACTTTGTCGCAAATTGCTACGAGGTTAAATAAAAAAAATACTTTTTCCCAAATTGGGAAAAGGTTAAATGTACTTGTGGCCAGATTGTCCACAAGTCAAATTATAACTTCTGTTCATCTTGGTCAGAAGTTAGAACGATTATCAGTAATACTTCGTGCCAACTTGTCGAGAAGTTGAAAATTTCCGACAATCTGTCGGGAATAAAAAAATGCTACCAGATCACTTGACTTTTCTACTGAATATGTTATAATTTCAGTAGAAAAGTCAAAAGGGGTATAGTATGGAAAAATTAATTATAAAAGAGTTTAAAGATAAAAGTAATATTGAAATTATTGAAGAACTTATGAAAAATAATAATGGATATATTACTTCGAAAGAACTAGATATGTTTGATATACACAGAATGTATCTTTCAATTATGCAAGAAAAAGGACTTATAGAGAAAGTAGCATCTGGTATTTATATTGATACTAATAAAATAGAAGATAGTTATTATGTTTTTGGTTTAAGTATGCCAAATGTAATATATTCTCATATGACAGCTTTATATTTTCATGGTTTATCTATAAAAGCTCCAAATAATATGTATGATATAACGGTAAAAAGAAGTTATAATAGTGTTCATTTAAGAAAGCATAATGTGTTTTATGTTGATAATGATATTTATGAAATTGGTCTTACTGAAATAGAAACGCCTATGGGTAATAAAGTGAAAGTATATGATATTGAAAGATGTATATGTGACATTATTAGATCTAAAAATAGAATGGACTTGGAACATATTAAACATAGTGTTAAAGAGTATATAAAAAGAAAGGATAAGGATCTCGTTAAGCTATCTTCATATGCTGAAAAACTAGGTATAAAAGATGTTGTAATGGATTATGTAGGTATGATGTATGAGTAACAATAAAAAAATATTAGTAAATAAAATACAATGTAAAAAATGTAAAGATATTATTGAGTCTAAACATGTTCATGATTTTAAATGGTGTATTTGTAAAAGTATAGCTGTTGATGGTGGTTTAGAATATCTTAGAAGAGTAGGAAGTCTTGAAGATATAATAGAATTATCTGAATTTGAAAATAAGTAGGAGGTTATAAATGAATCAGGATAAAATGCATCTAATTAATAAAATTTTTAATAATGAAACAATAAGAACAGTATGGGACAAAGAAGATGAAAAATATTATATTAGTGTTGTTGATATAGTTGGAGTAATATCTGAAAGTAAAGATAAGCAATCGTATTGGAGAAAGCTAAAACAAAGATTAAAAGAAGAAGGAAATGAAACCGTGACAAATTGTCACGCTTTGAAATTGAAAGCTCAAGATGGTAAATATAGATTGACAGATGTTGTTGATATTGAAGGTATGTTTAGAATAATAGAGTCTATTCCTAGTAAAAATGCAGAACCGATAAAAGGATGGTTGGCTAAATTAGGAAGTGAAAGAATAGATGAAGTATTTGATCCTTCACTTGCAGCTCAAAGGTCTATAGATATATATCGAGCAAAAGGTTATGATGAAAAATGGATTGCTAAAAGATTAAAAGGAATTCAAGATAGAAAAGAATTAACTGATATTTGGCATGAAAATGGTATAACGGAAGGTAAAGAGTATGCTATACTAACTAATGAAATCTATAAGGAATGGTCTGGCATGACTGCTAAAGAATATAAACAATATAAAGGTCTTCGTAAAGAATCTCTACGAGATAATATGGATAACATTGAAATAATATTAACTGATTTGTCAGAAGAAACTGCAAAAAGACTAGCTGAAAAACACAAACCACAAGGTTTAGAACAAAATAAAGAAGTTGCTAGAATGGGTGGTCATGCTGCAAAGGTAGCAAGAGAAGATATAGAAAGAAATTTAGGTGAATCTGTTGTTACTAAACAAAATAGATTAAATTATGAATATAAAGAAACAAAGGAATTAGAAGTTTCTGGGAAGTAGGAGAAGTATATGGATAATAAATTTAATAATATGTTAAATGAATTTTTTGCAAATACTGATGCAAAGAATGATGAAGAATTAAATGAAAAATTACAAGAGTTTATAGCTAAGTATAATAATGGTGAGATTCATTATGCTAATACAATTCTAGATGATGCATATGAATTATTAGAACAGGCAGAAAATGCTAAAACTAAGAACCAAGCAATTAAATTAGCTAAAGAAGCATATGAAATGTGTCCTGATTGTTTTGATGCAGTTTTATTTCAAGTTGATTTAGAGGAAAACTCTATTAAAAGAGATAAATTACTTAATGAAGGATTAGAATTTGAAAAAGATAGATTAGAAGAAGAAGGGTATTTTGAAAAAGATAATATAGGTCATTTTTATGGTATATTTGAAACTAGGCCTTATATTAGAGGTTTGTATAGAAAAGCAGATTATTTAATTGCGGATGGTAAAGCAAAACAAGCAAGAGATGTATGTTTAGAAATACTTAGATTAAACAATAATGATAATACTGGTGCTAGATATTTATTAATGGCTATATATGCTTATCTGGAAGAAGAAAAAGAAATGTTAAAATTATATAAAAAGTATCCAGAAGAAGCCTTAGAAATGTTATTTCCACAATTTGCTCTTTATTATAAATTAGGAAAAGATAAAGAAGCAAAAGAATTATTAGAAAGAATTAACAAAGCTAATCCACATTTTATAAAATTCTTTAAAGGAACAATTAAAAGAAATGAAGATATTCCATATAGACACTACAGTAAAGGTGATTCATCAGAAGTAATAATGTATTTTGAACAATATGATTTCTTAGTGATGACATTATCAAGTATTCATGAATATATATTAGAAAATAGTAAAAAATCAAAAAAATAAATTAATTTAGTTACATAATGACCATCACCAGGTGGTGATGGTGCAGAAGTAATCTATGCTCTTCGTAATGATGATACATTATCACAACTAATAGCTACAGAATTGGAAAAAGAAGGTCAGAATGTAAGAAAATATTATCAAAGAAGATTGCCTTCAGATCCTGCAAAAGATTATTATTATATGTTAAGAAATACTGGAAACACTGAATCCATTATTGTAGAATATGGTTTTTTAGATAGTAGTGGAGATGATGTAGAACAATTAAAAAATAATTATGAAGATTATGCAGAAGCTGTAGTGAGAGCTTTGGCAAATTATATAGGCGCTACTTATATTCCAGTGGTAGGATCGGATTATTACGTTGTTCAAAAAGGCGATTCTTTGTGGTCTATTGCAAAAAAATACAACACTACTGTTAGTGAGTTGCAGGCTTTAAACAATTTACCTTCTACTAGCTTGTCTATTGGTCAAGTGCTGAAATTACCTACATTAGATGTTGAAGGATCAGCAGATTATTATATTGTTCAAAAAGGGGATACAAATTTTATGGGGAATAATGAGTAAATTTATTGATTTATTTAGAAAAAAGTCTATAATCTAAAACAAGAAAGGAGATTTGTTAATGAATGAAACTTTTGATGTAGGAAACCCAACAAAAGAAAATATCGACTTTGCTTTTAAAAATTTAATATTTTATGTTACAGCTTCAACTCAATTAGATATTTACAAAGAACAAAAAAAGAATTTTGAAAAAGTATTAGTCGAAATTAATACGATTTTAGCAACATATGTGAATAAAGAAAGTCTAGTATCTATAGATGAAGAAAAATTGCAAAATATAAAATTTGATTTAATTGATTTAGATACTGAAACAAAATCTTTAAAATCTTATTTTGCAGAATGGTCTTTGTTGTGGTTAGAGGCAATTATTTCTTTAAGAATGTCAGAAATTAAAATGGAAGGTGTTAATAATAGCAGATAGAGATAAGTATGGAAATTATGTAAATGATAAAGGGGTTACTATAAAGGTTAATACAGATAAAAATGGTAATGATCATATTAGTTTTTATGGAGGTGAAGTAGATAAACCACATGATGCGGCACATGTTAATTTAAATTATGATAAAGGATCATGGAGTTCTACAACACATGGACCTGATAAAAGTGATACAAGTTCAGGATCAGGTGGTTGTTATTTAACTTCAGCTTGTATGAAATATTTTCAAGAAAAGTTTGATGATAATTGTTATGAATTAACAGTATTAAGATGGTTTAGAGATAATTTTGTTTCAAAAGAAGATATAGAACATTACTATGAAGTAGCACCAATAATTGTTGAAAATATTAATAAAGAAGAAAGATCTGGTATGGTTTATGATTATATTTATGATAACATAGTAGATTATTGTGTTGAGCAAATTGAACAAGGAAACTATGAGGTAGCATATAATAGATATAAAAATAGTGTTTTAGCATTAGAAGAACATTTTGCAAAGCCAACATTAGCAAATAGGTTTGTAAAAACTTTAAAATTAAAAAGTAATAATTAATAAAAATTATCATTCTATAAATTTTAATGAGAATTAGAATTTATGATGATTTTTTTGTTTCTTAAAATATTGAAATATCAATATAAAATCTTTATTTCATCCTTTATATCAACCTACGAAGTAGGATGAATTTTGCAAGTGTAAAATATGATTTGCACATGCCATTTCCTTATGAAATAAGGGATTAATTGGTGTTGTTGTGCAAACATCTTATCCTGCTTTTGTAGAATTAGTATAAAATAATAGAATTTAGGATAATTACAAAAATTATTGTAAAAATTATGACTTGACTCGTTTAATTAATGGAGCTACTATTCATCATGCAAAGGATATGATGTATATGAGAAGATTTAATTTTTATTTACCGGAAGAATTATTCGAACGAATAAAATTACTTTCAAAATTCTATAATATCTCTATAACTAAAATAATGGTAGAATTATTAGAAATATGATATGTAGAGATTTTAAATATTAGAAAAAATAAATAAAATATTTTACTAAATATAGAAGGGTTAGGTGATGATTATGAAAAATTATAAATTAGTGGAGGAATATGATAATAAGTAATATTATTAGGTATTTTGTAAACATACTAAATGATATTACTAAAACAAAAATTATAACCATAGAATTAATTGGAGGTATTAAACTCTATGGTTAAATACAAGGTTAATTTAAAGTTTAAAGATACTGGAAAATCTTTAGATGAAATAATTACTGAAGTATTAAAAATTGAACTACATAAGAAGATAAACATGACTTGCAATATATTTAAAAGAGAGCTAACATGTAATCATACTCATTATTCCCAAATGGAAGGAAGAAGTAATTAATGGTAGGGAATAATAGTTTTAAAGTAGGAATATATATAAGATTATCAAGAGACGATGGTAATTTAGAATCTGATAGTATTGTTAGTCAAAGAAGTTTACTTAATCAATATGTAAAAGAAAATAATTACAATTTAATAGAAGAATATGTAGATGATGGTTATACTGGCACTAATTTTGATAGACCATCATTTAAGAGAATGATTAAAGATATTGAATTAGGAAAAATCAATATGATTATTACCAAAGACATGTCTAGATTGGGTAGAGATTATATTGGAACTGGTGAACTAATTGAAAAATACTTTCCAAATAATAATGTTAGGTATATTGCAATTAACGATGGAATAGATACTTTTATTGATAATACAAATAATGATATTGCACCTTTTAAAGCAATCATGAATGATATGTATGCTAAAGATATTTCTAAAAAAGTTAAAACAAGTTTGCATTCAAGAATGAAAGAAGGATTATATGTATCTGGTAGATGTCCTTTTGGGTATATGAAAGATCCGTCCAACAAAAATCATTTAGTAATTAATGGAGAACAAGTAGATACTGTTAAATTAATATTTGATTTAGCATTAAATGGTAATACTTACCACTATATAGCACAATATCTTACCGAAAGAAAAATTAAAACTCCAGCATCTTATTACAATTATATTTGGAATACAAAATGTAGTACAGAGTGTATAAGTCAAGAATGTGGTGTATGGGTAGATACCACTATAAAAGCAATTCTTACTAACCAAATATATGTAGGAGATACAGTTCAAGGTAAGACTAAAAAGATTAATTATAAGTTGAAAAAAACAGTTAAAAATAAGCCCAATAATTTTATAATAGTAGAAAATACGCATGAAGCAATCATAGATAGAGATACTTTTAATTATGTTCAAACACTTTTACCGAAAAATGTTAAAAGACCAGAGAAAAAGAGATTTTACCTACTTGATGGACTTTTATACTGTGGAGATTGCAAGCATCGTATAACTGTTAGGTATCAAACTAAAACTGGTAGAAGTTATACTACTTGTAATTATTATAGAACATATTCAAAGTATCATGTATGTACAACTCATACAAATAACTATGAAACATTAGAAAACGTTGTTTTAGATAATATCAGAGAAGTGTGTAAAAGTTATTTAGATAAGAATAAGATAAAAGATTCTATTGGTAATATAGAGTTTGAAGACAATACTTTAAAGATTAAAAAGCAAATTGAAAGTTTGGAACTTAGTAATAATAGATTAACGGAAAATTTAGACAAAAACTATATGAATATGTTAAAAGGAATTATTGACGAAGAACAATATATAAGAATAAGTGAAAACCTAAAGCAAGAAATAGAAAGTAATAAATCAATCATTGATAATCTCAAGAATGAACAAATAGAAGAAAATAAAATAGACAATAAACAAATAGAAAAATATATAAATAAATTTTTATCATTAAATAATCCAACTAGAGAATTAATAATTAATTTAGTTGAGAAGATCTACATCTATCAAGATAAACGGGCAGATATTATATTTGCATTTAAAAATGTTACATAAAAAATGTATCTGGAGATACTTTGTATAAGATAGCTTTAGAAAATAATTTAACTGTTCAAGAATTAATGAATTTAAATAATCTTACCTCAACTTCTTTAAGTATAGGTCAAAAATTAAAATTAAAAAATGAAATAGCTTCTTCAGATGATTCTAATATTTATACAGTGGTTAAGGGCGATACTTTATATGCTATTGCAAATAAATATAATATAAGTATTCAAGATATTATTGATGCAAATAATCTTACTTCAACATCTTTAAGCGTTGGACAAAAACTTATTATTCCTACTAATCAAAATAATACTATGTACACAGTTGTAAGTGGTGACACTTTATATAAAATAGCTACTCAGTTTAATACAACAGTTAATGAGATTAAAACTCTAAATAATTTAACTAACAATACTTTATCAATAGGTCAAATGTTAAAAATTCCATCAGCAAATAACTATTTGACATATACTGTTAAAAGTGGTGATAACTTATATAAAATAGCTCAAACATATAATACTACAGTGTCGGCTATACAAGATTTAAACAATTTATCAACAAGTAATTTATCAATAGGTCAAAAATTACTAATTCCCTAAAAATGGTTGAAATATATATTTCAATCTTTTTATATATTAATAATTAAAAAAATAATTTTATATAATTATTAAGATTTTTAAACCAAACTAAAAAGATAACTGTTATAACAATAGCATATCCATAAGTCTCTGAAATTTCTGGCTCTGGTCTAAAGTTGTTGCAAATAATGCTAGAGAATTAATATCATTAATATTTATTTTATATTAAAAGTCCAAACAACGATTTGGACTTTATTTACATATGGCAGGAGTGGCAAGACTTGAACTCACGACATTCGGTTTTGGAGACCGACGTTCTACCAACTGAACTACACTCCTATAAATGATTTATAAATTAAATACATATATAGTATATCACGTTTAATATCATTTTGCTACTATTTTTCATATTATAATTTAGGTGATAATAATGATAATTAATTATACTACTAAAGAATTAGAGCTTTTAGCTCGTCTTATGCGAGCAGAAGCCCTAGGTGAGGGTAACTTAGGAATGCTAATGGTTGGAAATGTTGTAGTTAATCGTGCTTTAGCAGATTGTTTAACATTTAAAGATATTCGTAGTATAACAGATGCAATTTATCAAGCTAATCAATTTACGGGAATTAATAGTTCGTTATTTAATGGAAGTCCAACTACTTTAGAAAAAAATCTTGCTCAAAGAGTTTTAAGAGGGGAATATTATCATCCAGCAACTAATTCCTTATGGTTTTATGCTCCATCAACTGGAAGTTCTTGTAAATCTACTTGGTATGATCAGCAATTAGCTGGTAGATATAAAAGTCATTGTTTTTATATTCCTGATCCTGGTGTGTGTGCTGAACTACATTAAAAATATTTTATATACTATAACCAATAAATTAATATAAAGTATATCTAATTAATGGTGACACAATAAAGTTATAGTTTTATTAAATTTTAAAAACTTATTTATAGATATTCAAAATAATACTCCGATAATAATTATCGGTTTTTATTTTATTAGAATTTATGCTAAAATAACAAAGGTGGTAATAATGGAAAGTAGTGTAATACAAAGTTTAATAAAAAGTTTAAATTTAAAAGAAGAACAAATTAATGAAGTTTTAAAAATGTTATCTGAGGGAGCAACTATTCCTTTCATAGCAAGATATAGAAAAGAAAAGACTGGTAATTTAAATGAAGACCAGATAAGAGAAATAGAGCAAATGTATAAATATCAAACTAATCTTTTTGATAGAAAGCAAGATGTAATTAGATTAATCGATGAAAAAGGTCTTTTAACAGAGGAGTTAAAAGAGCAAATATTAAAAGCCGAAAAACTAACTGAAGTTGGAGATTTATATCGTCCTTTTAAAGAAAAGAAAAAAACAAAAGCTAGCGAGGCCATTAAAATGGGCTTAGAACCCTTAGCTAAAATGATTATGTCTTTTCCTAAGAATGGTTCGATTCAAGCTTTATGTAAAAATTTTGATATGCCTGAGGAACAAGCAATTGAAAATGCTGGATATATTATAAGCGAATGGATTAGTGATAACGCTTATTATCGTAAATGGATTAGAAATTTTATTTATAATAATGGACTAATCTCTAGTAAAATTAAAAAAAATGCGAAAGATGAAAGTAAAGTATTTGAAATGTATTATGATTTTAATGATAAAATAAAATATATTAAACACTATCGCATTTTAGCTTTGAATAGAGCAGAGAGTCAGAAAATATTAACAGTTAGTTTAGATTACGACAAAGATTCAATAATAAATTTTTTAGAAACTAAAATCATAAAGGATAATGATTCATTTGTTGTAAATATAGTAAAAAATGCTATTTTAGATGCATTAAAAAGATTAATATTGCCATCAATTAATCGAGAAATTAGAAGTGAATTAACAGAAAAGGCTGAAACAAAAGCTATTGAAACGTTTAAAATAAATTTAGAACATTTATTACTTACAAGGCCAATAAAAGGAAGTAATGTTTTAGGATTTGATCCGGCATTCAGAACAGGATGTAAATTGGCAGTAATGAATAAATTAGGAAAGGTTTTAGATATAAAAGTAATTTATCCTACAGCACCTCATAATGATTTTGAAAATTCAAAAAAAATCTTAGTTGATTTAATAAAAAAATATGATATAAATTTAATTGCCATTGGTAATGGCACTGCATCTAGAGAAAGCGAAAAATTTGTAGCCGAAGCAATTAAAGGATTAAATGTAAAATACACTATTGTAAGTGAAGCAGGAGCAAGTGTTTATTCAGCCTCAAAATTAGCTCAAGAAGAATTTCCGGATTTAACAGTTGAAAAAAGAAGTGCTATTAGTATTGGTCGTAGGGTCCAGGATCCTTTATCAGAATTAGTTAAAATTGATCCGAAATCTATAGGTGTTGGGGAATATCAGCATGATGTTAATCAAAAAGATTTGTCAGAATCATTAAATTTTACAGTATCAAAAGTTGTAAACGAAGTAGGTGTTAATATTAATACTGCATCTCGAAGTATTCTAAAATATGTTTCTGGATTAACAAAATCTGCAATTGATAACATTCTAAAATTTAAAGAAACAAATAAGTTTCAAAACAGAGATCAAATAAAGAAAGTAAAAGGTGTTAGTGATAAAGTTTATGAACAGTCTATTGGTTTTTTGCGTATAAGCGATGGAGATAATCTTTTAGATAATACAGGAATTCATCCTGAAAGTTATGAAGTAGCTATTAGTTTATTAAAAGAATTAAATTTAGATATGAATGATATTTATACTATTGAATTTAAAACGAAACTAAATACTGTTAATGTCAGTCAAATGTGTAAAAAATTAAATACTGATGTTTATACTTTAGAAGACATTTTAAAAGAGTTAAAAAATCCGGGTTTAGATCCTCGTGATAATCTAGAAGCCCCAATATTAAAAAGTGATATATTACATATTGAAGATTTAAAAAAAGGAATGGAATTATCAGGAACAGTTAGAAATGTAGCTAGTTTTGGAGCTTTTGTAGATATAGGTTTACATAATGATGGATTGATACATATATCTAAAATGTCAAAAAATTTTGTTTCTAATCCTTTGGATATAGTTAATGTAGGAGATATTGTTACAGTATATGTAGATGACATAAATATTGAAAAAGAAAAGGTTGGATTAAGTCTTATAAAATAAGCCAATCTTTTTTATTTTGTTTGATATATAATATAATATTTGATATTATTATAATAAGGAGAATAAAGCAGAGGTGTGGCATAATGATTATATATATAATAAAAAATAATCGTGTTGAGACATACACATTACCTCTAGATATTTCAGGTAACTATTGGATTAGTGATTTTGATGATAATTCTCGTAAAAGAAATTTAATTAATATTGAAGAAAAAAATGGTAGATGGACAATTACTGCCAACTATGAATTTGATTTACACATAAATGGAGAAATTGTTGAACAAGCAGATGTATTGATCGATGCTTTTTACTTTTTAACTAGTCATAATAATGAGGAGCTGATATCAATCTTTGTAACAAAGATTGATAATAACTATAGTTATTATCAACTTAATGACAATTCAGAAATAACTATTGGAAAAGCTCAAAATTGCCAAGTAATTTATAATAATGGTTTAATTGCTGATCATCACGCAACACTAAGTTATAGTAATTCTAAATGGTTTATAAAAAATTTAAGTAACGCTTATAAGACATATGTAAATGGATTTCCTATTAATCAAGCAAGTATTGCTCATGGATCTATAATCTTTATTATGGGATTAAAAATTATACCTATAGGTAATATGTTAATTATAACTAACCCTGCTAATGGTGTAATATGTAATTTGATGCCGAAAGATATGTCTATTTTGGATAATATTTCTTTAGAAGAAATAGAAGATGATGATCCTAATGTAACTGTTTATAAAAAAGGTGATTATTTTAATAGAGCACCTCGTTTTAGAAGTAAAATTGAAACTTTAAAAATGAAATTAGATGCTCCACCTGAGAAAAAAGAACCTGATGATATGCCTGTTGTTTTAACAGTTGGGCCTATGATAACTATGTCAATGGTATCAGTAGTTATGCTTTATAATGGTATTAATAATGCAATAGTAAATAACAGAGGAATAAATAGTGCAATACCTACAATAGTTATGGCAGTGGCAATGATAGGAACAATGCTTATTTGGCCATTAATAACTAAAAAATATAATAAATATAAAATGAAAAAAAATGAAATTAAACGCCGAGAAAAATATGAACTTTATGTTCAAAAAAAGCGCCAAAAAATTATGGCTAGTATAGCAACACAGCGCCAAATATTAAATGAAAACTTTATTTCATTACAAGAATGTTCCGATATTATTATAAATAGAAAATCAAAATTATGGGAAAGAAAATTAGAGGATAATGATTTTTTAAGCGTGCGTTTAGGGTTAGGACCAGTTCCGTTAGATGTAGATATTTCTTATCCTGAAGAAAAATTTTCATTAGAAGAAGATGTATTAAAAGATATTATTAAAGATTTTGTGGCAGAAGCTAAAGAAATTACAGGTGCTCCAATTTCAGTATCGTTACTTGAAAAAAGAATTACAGGAGTTGTTGGAAATTTAGATTTAACTTCAAATTTTATGTTAGGATTACTTTTGCAGTTAGTGACTTTTTATACTGCTGATATTCTTAAAATTGTTATATTAACTAATGAAGAAAATGCTCAAATTTGGCAACCTTTTAAAATATTACAACATTGCTGGAACAATGAAAAATCAATACGCTTTTTTGGTTCAACAATAGATGAAATCAAAGAAATTAATATTTATTTGGATAAAGAATTACAATCAAGAATGGCTGTAGTAGATGAATTAAAAGAAGAAACAGATGTATATAAATCATTTGGAACATACTATTTTATAATAACAGATGATTATAATTCTATATCTGATTATAATTTTATTAAAAAAATCTTAAAAGCTAAAATTAATTATGGATTTAGTCTTTTAATTGCTAGTGAAAAACTTTCATCACTACCAAATGAATGTAATTGCTTTATAAATATTAATGAAGTTAGTTCTGGTTTAATTGAAAATGAATTAGTATCAACTAAACAAAAAGAATTTATAGCTGACATGCCAAATAATATAGATATTGATACATGCTGTTTAATTTTGGCCAATATTCCTATAAATATAGATTCTAAACAAAAAGGCCTTCCTGATAGTTATGGTTTCTTGGAAATGTATGATATTGGTAGAGTTGAACAGCTTAATGCATTAACTAGATGGAAGAATAATGATCCAACTATTTCTTTATCAACTCCTATAGGAATTGATGAAAGTGGCGAATTATTTAAATTAGATCTTCACGAAAAGTTTCATGGGCCACATGGATTAGTTGCAGGTACAACAGGATCTGGAAAAAGTGAATGGATTATTACTTTTATTCTTTCAATGGCAATTAATTATCATCCGTATGAAGTTAGTTTTGTTATAATCGACTATAAAGGTGGTGGTCTTGCTTTAGCTTTTGAAAATAAAAGTTTGGGAATTAAACTACCTCACATAGTTGGCACAATAACTAATTTAGATGTAACTGAAATGAATAGATCTTTAGCATCTATAAATGCAGAGTTAAAACGTCGACAAAAAGAGTTTAATATAGCCAGAGATATATCAGGTGAAAGTACAATTGATATTTATAAATATCAACGATTATATCGTGAGGGAGTAGTAAAAAAGCCTATTTCCCATCTATTTATTATTAGTGATGAGTTTGCTGAATTAAAAGCTCAACAGCCAGAATTCATGGATCAATTGATTAGTACAGCTCGTATTGGAAGAAGTTTAGGAGTGCATTTAATATTAGCTACTCAAAAGCCATCAGGTGTTGTTAATGATCAAATTTGGTCTAATTCAAGATTTAAAGTTTGCCTAAAAGTACAAGATAAAGCAGACAGTAAGGATATGATAATGGTACCCGATGCTGCTGAAATTAAACAGGCTGGAAGATTTTATCTGTTAGTTGGATATAATGATTATTTTGCGTTAGGACAATCTGCTTATTGTGGTCTGCCTTATATTCCTTCAGACAAAATTAGGAAAAAAATAGATACATCATTAGAATTTGTAAATAATGTTGGATATGTAATAAAAAGAATTGATGATATTGTAAAAAATAGTAATCAAGATGCCCAAGGAGAGGTTTTATTAAATGTAGTAAAATATTTAACTGATGTTGCAGTAAAAGAAAATGTTCAAATGACTCCTTTATGGCTAGAAAGAATACCCAATATAATTTATGTTGATGATTTAGTAAAAAAATATAATTTTCAAAAAGAAGATTATAATATAAATCCCGTTATTGGCGAATATGATAGTCCATCAACTCAAAGTCAACATTTATTAACTTTGCCACTTACTAAAGAGGGAAATACTCTAATTTATGGAATCCCTGGATCTGGCAAAGAACAATTTTTATCATCTTTAGTATATTCGTCAATCACTTCATATACTAGTGAAGAAGTAAACTTTTACATAATAGATTGTGGAGCTGAAACTTTAAAAATGTTTTCTAATGCTCCGCAAATAGGCGATGTTTTATTTGCTATTGATAAAGATAAAATAATCAGATTAATGGCTATTTTAAACAAAACTATTGAGGATAGAAAAAAACTATTTGCTGAATATGGCGGTACTTTTGATTTATATAATAAATACACTAATGATAAAAGGCTACCTTTAATCGTTACAATAATTAATAATTATGAAACTTTTAAGGAAAACTATGAAAACTTAGAAGATAATTTAACTAAGATCACTAGAGAAGGATTTAGGTACGGAATAGTATTTATTATAACTGCTTCAAATACCAATGCAGTTAAATTTAATATTAAGTCAAACTTTAGTCAATTTTTTGCTTTGCAATTAAATGATCCTTACGATTACGTTACAATATTAGGAAATGTTAATAAAATGGTGCCATCAAATAATAAAGGTAGAGGGTTAATTAAATTAGATAATCCATATGAGTTTCAAACTGCTTCAATTTATAAAGAAGCAGAGGAAATGGAGTATGTAAAATCCGTATGTGAAAAGTTAAAAGCAACTGCAACTAATATTGCTCCTTCGATTCCTGATTTACCAAAAGTAGTTAATGTAGATTACGTTTTAAAAAATATTAAAACTTTAAAATCGGTACCAATTGGAGTCTATAAAAAATCTTTAAAATTAGCAACTTATGATTTTGATAATAATTATATCAATTTAATATCTGCTAATCCTATTACAAATACTAACTATTTTATTAATGGTTTATTAGAGATATTTACCAAAATAAATAATGTTCAATTAATAGTTTGTGATACGATGAAATTAATAGAAAAGAATAATTTAAATATTAATTACAATGATACTAATTTTAATGATGTATTAAAAAAATTAATCTTAATAGAAAATAATATTATAGAGACATATAAAAATAATAATTATAATCATGATTCATTAAAAGATTTTCCACTAATTATTGTTTTGGTAATTGGTTTAGATAATCTATTTACTTCAGTTGAAAAACAAGTAAAAGACGATTTTACTAAAAGCATAAAAGAAGGGAAAATAACAAACAAAATAAAATTTATTTTAATAGATAATCCTGAGGGAATAAAAAAATATCAATATGAAGATTGGTTTACGGCAAATGTTAAAAATAATAATGGAGTTTGGATAGGTACTGGTATTACTAACCAAAGTACAATAAGATTAAGCATAACAAACAGAGAATTAAATGCTAGAATAACAAATGATTTTGGATACATTGTTAGTGAAGGTATTCCTGAGTTAATAAAATTAGTTCAAAGCGAAGATAAAACTTCTCAAAATATTGAAACACTAGAAGAGGAGCAATAAGTATGAATAATAAAATATTAATTGAAGTATATGTCCCTATTTTGGAAACTGAATATGATGTTTTTGTCCCAATTAATAAAAAAGTAAAAAATGTTATTAAATTATTAGTTGATGCAATACATGATTTATCTAATGGATGTTTACCTCAAAAAAATAATTATGTTTTATATAATCGTATAAATGGCATTTTATTAGACATTAAATCAAACGTCAAACAAGCTGGTCTTGTTAATGGCTCACAAGTTATTTTAATTTAAATGTAAACAAATGTAAAATGTTTGTGCATTCTATTGAATGACATAAAAGATTTAGGTATAATTTAGGTGTAATAGTAGGAAAATAATACTATTAGTGTATATTTTTATTAGAGGAGGGAGAATAAAATATGGCACAAGGAAACGCGCTTGATAGAGAAGCAGCGGCTAAATATTTAAGAGGAGCTAATTCGGCTTTAAATGAGATTAATTCAGCAGCCGGGTCAATAGTTGATCAACTTGAAAAAATTAATAATTTGTTTGCTGCACCTAATGCAGATGCCCCAGTTAGTCAAACTTATAGAAAATTTTATGATGGTATGAATCAATATATGAATACTTTATATCAAAATCTTTCTGTATTTTTTCCAGCAATGGAAGCAGAGATTAATGCTGGAAGTGAAGCAACAGGAGATCATCAAAATATTCCTATTGATATCCCATCATGGAGTAAAAATGGAGAAGTTATTTTCAAAAAAGAGGCTGGTATTGAAAGCTTTCAAAGCGTAGCTAGCGAATTAAGCGCTATGCAAGGATTAGCTTCTAATTATACAAATGCTTGTAATGAAGTTATTAATAATTTAAAAGGTGTATACTCATCTGCTGGTACTCATGATGGACTAATGAATAATGCTCATCAAGCAGCCGAAGCAATACGTGTATTTACCGAAAATATTCAAAAAGCATTAGATGAATTTAAAGTAAGCTTTGGTGGAGCAGCAGAGGCAATTTTATCTAAAGTACAAACTTATACTGAGCAAGATTCTCAAGCTGTTGATGCTATGTATAGTGCATTAAATGGTTTAGATTTTACTTTGTTACAAGCTACAGATAATATGGTAGTTTAATCAGATCCAAGCGGCAATTTATTGTTGCTTTTTTTATTTTCAAAAATTAAAATAATTAGAGATAATTTATACTAAATAATTTTCAATTAAAAAAATAAATGCTATAATATACTCTTAAGTGAGGTAGTATTAGATGAAGAAAAAATTGTTAGAAAGCACTGTAATATTTATTTTTATTTTATTACTAGAATTAGTATATGCTTCTGCAACTATAGGCAGTATTAACTCTAATAATATTTTATATATAGTCTTTTTTACTTTAAATATTAGCTTAATTATATCATTAATATTAAATTTAATATCTAGAAAGTTAAGTAATATTTTAAAAAATATTTTAGTTGTTATATTAAGTATTTATTATTTTGGTCAATTTGTTTTTTATAAAATATTTAAAATGCCTTTTTCTTTTTCATCTATATCAATGGCTGACCAAGCATTGGATTTTAATAAAATAGTTATAAATATTATAAAAAATAATTATTTTATTTCTTTAATATTTTTATTTATTATGATTTTATTTATTATTTTGATAAATAGATTTCATGAGAAATTACAACAAAAAGATAAATATATTGTTATAATTGTTTCATTATTTTTTATTTCTTCAATTATTTCTTTAGGATTATTATCTATAAATAAAAATAAAACATATTCAGCATATAATCTTTATTACAATGTATCATCACCTACTTTAACTGTAGAAAAATTTGGTTTACTTACTCAAACTAATTTAGATATCTCACGTCAAATATTTGGCTTTAAAGCTGATATTATAAATGGTGATGCTCAAGAAGTTATAAAGGAGGAACCAAAAGTAGAATATAATATTCAAGATATTGATTTTGAAGGTCTTATAAGTAATGAAACTGATGAAGAAATAAAAAGCTTGCATGAATATTTTAATACAGCTAGTGCTACTAATAAAAATGAATACACTGGTTATTACAAAGGAAAAAACTTAATAGTTATTTTAGCAGAGGGCTTTAATAGTATTGCAGTTGATAAACAAATTACTCCAACTTTGTATAAAATGGTCAATAACTCATTTGTTTTTAATAATTTTTATTCACCTTTATTTTTAAGTACAACAGGTGGTGAATTTCAGGTTACTGCTGGTCTTTTGCCATCACAGGAAACTTTAAAAACTTGGAAAAGTACAAGTCCTAATTTAATTTATAGTTATGGAAATGCTTTTAAAGATTTAGGCTATTATGTTTCATCTTATCATAATTGGACATATTCATATTATAACAGAGATAAAACGATGTTAACTCAAGGATTTGATAATTATTTAGCATGTGGTAATGGATTAGAGCAACTTATGAATTGTAAAAGCTGGCCTACAAGTGATATTGATTTAATAAATGTTACATCAGATAAGTATATGGATCAAGAAAATTTTATGACCTTTTATATAACAGTTAGTGGGCATGCTGAATATAACTTTACAGGTAATGCTATGGCTAAGAAAAATAAAACTGCTGTAGAGGATCTTCCTTACAGTGATCCAATAAAAGCTTATTTAGCAACACAAATTGAATTAGATAAAGCCTTAGAACTACTGTTAGATAATTTAGAAAAAAAGGGAATATTAGATGATACTGTTATTGCTTTAGTAGGAGATCACTATCCTTATACTTTGAGTGCTGAACAAATGAATGAGATTTCAGATATAAAAAGAGATGAACAATTTGAAGTAAATAGAAGTAACTTTATTTTGTATAATTCAAAAACTCCAAAAACAGAAGTTAATAAATATGCTGGAAATTTAGATGTTTTACCAA
Source organism: uncultured Mycoplasmatota bacterium (assembly GCA_946498375.1). Lineage (GTDB taxonomy): Bacteria > Bacillota_I > Bacilli_A > RF39 > UBA660 > HGM10766. The sequence goes on along the minus strand of CAMMOI010000018.1, from coordinate 4,608 downwards.
CTTTATTAAATTTATTTGGAATAGATTATGATTCGCGTTTAATTATGGGTAAAGATATTTTTAGCAATAGCGAAGGATTAGTAATTTTTTCTGATCATTCATGGATCAGTGATAAAGGAAAATATAATGCAACAACTGGAGAGTTTACCCCTTTTAAAGACAAGAATATTTCGGATGATTATGTGGAAACTATAAATAGTACAGTTGCTAATAAATTTTCAATAAGTAATTTGATTATCCAAAAAAATTATTATACAATAATAGAAGAAAGTGGGAATTAACATGTGTGGTATTGCTGGTTTTGTTTCAAAAGAAAAAAGCAAGAAAAAAATTATAAAAAAAATGTGTGATAAAATTAAGCATAGAGGACCAGATGGAGAGGGGTATTATGTAGATCAAAATGTTGCCTTGGGTCATCGCAGACTATCAATTATTGATTTGTCCACAGGTGATCAACCTATGTTTAATGAAGATGAATCAATAGTAGTAGTATTTAATGGTGAAATATATAATTATATTGAATTAAAAGATGAATTAAAAAAATTAGGTCATAAATTTAAAACTAAATCTGATACTGAAGTGTTAGTCCATGGTTATGAAGAATATAAAAAAGATTTGCCAAAAAAATTGCGTGGTATGTTTTCTTTTGTAATATGGGATAAGCAAAAAAAAGAATTATTTGGAGCTAGAGATCATTTTGGGATTAAACCTATGTATTATACTATTGTTGATAAAGATTTTCTTTTTGCCTCAGAGATCAAATCATTTTTAGAATATCCTACATTTCAAAAAGAACTTAATAAAGATGTATTAGGACCATATTTATCTTTTAATTATGTTCCTACAGAAGAAACTTTTTTTAAGGGAGTTTATCGTCTTAATCCAGGTCATAGTTTTACGTTTAAAGATGGAGAAATGACTATAGATAAGTATTTTAATTTAACTTTTGATCCTCAGGATAGAGAATTTAATAAAATTGTTGAAGATATATCTAAAGTTATAACTGATAGTGTTAATAGGCATATGTTAAGTGATGTAGAAGTTGGTTCTTTTTTGTCTAGCGGAATAGACTCTTCATATATTGTTTCTTTAGCTAAGCCAAATAATACTTATACGATTGGTTATGATATAGACAAATATAATGAAGCAGATTATGCAAAAGATTTAGCCGATAAATTGGGAATTAAAAATAAGAAAAAAGTAATATCTAAAAAAGAGTATATGGAAATCATTCCTCAGATTATGTATTATATGGATGAGCCTTTAGCAGATCCATCGGCTGTTGCTTTATATTTTGTATCTAAATTAGCCAGTAAAGATGTTAAAGTTGTTTTATCAGGAGAAGGTGCTGATGAGCTATTTGGAGGATATAATACTTATAAAGAAGATGTAGATTATGGTTTTTATAATAAAATTCCTTTTTGGATTAGAAGGCTAATTTCTAAGTTTTGTTCGTTATTACCTGAACATAGAGGAATTAATTTTTTGGTAAGACGTGGTCAAACTTTGGAAGAATCATACATTGGTGTAAATAAAGTTTTTTCAGAGCGAGAAATTAATACTTTACTTAATAACCCCAAAAAATTTCATACAGCAGATATTACAAAGCCAATTTTTGAAGAACAAAAAAATCAGGATAATATAGTAAAAAGACAAGCAATTGATATAAACTTTTGGTTAATTAAGGATATTTTTCAAAAAGCAGATAGAATGACTATGGCTAATTCTATCGAAGGAAGAGTTCCATTTACTGATATAGAAGTTTTTAATATTGCTAGAACTTTACCTAAAAATGCTAAAGTTACCAAGGAAAATACAAAAGTGGCATTAAGAGAAGCGGCTAAAAAAGTAATTCCTAATCAATCATATAAAAAGAAAAAGTTAGGTTTTCCTGTACCACTAAGGGAATGGATAAAAGATGAAGATTTTTATCAACAAATAAAGAAAGCTTTTAATACGAATATATCAAAAGAGATTTTTAATAACGAAAAAATAATTAAGTTATTAGATGATCATAAAAACAACAAAAAAGATAATTATAAAAAAATTTGGACAATATATTGCTTTATAGTGTGGTATGAAATTTATTTTGAAAATTAAATAACTAAATTGACAATATTTTAAATAAAATTATTGCAAAAAAAAATATTTATGCTATAATTAATATTGTCTACTGATGCGGGTGTAGTTTAATGGTAGAGCTTCAGCCTTCCAAGCTGATAACGTGGGTTCGATTCCCATCACCCGCTCCATAGTGAAATGTGCTCGAACTTTTCGAGTTTTGATAAATAACTAATTCAGAAATGGATTAGTTTTTTTGTGTTATAAAAAACTATCCTACTCTAAAAAGAAAGGATGGTATTATGGTAAATATTATTAAAGAAGAAATTTCATTAGAAGAGTCACTAAAAAAGAAAATTGAATTTATATGTGAATTTGCTAAAGTACAACCCACTATTATTAATGGTAGTATTAGAAAAATTGATAAGACAAACTTAACTTATATTGAACCACATAGAATTATTATTAATGATATTACTTTTCTTGCTTTTAACTATTCTAATGAAATATTTATAGAAAATTTATCAAATAAGATTAAATTATCTGAATTAGAAAATTATATAAAATAAACTAATACTTATTGATAGGATTGACAAATCAAATTTAAAAGTATATTATATAAAACCAATAAATGACAAGCAGTATCCGTCTTTTATTAGAAAGCGAGGTACATCTATGGTCAAGTGCACAATTAATAAAAAATATAATATAAAATTAAGTGGAGTCAAAGGTATTAGTTTGAACTAGTATTTTTGACTCCCTTTTTTGTTGATAAAAGGAGTTGATAAATAATGAATGAAGAAAATAAAATTGCAGGTCTTTATATTCGAGTTAGTACCGAAGATCAAGCACGAGAAGGATTCAGTTTAAAGGAACAAGAAAAACGTTTAAGGGCTATGTGTGAATACAAAGGATATGAAGTATATAAAATATATAAAGATTCTGGTATAAGTGCTAAAACTGGCAATTATAGACCGGCTTTTGAAGAATTATTACAAGATATAAAAGATAAAAAGTGTAATACTATTGTTGTTTTAAAATTAGATAGATTAACTCGTTCTGTTTACGATTGGGAAAATATATTGAAATTTTTAGAGGAAAACGATGCTTATTTAGATTGTGCTAATGATGATATAAATACAACAAATGCTAATGGTAAAATGATATCAAGAATATTAACAAGTGTTTCTCAACAAGAAATAGAAAGAACAAGTGAAAGAACTAAAGTTGGTTTATCAGGTGCAATTAAAGAAGGTCATATTCCTGCTCGTGCTCCACTTGGTTATAAACATATTGATAAAAAATTAGTACCGGATCCACTTACAAAAGATATAGTTATTAGAATATATAATTTATATTTTGAAGGTAAATCCTATTATAATATTGCAACTATATTTAATGAAGAACAAGTATTAGGAAAAACTAATTGGAAAGATACAGGAATATTAAGAATAATATCAAATGAGGTTTATAAAGGTGATTATGTACATGGTAAAAGAACAAATCATCCTACTTACTATAAAGATGTTGTAGAGCCAATAATAAGTAAAGAAATGTGGGAAAACTGCCAAGTTCAAAAAAAGAAAAATCAAAAGAACTATATGAGAACACAAACTTATATTTTTTTACAAAAGTTAAAATGTCCAAAATGTGGAAGAATACTTGCTGGTGGTGCTTCACATAAAATTAAATCTGATAAATGGTATTTCTATTATAGATGTGAAAATTGTAAAAATAATATTCACGAAGATAAGATTGAAGAAAAAATTAAAAACTTACTTGCTGATATATTAGAATACGATAATGTTGTTAATGAGTTCTTTTTACCAGTTTTAAAATCAAAAGTAGATAATCCTAAAGAACAACTAAAAAAAGAATTAAAAAATTTAAATAACAAAAAAGAAAGAATTAGAAAAGCATATATTGATGAATTATTTACTGAAGAAGAATTTAAAGAAGAGTCTAAAATAATAGAAAATCAAATTGAAATGATTAATTCTAAATTGTTAGAAAACTCACAAGCAGAACAATTAAACTTCACTACTGAAGATATACTTCTAAAAAGAGATATGGACTTTATCAATAAAGTAAAACTACCAATATCTTATTATGCTTTTAATGATAACTGGGATTTACTTGATAGAGATACTAGAGCTGATATAGTTATGAGATATATTGATGACATAAAACTAGAAATCAAAGGAAACAAATATGAAGTTAAACAGATTAACTTTAGAAGCACTTTTTATAGCGATTTTGAAGAATTATATAAGAAAGGTTATATCGATAAGAAAAGACCTCTTACATACGATTTTAATGGTATATGTGTCGATACAAATATAAGATATAGTGAGTATTTACCAATAAAAGATGTAATACAACACTTATATAGATTAAATGAATATTATGAAGTTAATTTATATAAAGGAACTTATTATAAAGAAACTGAAAAATTAGATATAGGACCTTTAATGAAAAACGAAATTCCTATTAGAGTATTCCCATTACAAGATAATAACAATGGAAATAAGAATTGGTTATCAATGG
>CAMMOI010000017.1 GCA_946498375.1 uncultured Mycoplasmatota bacterium | reverse complement strand
CAAAATGTTACTGAAGTTACTACTGCTAATATTATTTAGTAGTTTTTTTCTTTTTCACAAAAATAAGCAACATAACTAGTTGCTTATTTTTTATAAAAACTAATGTAAGAGCTTCTCTAATTTTTCTAATTTATCCAAATCCATAGGTCTGATATTTTCTAAAGGATATTTAATTTTTAACTCTTTATATTTATCTACCCCATATAAATGGTATGGTAATAATTCTACTTTTTCTACATTTGGAATATTATGAATATAATTCTTTAAATTTACTATATAATCTTCTGTATCATTTAAACCTGGAACTATTACGCTTCTTAACCAAAGTCTTTTTTTAAGTTTTTTTACAGTTGATAAAAACATATTAAATTCCTTCATTTTTGCACCTGTAATTTTTTGATAATTCTCCTCATCGATAGCTTTAATATCTAAAATAACTAAATCTACATACTTTAAGATTTCAATATAATTACCGACTCCAACACCTGAGGTATCTAAGGCGGTATGTAAACCTTTTTTCTTACATTTTTTTAAAATATCAATTAAAAATTCATTTTGGAGTAAAGGCTCACCACCACTAAAAGTAACTCCACCATTTGTATAATAATTCTTAAATCTTAAAATTTTTTTCATTAATTCTTCCGATGTTATTTTTTGACCATCATGCAATTTCCATGTTTCTGGATTATGACAATATAAACACCGTAATTTACATCCTTGCATAAAAACAACATAACGTAGTCCAGGACCATCAACCAAGCCCATTGGTTCTAACGAAGAAATATAACCTATCATTAAATACTTCCATGAAATGTTCTACTAATAACTTCTAGTTGTTGTTCTCTGGATAATCGATTAAATCTAACAGCATATCCAGAAACTCTTATAGTTAAATTAGGATATTTGTCAGGATTATCCATAGCATCCTCTAACGTTTCTCTATTTAATACATTAACATTCAAATGGTGTGCTTGCTGTTTAAAATATCCATCTAAAATACTTACTAAATTGTTTACTCTTTCATCTGCTGAATGACCTAATGCATTAGGAATTATTGAAAAAGTATTAGAAATTCCATCTTCACAAACATTGCAATACGGAATTTTTGCGACGGAGTTTAAAGATGCTAGTGCCCCACTAGAATCTCTTCCATGCATCGGATTAGCCCCTGGTGCAAATGCAACTCCTGCTTTTCTACCATCTGGAGTTGAGCCAGTTTTTTTACCATATACAACATTAGATGTAATAGTAAGTACTGACAATGTATGCTTTGCATTTTTATATAATTTATGCTTTGTTAATTTATTATAAAACCTTTTAACTAAATCAATTCCTATATCATCAACTCGATCATCATCATTACCGTATTTAGGAAATTCTCCTTTAATCTCAAAATCTATTGCTATACCATTTTCATTTCTAATCGGCTTAACTTTTGCATATTTTATAGCTGATAAAGAATCAATAGCTACGGATAAACCTGCTATCCCAAATGCCATTAATTTTTCAGGATCAGTATCATGCAAGGCCATTTGACCTGCCTCATAGGCATACTTATCATGCATATAATGAATAATATTCATAGCATCTACATAGATTTTGGCAACTTTATCTAACATTTTATCATATACATTCATTACTTTGTCATAATTTAGGTATTCGTCTTTAATCTTATCAAAACCATCAATAATTAATTCTTGTTTTAATTCATCATATCCACCATTTATTGAATATAATAAAGCTTTAGCAAGATTACAACGAGCTCCAAAAAACTGCATTTGTTTTCCAACAGTCATTGCAGATACACAACAAGCAATAGCATAATCACTTCCATGGATAGGACGCATTATATCATCATTTTCATATTGAATAGCGTCAGTTTCTATAGACATTTTTGCACAATATTTTTTAAAATTTTCAGGTAAATGTTCGCTCCATAAAATAGTTATATTTGGTTCAGGAGAACTATCTAAATTAGTCAAAGTATGTATAAATCTATAAGAGTTTTTAGTTACCAAGGATCTATTTTTATCTAACATCCCCCCTATACTTTCTGTAACCCATGTTGGATCTCCTGCAAATAGCTCATTATATTCCGGGGTTCTTAAATGTCTTGCCATTCTTAATTTTATAACAAAGTGATCTATCAACTCTTGAGCATCTTTTTCAACTATTGTTCCCTCATCTAAATCTCTTTGAATATATATATCTAAGAAAGTTGATGTACGACCTAAACTCATTGCTGCTCCATTATTTTCCTTAATAGCTGCAAGATATCCGAAATATAACCATTGAACAGCTTCTTTGGCATTTGATGCAGGAAGACTTATATCAAATCCATAAGAATTTGCCATTTCTTTTATTTCATGTAAAGCCTTTATTTGCATATTTATTTCTTCACGCAAACGAATATTATATTCATTCATTTCTTTATTTTCATTGTTTAATAAATCTTGTTTTTTTGATTCTATCAAAAAGTCTATACCATATAAAGCTATACGACGATAATCACCAATAATCCTACCTCTACCATATGCATCTGGAAGACCTGTTAAAAGCCCTGCATGTCGAGCTTTTCTTATATCAGTAGTATAAGCATCAAAAACACCTTCATTATGTGTTTTACGATATCTAAATTGTTCTTTTACTTTGTCTGAAAGCTCATAACCATAGGCTTTTAAAGATTTTTCTACCATACGCATTCCACCAAATGGATTTACTATTCTTTTTAATAATCCATCAGTTTGAAGTCCTACGATTACATTATCTTCATCACTTATATAACCAGGCTTAAAATTATTTATACCTGAGGCTATATTAGTCTCAACGTCGTATATTCCCTTCTCTAATTCAACTTTTAAAGCTTTTATGCACACTTCCCATACATTTTTTGTTTTCAGCGTAGGTCCCTCTAAAAATTTTTCATCTCCCTTGTATTCTCTATAATTTTCTTTAATAAAGTCTGCTACATCAATTTTATTTTTCCAATTATTACCTTTAAAGTTTCTCCAATATTTTTCCATTATTTTTCACTTCTTCCTTATATTATTATGTACTATAATTATACAAATATTTTTTATGATAAACAATTACTTTAATTATATTTTACTAAACATTTGTAAATAAAAAAAACTCTAATGTTTTAGAATTCTTTTGACCATAAGTTTACAAAAACTAGTAACCACTCCTAAGTAAATCATAAGTTATTTGTTTATTACCAACATTATTTATTGCATAGTCTACTGAAGGAGTTAATAAATCTAAAGTAGTTCCTTTAACACCTCTATCAAGAACAATAGCTAACATTGGAGTTTCACTCATACTACTATTTATCGAAACTATTGATCCACATTCCAAATTTGTAGAAGCCGCTACAATATTAACAGTTCCATATGTAGCATCATAATATGTAACATTCCCATTTGATAAATCTAAAGACGAATTACAAGCTAATTTACCACTACATCCAGGGCAATTATAAACATACCCTGTCATATTACCGGTATATGTAGCAAGGACATTACTTGAAGAAATTTCTAAATTATCTGTACTATTATCTTGTGTTTTAAACTGAGTATTTTCTTCTACATCTGTTAAAAGATTATCAACTACTGGTATACTCTCTTGATTTTCTTCTAATGTTTTTTCAGAGGCTTTTGAAACACTTACCTCTATTGATTGAGGAATATCCAAAAATGCTAAAGAATTTAAATTAATTTTCTTATATAAATTACTATTATAAACATTTAATAAATTTTGATTTGATTTATTTTCTAAAAATACAGCCATAATTAATATAATTAGCATTTTAATAATATAATTAGCTTTTTTCTTGAGGCTATATTTCATTAAACCACCCACCTGTTGGTTAATACTCTAGCACATATTATATTAAATGTCAAAAATGTGTCTAATATTCCTATTGGTAATTATTTCTACTTGACTTATTTTTAAATTGTATATACTAGCCACAAATTCAGCAATATTAATAAGATATTTTGGTTCATTCTTTTTGCCACGATTTGGTTCAGGAGTCAAATATGGACAATCTGTTTCTAGAACTATATTTTCCACAGAAACATCTTTTAAAACATCCTTAGTTTTACAATTTTTAAAAGTTATAACACCATTTATTCCTAGCAAAAATCCCATTTTTATAAATATTTTAGCCGTTTCTAAACTACCACTAAAGCAATGAATTACTCCTTTAACTTTAAATTTTTTTAAAGAATTAATTATATCATCAGTCGCATTACGATTATGAATTATTACTGGCATGTTATATTTTTCAGCTAATGCCAATTGACTTTCAAATAATTTAATTTGTTTCGTTTTATTATCTTTATTATAGTAATAATCTAATCCAATTTCACCAATTGCTATAACCTTTGTTAATTTTAACTTCTTTTCTATTTCTAATAAATCTTCTTCCTTATAACAATCAACATATTGTGGATGAATACCAATTGCAGCATACATACAATTATATTTTTTTGATAGGTATATAACTTCTTTAACAGTATTAATATCTGTTGCATTATTAATAAATCTATCAACATGATTATTTTGAGCATCTTGTATGACTTTTTCAATATTATTATAATCAATACTAGTTATATGACAGTGTGTATCTGTTAACATAAAATCACCAAACTAATAATAGCAAAAAATCTAATTTATATCTATATTTTGACAGATAAAATATGATAACAATTGAGCACTTATACTAGCTGTGTTATCCATTTTTTCTTGGCTATAAATAATTATAACTCCCAAACTATCTGCCTCTATAATAACTGGAGTTATATAAAAATAGCCACTTAACTTAAACTCAGAAGTAATGTATAAATCTATGGGTTCATAATCTTTAATAACTTGTCTATTATCAATAATACTAGTTATACTATCACTTAATAATTTGTTACTAAAATTTTGGATATCTTTTCCAATACTAACTATTATTTTTTCTCGATCTGTAAGAATAACGTTATATCCAGTTAATTCATTTATTTTTATGCATATTTTGCGAGCAATTAAATTGATATCTTCTAATTTTGAGTATTTTTTTAAAATAATAGAATCTAAATCAATAAAAACTTCCATACTTTCGCCGTCTCGAATTTTTAGGTTCCTTCTAATTTCTTTTGGAATAACTATTCTTCCTAAATCATCTATTCTTCGTACAACACCAGTCGATTTCAAACTAATTCACATCCTTACAACTCATAGTTTAAACAAAATACGACAATTAATACTAATTTTTAAATCAAAAAAATAGATATTATCTATCTATTTCTGATTGAATATATTCTAATAATGGAATTAAATAGAAAATAAAATGTTTAGGAAGTGAATTAAGAGGCAACTTAATATATATCTTTTTATTAACATATTTTATTCGAAATTTTGGATTAATATTACTGATACTTAAAAATAATTTATCTCCACTTAATTGATTAGAAATCTTTTCAAGTATTTCTATTTCTATTTCTTTATTATTCTGAACTACTGTTACAATATTTAAATTTTTTGCTAATTTTTCAAACCACTCTTCATACATATATATTTCTAATTTTTGATCTATTTTACCAAAACGATCTTCTAATTCATATTTAATAGTGTTTAAACTGTCTAAAGAATTAATTTCATTAATTTTTTGATGTATTTCTATTTTAATGTCTTCATCGCTAACATAATTATCATCTATGTGTGTATCAACATTAATTAACGATTGATTAGTTTCTTCCTCCTCTATCCTTTTTCCATTTAGTCTATCAATTTCCTCTTCCATCATTTTCATAAATAAATCTATACCCACCGTATCAACAAAGCCAGCTTGTTCACTTCCTAATATGTCTCCGGCACCTCTAATAGCTAAATCTCTCATTGCTATTTTATAGCCACTTCCTAGTTCTGTAAATTCTTTAATTGCTTGCAATCTTTTTACAGCAATTTCATTGAGAACTTTAGATTGCTTATACATAAAGTAGGCATAAGCTATTTTATTACTACGTCCTACACGCCCCCTTATTTGATAAAGTTGAGATAGTCCAAATTTATCAGCATCAATTATAATTAAAGTATTTGCATTTGGTATATCTATACCCGTTTCTATGATTGTTGTGCATACTAAAACATCAAACTCATATGATATAAAAGATTCCATAATATCTTCTAACTCATCTTTTTTCATTTGACCATGAGCATAATTAATACGTGCTTCAGGAATTAATTTTTTTAATTTATTAGTTTCTTGTTCAATATTTGAAACATTATTATATAACATAAATACTTGGCCTTGACGTGACAATTCTTTATAAATAGCATCTTGAATTAAAGTTATATTTTCGGCTACTACATATGTTTGAATCGGATATCTGTTAACTGGTGGTGTATCAATAATAGATAAATCTCTTAAACCAGATAATGACATTTTCAAAGTTCTGGGGATTGGGGTTGCTGATAAAGTTAACACATTAATGTCTTTTCTCATAGCTTTGATTTTTTCTTTATGAGAAACTCCAAAGCGCTGCTCTTCATCAACTACTAAAAGTCCCAATTGTTTGCAAATTACGTCATCGCTTAATAATCTGTGTGTTCCAAAAACAATATCTATATTACCATTTTTTAAAGAATTTAAAATTTTAGTTTGTTCTTTTTTTGAGGTAAATCTATTTAACAACCCTATATTTACTCCATAATTTTTAAATCTTTCTAAAGCACTTTGATATTGTTGTTTTGATAAAATAGTTGTAGGACATAAATACAAAACTTGATAGCCATTTAATATAGTTTTAAACATTGCTCTAAAAGCCACCTCTGTTTTTCCATATCCTACATCACCACAAAGTAAGCGATCCATGGGATATGCTGAATTTAAATCATTATTTATATTGTTAATGGCCTTTAATTGATCTTTAGTTTCATTATAAACAAAATCTTTAGCAAATAAAATTTCTTCAGGAAAATTTTGATATCTAATTCCCTTTATTTTTTTTCGTTCGGCATATAGTTTTATTAATTCTTGAGAAATATCACTTATTCTTTTTCTTAAAGCCCTTTTTGTTTTTTCCCAACTAGTTGAATTAAGTTTATTAATTTTAGGATGAGCATCATCTTTGTTTGCATATTTATATATAGTACTAATTTTTTCTACAGGAATATAAATTTTATCATTATCTTTATAATTAATTTGAATATAGTCTTTTTTTAATCCGGCTTTTGTAAGAGTTACAACCCCATTATATACTCCTATACCATGTGAGGCATGTACAACATAGTCTCCTTTTTTTATATCATTAAAACTGTTGATTTTATTTCCTAGCTTATAAGTACTTCTATAATTTATTTTTTTATAACTAACTTTTTCAATGTCAAACTCACTTATAATTACTAAATCATTAAATACAAATCCTTTATTAATCATTTTATTTAATATATTTACTTTATTATGTTCTGCTTCATCACAATTATAAATATATTTTATATTATTAAATAAATTACTTATTTTATTAATTTGATCTCTTTTTGATAAACCAATAATTAATATTTTATTTTTACTTAAACATTGACTTACAAATTCTTTTAAATTATCTAAATTATTATTAAAATTTTCTATTTCTTGAGATATATAATTATATGATTTAAAATTGCTTGTATTAAATAAATTTAAATATGTATAATTTTTAACTACTATATCATTAAGTGTATACATATATTGATAATTAAGATCAATATTTTGAGATTTTTTATACTCAAACATTTCATTTTCTAATTTCTCATATCCGGCTTTTATTTGATCATAATTATAATAAATAACATAAGGGTTATTCAAATAATCAAATAAAGTTATATGATTATTTGTTTCAATCTCAGCAAAAGCTTTTAAATTGACTTCTTCTAATTTAGTAATAGATAATTGAGTTGTTTCGTTAAAATATCGTATAGACTCAATCTCATCTCCAAACATTTCAATTCGTATTGGATGCTCTGAATGTAATAAAAACACATCTATTATATAGCCTCTTAAAGCATATTCTCCTGTAGAAGTAACAATAGATTCCCTTGTATAGCCTAAATGATCAAGAGTTGAAACAATAGCATCTCTTTTTATATTATCATGTATTTTTATTTTACTTAAATATCTATTTGTTTCCTCTTTAGCAGATATATATTTTAAATATCCCGTTAAATTAGTAATAACTATTTTATTTGAATTATTATTGACTTCATCTAATGTCTCTAATCTCTTTATTTTTAAATCTGGAGATATTGCTAAGGCTACAGATGTTAAAAAATCATCCATAGGAAACAGTAATACATCATTAGTATAAGTTTTTAAATTAGCATAAAAGTTATTTGCTTCATACAAAGAATTTGTTACAACTAAAATGTTTTGATTTAAGGATTTAAATTTTTCTAAAATGTAAAAAACGTTTAACTCAAAGGTTAAACCTGATATAGAAACATTATCATCCATTATTATCCTATTTTTTAAAAACATATTGTACTCCTTAATTATATTTACTCATTAGTTCGATAAAAGTAATTTTACTAAAGTCTTCAATTATATTAGCACATTTTGGTAATGAATTATTTAATATTTCTAATTCACTTTTAGTAAATTTACCAAGTACATAATCTTTAGTTTCTATTTTTCTATTTTGAGATATGCCAATTTTTAGTCGTTTAAAATTTTGAGTATTAAGTAAATTTATAATAGACTTTATACCATTATGACCTCCTGAACTGCTATTTTGCTTTAAACGTATTTTTCCTATTTCTAAATCCATATCATCATGAATTACTAAGATATCCGTAATATTTAAATTATAATATTTAACGTACTTAAAAACTGCTTCACCGGATAAATTCATAAATGTTAATGGCTTTATAAAAATATATTTTTCATTATTAATAAAAGTTTCATAATACAAAGCACTATTTTTAACTTTCCATTTAACATTACCTAAATAAGAATCCAAAACCATAAAACCAATATTGTGTCTTGTATTTTTAAACTCTTCTCCTGGATTTCCAAGACCTACAATTAACTTCATTTTTTACCTCCTAAACATATTTTGAAATGTTTGATGATTAGAAATATATACTGGTTTATTAACAACTAAACAAGATTTACCATTTTTTAATGCTTTAATTAGCACTATTTGTGAAGGTTTATCATTTTTAGTATAAACAAACTGTAATTCTTTAATTCTAAAATTAAATTTATTTAAAATTTCTATAATTTCTTCTAATCTGTTGCTTCGATGCACTAAATAAAAATATCCACCGTTTTTTAATAACCTAGAAGCTTGAAAAATAATTTGTTCTAAAGTTATAGTAATCTCATGTCTAGCAATTGATTTAATAGATGACTTACTAATTAGTGTATTTTTATTATATTTAAAATAAGGAGGATTACATATAACAATATCTATAGACTCATTGTTAAAATAGTTTGAAATATTTAAGACATTATCATTAATAACTCTAATTTGCTCTTCTAAATTATTATATTTTACTGATTTCACTGCCAAATCAAAGATTTCTGGTTGAATTTCGATAGCGTATATTTTATTTCTAAATTTTGTAGACAAAATTAGTGGTATGACTGCATTTCCAGTACAAAAATCAACTATATATTGTTTTTTTGAGGTAACATTTACAAATTCAGCTAAAATGATTGAATCTAATGAAAACTTAAAAGCATCTTCTAATTGGTATATTTTTCGATTTTTATAATCATATAAATCATTCAATACTACATTTTTCACTTTGTATTACCTTTATTTCCTTTTTAGTTCCATCAATGTCAACTTTATACGTTTTATTTAATATATCAACACTAATAACTTTACCTATTCCATACACTGTTTTTACATTTTCACCAATTTTAGGCAAACATTTTTGACATTTAGTATACTCTTCATTCTCATAAGTTAAACAGCAAAGCAAACGTCCACATTGACCATTTATTTTAGAAGGATTAATTGCTATATTTTGATTTTTGACTGTATTAATTGAAATAGAAGATATTTCTTTTAGAAAAGATTTACAACATAAAGCTCTACCACACTGACCTATACCACCAACTTCTTGTGCTTTATCTCTTACACCTATTTGATGAAGTTCTATTCTTACTTTATATATACTAGCTAACGCTTTTGCTAATTCTCGAAAATCAATTCGTTCTTCTGCTAAAAAATTGAATTGCAATTTTTTTCTATCCAATGAATATTCTGCCTTTAAAATATTCATTCTTAATTTATATTTTGTAACCAATTTTTGTGATTTTTGTAATGCTTCTTCAGCATCAATTTTATTTTTTTCTTCTTGTAAAATATCTTTAGATGTAGCTTTTCTAATAATTTGTTCTGTATCTATGTTTTCAATATTCTTAGAAATTATTTTAGTAATTATACCAATTCGTTCGCCATTATCTGACGAAACTATTACCTTATCATCTTTTTTTAATTTACATTTTTGAAATGAATAATAATAAACTTTTCCATAAGGTTTAAAACAAACACCATATAAATTAATCATATTAATTCCTCCATTTCAATTACAAATTTATCTAATACAAGATCCAAATTAGTATTAAAAAATAAACTTTCTAATATATTAAAAATTATTCTTTGAATTTTTTTAAAGTTATTATAAGGAATCTTTTTCAAAAATTCGAATTTTAATATTTCTTTTCCATTTATTAAATCATCAAAAAGATAAAATAAATATGTAAAAAAATCAATAATTTGTTTGCGATTTTTATTGTCGCTTGTAAATATAATACGATTTAAAAAAAAGCCATCTTCATACTTAGTAATTAAGCCATCTAAATATTTTATTACCAAATTTTCAATTGTTAAATATTCATTTTCAGATATATTTAATAATTCTAAATTATTAATATTAGAATAATTAACATTAATAATTTGACATCTACTTTTTATAGTATCAAGAACATTTTCCTTATTTGTTGTTATTAAAAATCCAATTATGTTATCTTCAGGTTCTTCAATAAATTTTAACATAGTATTGGCAGCAGATGGATTTAACTTTTCAGCAGAATTAATTATATATATATTATTTTTTATAAGTATCGGTTTAGTCATAAAAAAGTGTTTTAATTCCTGTATCTGATTTTTTTTAATATTTGTTCCATCTGGATTTATTTGAACAATATTAGAAATCAAGTTCTTATCTATTTGATAACATAAATTACACTTTTGACAATTTTCTTCAAAGTTATTGGGACAGCTAATTATTTTTATTAATTCTTTAATATCGTTACTACATTTAGATAAATTATTTGTAACAAGCAAAAAAGCATGAGAAAATTTATTCTCATGATATTTATCTGCTAATTTTTTTATTTTATCATTCACTATCATAAAAATTCCTCTACTTGGTAATAAAAAACATCAATGCTAACGAAAAATATCCTGGAAACCCTAGCAAACTAACTACACTAACATTTATTAAATTAATTGGAATAAAAATATTTATCGATGATAGTATAACATTAAATCCATATAAAACAAATACAGCAGTACATATTCTTCTGATTATTTTTAATATTTTTTTTATCATAGTATTCTCCTGTATAAATATATGTTTTATATAAAAAAATATGCGTAATTATAAATATTTCCCAGGAAATAAAACTTATTTCTGGGAAATAACTTTTCTATCTTTTAAGGCTTTATCTAATGATATAGGATCTAAATAATCAATCTCTGCTCCCATTGGTATTCCATAAGGTAACCTAGAAATTTTAACATTTCGTTTTTCAAAAATTTTATTTATAAACATTGTTGTGGCTTCTCCCTCCACACTCGATTTTAATGCAACAATTAATTCACAATTATCTAATTTATCTACTCGTTTAACTAGTGAAGATAAATTAATATCTTCTGGCCCGATATCATCTATTGGAGAAATTAGTCCATTTAACACATGATAAGTACCATTATAATTACCAGATCTTTCAAAAGCAAATACGCTTTTAAAATCCTCTAAAATACATATTAAATTATGATTTCTACTCTCATCATCACATATTTCACATATTTCTTTAGTTGTTAAATGACCACATATAATGCATGGATGCAATTGACATTTAGCATCCACTATACTATTTGCAAAAGACACCACTTCTTCTTCACTTAATTTTAATATTGCTAAAACTTGTCGTTCAGCACTTTTTTCACCTATTCCTGGAATTTTTTTAAAGTTTTCTATAGCAATATTTAACTTATCTGGATAAATCATTAAAACAATCCACTTAAAGGGCCTGTAGCAGCGCCTAACTTATCATCTATTTCTTTATCAATTTGTTTTAAAGCATCATTTACTGCTATTTGAATCATGTCCTCCAAGATATCTATATCTTCAGCATTAAAATTACTATCTTTTTCTATATTAACAGATAAAAGTTCTTTGTTGCCATTAAAAACAACTTCTACTAATTCAGATTTTCCCTTAAATTCTTTTTTGTTAATTTCCTCTTTTTTTTTCATCAAATCATTTTGCATTTTTTTTGCTTGAGCCATTAAAGCTTGCATATTCATAATTTCACCTATTCCTCTTCAATAATAATTTTCGATTTATCAAATATATTAGTAACTAAGTTAATATTATCATCGTCAGACGATTTCTCAGTTTCAGATATATATTTATATGTTATTTTATTTTTCTTATGATTTATAAACTCTTTTTTTGATTCATTCCACTCTTCCACGCTTAATGCTATTATTTTATAATTAAAATTATATAGTTTAATTAATTGATTTTCAATTTTATCGAGTTCAGCATTAATTAATCCTGATGAACTTATAGATGTTGTTTGTATAATACAATACTGTTCTGAAGCAGCGACTACTTGAGTATCAATTAAATTTAAAAATAAGCTATCATTATCAATTTTTAATTGTTTAATATATTTATCCCACACATTTCTAACGATTTCTAAATATTTTTTATCTGCAGATACAAAACAATTGTTAACTCTAATATTTTTCAATTCTACTGTTCTTTTTATAGATATTTGATTATTAGCATTTTCTATTTCAGGAGCATGAGTATCGTTAGCTAAATTTGTTGTCTTATTTCCTGGGAAATAAGTTGTATTTAATGCCGTTTTTTTTAAAGAATCATCCTTATTTTTCATATAGCTTAATAATATTATTTGAATTATTATATAAGGATCTGTGCCAATGCTTTTTATAAAGCTATTGTTTAACTCCAATATAATTTGTTTTATTGTATTAAATGATAAATTATTTTCTTTTTGATTTCCTAATTTTATTTCTATAGCCAAATTTTTTAATTCTTCAATTAATTTTAATATAATAATTTTACTATCGATACTCGAATTTTTCAATTTATGCAAAATATCTAAAACTGAACTTACATCATCACTTAACATTTTTTCTATTAATTCTTTTATTATTTTATTTGAAATTGTTCCAAAAGTATTTTGTACTGTTTCCAAGTCTATTAAGTTAGTTGTTTGGGAAGATAATTGATCTAAAATACTTAAAGCATCACGTAAGCCACCATCTGATAACATAGCAATTTCTTTCAATGCATCTTCTGATATTTTTATTTTTTCAATTTTGCAAACTTCTTTTAATCTGTTTATTATATCATTAATATCTATTCTTGTAAAATCAAATCGTTGAGTTCTTGATAATATTGTTACAGGTACATTTTGAATATCCGTAGTAGCTAAAATAAATACTACGTGTGATGGTGGTTCTTCTAAGGTTAATAATAATGCATTAAATGCACTTTGTGATAGCATATGAACCTCATCAATGATATATACTTTATATTTTGAATTACTCGGAGATAATTTAACATTATCTATTAGCATTCTAATTTCATCAACGCCATTATTAGAAGCAGCATCAATTTCAATTATATCTGGATTTTCTTTGAAATTTTGACAGCTTGTACATTTCAAACAAGGATTACCATTTACTTGATGTTCACAGTTTATACTTTTAGCAAATATTTTTGCAACACTTGTTTTACCAGTTCCACGTGGGCCTGTAAAAATATAAGCATGTGATATTTTATTATTTATAATAGCATTTTTTAATGTTTTTATTACATAAGTTTGTCCTGTAACATCATCAAATGTTTGTGGCCTATATTTTCTATATAGTACTTTATAATTCAGACTATCACCACCTTTATTCATATATTATAACACATTTTATATATACATTTATCTTTTATTAGCAAAAAATTTTTTTAATTCATTTTTATATTTTTATTTTTTTAAATCATGATTTTGTATAAGTATAAAATCTGTATTTTTATATGTTTTTTTATATTCCAATTTTTCAAGTAGATAATATACTTTTTTTATTCTAGATTCTCGTATTACATATTCACACATTTTGCAAGGCCGTAAAGTAACTATCATTATACAATCATTTAAATTCCAGCGTTTTAATTTTTTACTTGCTTTTTGAATTGCAATAATTTCTGCGTGTTTTAAAACGTTGTTGTCTAAATTTTTCCTATTTGCAGCTTTACTTATTATTTTATTATTTCTTACTATAATAGCAGAAATAGGTAATTCACTTTTTAAAGCGTTTTTATAAGCTAGCTTCAAACAATAATTTATGTATTTTTCCATAATATTCACCTGCAAACAAAAAGTGCACACAAGTATTGATTGATGTGGCTGCTATCTTCCGATCCTGACCAGATTACAATATGCTTGTTGCACACATAGATGATATCAAATTTCTGGTTGTGTTTCAACTAATTCGACGTTTCACGTGAAACATCGAATTATGAGTAACAAAAAACACAATTAAATTTTAGATAAAAGTTAATCATTGTTTCTTTACATTTAAACATTTAATTTTTTTCAAAACAAATGTTTCACGTGAAACAAAAAAATAATATCTTTGATATTTATATCTTATATTTATTTTATTTTGAAACTTATTACTACTTTTAAATTATACTTTGCTTAACTCATTTTTTTTAATAATTCATCTAAATTAATATTTTTTTTACAAATTATATTGTTTTTTTATGTTTGATATTTAAAGTTGCTTTTTATAGTTGGATTAAAAATAAAAAACTATGTTTCATGTGAAACATAGTTTTTTATTTGTCTGATGTTTCACGTGAAACATCAGCTTCATCATCCTTATCTATTAAACTTATAGTTGATACTGACTGATTTTCTTTTAAATTAATTAATCGTACACCTTGCGTAACTCGCCCCATCGTAGATATTTGCTTTAAAGGCATTCTCATAATAATCCCACTATTTGTCACTATCATAATATCTTTATCTTCTTCTACTAATTTGAAAGCTGCTATATTACCATTTTTTTCAGTAACATTTAATCCTTTAACTCCTTTACTGCCACGACTTGTAGTTCTAAATTCAGAAATATCTGTTTGTTTACCGTAACCTTTGGTTGTTACAATCAAAACATTTTTATCATTATCAGCAATTTCAGCTCCTATACAAATTCCTCCATTTAAGTTGATACCTCTAACTCCACTAGCTGTTCTACCCATAATACGTACATCATCTTCACTAAATTTAACCATTCTTCCCAAACTAGAACAAAGTAAAATGTTTTCTTCTCCATTTGTCTTTTTTACTGCAATTAAGTCATCATTATCTTTTAAATGAATACAGATTTTTCCTGTATTTCTAATACTATCAAATTCATCTAACTTAGTACGCTTCACTAAGCCATTTTTTGTTACAAAGAATAAATATTTTATGTTTTCATCTTTATTTATCTTAATCAAAGATGTTATCATTTCACCTTTTTCTATTTGTAATAAATTTATAATAGGAATTCCCTTTGATTGACGATTAAACTCAGGTATTTCATAACCTTTTAATCTATATACTTTTCCTTTGTTAGTGAAAAATAATACATAGTCATGAGTTTGCAAATTAATTAAATGTTCAACAAAATCTTCTTCGTTTGTTGACATTCCCTTTACACCCATTCCTCCTCGATTCTGAGTCTTGTAGTTATCTACAGCACATCTTTTAATATAACCTTTATTTGTTAAAGTTAATATAACATTTTCATTTGGAATCAGTGATTCATCTTCAATATATTCTATTGCAGTCATATCTATTGTAGTTTTTCTACTATCAGCGAATTTTTGTTTGATTTCAAGTAATTCAGTTTTTATAATTGAAAGAACTTTTTCTTCGCTTGCTAAAATTGATCGATACTCAGCAATATCATTCAATAAATCAGCCAATTCTTTATCAATTTTTTCACGCTCAAGTCCAGTTAAACGTCGTAATCTCATCTCTAGAATTGCATCAGATTGGGCTTCATCCAATCTAAATCTCAAAATTAATTGTTCTTTAGCTTCATTATCAGTTTTTGAATTACGAATAATTTTAATTACTTCATCTAAATTATCTAAAGCTATTTTTAATCCTTCTAAAATATGTACCCTTGCTTCTGCTTTTTCTAAATCAAATTTTGTACGACGAATTATAATTACCTTTTGGTGATCAATATATTTAGATATTATATCTTTCAAGGGTAATACTTTTGGTCTATTTTGATCAAGCATTAATAAATTTATACCATAATTAGTTTGTAGCTGTGTATGCTTATAAAGATTATTTAATACTACATTCGCATTAGCATCTTTACGAAGATAAATAACAATTCGTACCGGATTTTCTAAATTTGATTCTTCATGTAAATCGGTAATACCATCTATAATTTTATCACGTACTAATTGACCAATTCTTGTTTGAAATTCAGCTTTGTTAACCTGATAAGGTAATTCTGTAACTATAATTCTTGTTTTTCCTCCAGATTCATCAATTTCTACTCTACCTCTAATAGTAATTGATCCTCGTCCAGTTTCATAAGCTTTTTTTATACCACTATTACCTAAGATAGTAGCTCCAGTTGGAAAATCAGGCCCTAAAATGAATTGCATTAATCCATCTGTATCAATATCAGGATTATCAATATAAGCAACACAGCCATCAATAACTTCACCCAAATTATGAGGCGGAATATTAGTGGCCATACCTACTGCAATTCCCATAGTTCCATTAACTAAAATGTTAGGAAATCTACTAGGCAATATTTCTGGTTCTTTTTCGGTTTCATCAAAGTTATTAACAAAATCAACTGTATTTTTATTGATATCTCTAACCATTTCTAAAGATAATCTAGATAATCTTGCTTCTGTATATCTATAAGCAGCAGCACCATCACCATCCATATTACCAAAATTACCATGACCATCAATTAACATGTGTCTGAAACTAAATGGTTGAGCCATACGAACCATCGCTTCATATATTGATGAGTCCCCATGTGGATGATATTTTCCCATAACATCCCCAACTATTCTTGCACTTTTACGGTGAGGTTTATCAGGAGTATACCCAGATTCATACATTGAATATATGATTCGTCTATGTACTGGTTTTAATCCATCTCGCAAATCAGGTAAAGCTCTAGCAATGATAACGCTCATAGAATATCTTAAGAATGAGTCTTTAACTTCATCAACTATATTATTTTCTATAATTTTATCCATAATAAACCTCCTATATATCTAAATCTGCGGCAAATTCTGCATTTTCTTCAATATACGTCTTACGAGGAAGTACATTTTCCCCCATTAAGTCGGTAAACACCTGATCAGCTGCCATTGCATCATCGACTGTAATTCTTTTCAACACACGATTTTCTATATTCATTGTGGTTTCTCTTAAATCAATAGCATCCATTTCTCCCAAACCTTTAAAACGATTAACTGTTATTTTGGCATTAGGAGGTAGTGTTGCTCTAAATTCTGTTAATTCCTCATCAGTTAAAACGTACTTAATTTTCTTACCATATACAATTTTATAAAGTGGGGGCTGGGCTGCATACACATGACCAGCTTCAACAATAGGTCTAAAGAAACGATAAAATAATGTTAATAATAATATTCTAATATGGTCACCATCAACATCAGCATCGGTCATTATTATTATTTTATGATATCTTAGCTTCGAAAGATCAAATTCCTGACCTATTCCTGTTCCAAAAGCTGTAATTATTGTTCTAATTTCTTCATTGCTTAAAGCTCTATCCAAACGAGCTTTTTCGACATTTAATATTTTTCCTCTTAAAGGCAAAATTGCTTGAGTTTTTGGCATTCTTGCATCTTTTGCAGAACCTCCTGCTGAATCTCCTTCTACTAAAAATATTTCCGATATTGTTGCATCTTTACTTGTACAATCAGATAATTTGCCAATAGTATTAAAAGTATCTAATGCAGTTTTTCTTCTAGTTAATTCTCTTGCCTTTTTTGCTGCTTTTCGCGCTCTAGAAGCAATAGTTGCTTTTTCAATAATAATTTTTGCTTCTTCCGGATTTTCTAATAAAAATCTTTCAAAACCATTACTAAATACATCATCGGCAATTTTTTTTACTTCTGCACTACCTAATTTACCTTTTGTTTGTCCTTCAAATTGTGGATCAGGATGTTTACAAGAAACAATCATCGTCAAACCTTCACGAACATCATCACCAGTTAATTGATCATCATTATCCTTTAATATTTTATTTTTTTTGGCATAATTATTAATTATTCTAGTTAAAGCTCTTTTAACACCGTCCTCATGAGTTCCACCATCACCAGTATTAATATTATTAACAAAAGAAAATATTGATGAATTATAAGAGTCATTATATTGCATTGCAACTTCTATAATTACATCATTTTCTTTTCCTTCAACATACACAATATCATCATGAATAGGCTTTTTATTCTTATTAAGCATTGCAACGTATTCAATAATACCACCGTTATATAAAAACGTTGAATTCTTATCTTCTTCTCTTTCATCAATTAATTTTATTTGCAATCCCTTGTTTAAAAAAGCAATTTGTTGTAAACGAGTAGCAAGAGTATCATAATTAAAAATAGTTGTCTCCTTAAAAATTTCAGGATCTGGTTTAAAAATTACTGTTGTCCCTGTTCTGTCTTTTGAACACTTGTCTATAACTTTTAAACTATCAACAGGATGACCACCGTTTTCAAATTTTTGATAATGTACCTCACCATCACGATAAACATATACTTCTAACCAACTAGATAAAGCATTAACAACACTAGCTCCAACGCCATGTAATCCGCCACTAACTTTATAACCCCCACCGCCAAACTTTCCACCAGCATGTAATACTGTAAAAATTGTCTCAATAGTAGATAAACCAGTTTTATTATTAATTCCAGTTGGCATTCCTCTACCGTCATCTTTAACAGTTATAGTATTTCCTTTGCCGACTATTACTTCTATATCATCACAATACCCTGCTAAAGCCTCATCAACCGAATTATCAACAATTTCCCAAACCAAATGATGTAATCCTACTACACTAGTAGTTCCGATATACATTCCTGGTCTTTTTCTTACGGCTTCCAATCCTTCTAATACCTGAATGTTATCATCATTATATCCATTATTCATAATTAACCTCCTCAACTTCCTCGTTACTCACTTTAAATATTTTATAATCTTCTAATAAATCTAAATTTATCTTATCTAAGTCAGTTGTTGTAATAAATGTTTGAATATTATGGTTTAATAAACCTATTATATTCTCAATCTTTTCTTTATCAAGTTCACTAAACAAATCATCTAATATTAATATTGGATAAGTTTTTTTTAATTGATAAAAAATATTAATTTCAGCTAACTTCATAGCAATTATAGCGTTTTTTTGTTGCCCCTCTGAGCCATAATCTTTTAAAGATTCTCCATTTAGACTAAAAATAATATCATCATGATGAATACCAATAGTTGTCTTTCCTAGCATAATATCTCGCTCTTCACTCTTTTTATAAAGTTCAAATAAACCTTCTTTAGTCATATCATTATAATCAGAATTATAGATAATATTTAAACCGATATCATTAGTAATATTCAAGAATATATCACTAATATTTTGATTTAATAGACTAACAAACTTTTTTCTTGCATTTGACAAAAATAAACCAGTATCTATTATTTTAGAAGTTAAAATATCTAAATATTCATTAGACGCATTTGCGTTTATATACATTGTTTTTAAATAAGAATTTCTTTGTTTTACTAATTGGTTATACTCTTGCAATTTTTTTAAATATGAATTATTTAATTGTGAAATTTCAATATTTAGCATTTTTCTTCTAATACTTGGAGTATCTTTTATAATTCTTAAATCACTTGGACTAAATAGTATAACACTTATTTTTGATATATAATCGCTTAAGCGTGAGACCTTTTTTTCATTAATTTTAACATTTTTTCCTTCCTTTGATATAGTTATAGAATACTTATCTAAAACTATGTTTTCGATTCTTGCTTCAATTTTAGTTTTTAAAGCATTATGTTTAATTAATGTAAAATCATTAGTAGTTCTAAATGATTTTGTAAGAGATAAAATGTAAATTGATTCAACTAAATTAGTCTTCCCCATTCCATTTTGACCTATAATAAAATTCAAATAAGAATTAAATTCTAGTTCTAATCGTTCATAATTTCTAAAATTAACCAATTTTAAATCTCTAATCTGCATTTTAAGCCTCTTTTACGTCCATATATTAAAAATAATAGGTATCTAATACTCCTATACCTATTACAATTATATCATAGTTTTAAACGTATTTAAATGAATTTGTTAATTTTTCTTACGTTTTCTAAGCGTAGATTCTAAACGAGTTGCACGCAACACTTGATTATCAATTATTCCATATGAAATATCCAAATAAATAGTTTCATTGTTATTAAATTTCAATTTAATTTTATTGTCTTGCTCTTCGTAGGTCTCTAAATTATTAAGTGAAATCCATGCACATGTTTTTAACCTTGGTGATGAAGTTGGAAAAAATATTATTTCTCTACTTTCTTCTACTATTATCGGTGTTTTATGTGTTATTCCAATTAAGCTTGTTGTTCCTTTTTGACGCCCCTTTAAAGTGCTACCAAAATATTCACAACTATTTTCCATTATTGAAGAAACATCAGAATCAATAATAAAAACACTATTATCTTCATAAACTTTGCTTTTATCTTTATAAGGAATAATAGCTAAAGTTTTCTCATTTATTTCATAATCTTCCATCATTTTTCACCCCCCCTTGATAAAAGATGATTTTTTTATATCATAAAACATTTAAAAAAAATGTAGATATTTGAAAAAAGAAAAAAATAGTAAACAAAATACTATTTTAATAAGTCTTTATTGGTAAAATTAAATGAATTAATGATTCATCTTTTACTGATTTTATTACAATAGGCTTTACATCAGTATTTAGTAAAATTAAAATTTCTTCATCTTTTAATGTCTTCAAAGCTTCAAGCATGTATTTTGCACTAAAAGAAATATCTAATTTAGCTGCTTGATCTGTTTCAATATTAACTCTTTCTTCTACTTTTCCGATTTCAGAGGCATAAGAATTAATTATCATTTGCCCATTTTCTATTTTCATTTTAACAATATTTTTATCTTTTCCTGCAGTAAGCAAAGATGCTCTGTCAATAGCTGCAAAATAATTTGATAAGTTGGTTTTAGCAATAATTTCAAATTCAGTAGGAATTAAATTTGCAGTATTAGGATAGGTTCCGTTTAATAAATTACTTTGAAATAGTATATTTTTATACTTAAATAAAATTTTAGTATTAAACATATGTAATTCTAAATCCGCATCTTCACTTAAAATTTTATCAAATTCGATTAAATTCTTACCAGGAATTACAATATTTATTTCTTCTTTTACAGGAGTATCTAAAACAATATTTTTCTTTGACAGTCTATAAGAATCAGTAGCTACACACTCTAAAGTATTTCCTACTAATTTCAAGTTTACTCCGGTAAGTATGGGCCTTAATTCTTGAGTTGAAATAGCAAAAACCGTTTGATTTATTATTGTTTTAAACAAGTCACTTCTAATAGTTAAAGGCGTTTTACTTTCTTCTAATTTTAAATTAGGATATTCCTTAGGATCTAGACAATTTAAATTATATTGATTACTTTCTGTATAAATTTTTATTTTTAATCCATCAATTACCTCAAAATTAATAATATCTGAAGGCATTTTTCTTACAATTTCTGTAATAAATTTACTTTGGATAATAATAATTCCTGTACTTTCAATATTAGTTATTTCTTTTGCATCTATAAAAGCTTTAATTGTTAATTCTGAATCACTTGCAGTTAAAGATAAACCTTCTTCAGTTAATTCAAATTTTATTCCATTTAATATAGGAATTATATTTTTAATAGATATAGCTTTAATAACATGTGTCAAATTTTCTAATAATATATTTTTTTTAATTGTAAATTTCATAATTTTCCTTCTTTCTTTTATTAATTAATATTAATAATAACGTTAATAATGTGAATAACTATTTTTTTTATTATATTTCTACAATTCTAGCTGTTAACAATATGTTTATAAATTCATATTTGTTAACAATTAATTTTATTTTTAATCTCTTTAATAGCCTCTTTTAATCCCATAGATGTTTTTAAATCTTTTTCAATCTTATCACAAGCATGTATTACTGTTGAATGATCTCTTCCTCCAAATTCTAAACCAATTCTTGGGAAAGATTCATCGGTCATTGTACGCGATAAGTACATAGCCACCTGTCGCGGATAAGCTATTTTGTTGCTTCTTTTTTTTGATTTCATTTCTTCAACTGAAATTTTATAGTATTCACAAACGGCATTTTGAATACTAGGAATATCACCAGATCTATATATATTTTTGGTAATATAATCTTTTAATGCTTCATTTGCAAATTCCATATTAATTCTTTGGGGTACAGTCATTGCAGCATAAGCACATAGCCTCGTTATTGCCCCTTCTAAATACCTTACATCATTATCACAAGCGTTTGCAATATATTCTATGACATCTTCATCAATTAAATTGGCAATGTCTAAATTTTTTATTTTATTTTTTAAAATTCTACACCTTAAGTCAAAATCAGGTGGATAAATATCAACAGGCAATCCCCAAGTAAATCTTGATCGAAGACGTTCTTCTAATTTTTTTAAATCATCCGGAGATCTATCAGAACTAATGATAATCTGCTTATTTGCTTGATGAAGTGCATTAAATGTATGAAAAAATTCTTGTTGTGTTTTTTCTGCCCCAACTAAATATTGAATGTCATCAATAATTAGTACATCAACGTTTCGATATTTATCTTTAAATTTATTAGCATATTCTAAATTATTTTCTTCATTAGTAGTTTTTGCGATTCCCGTAAAATCGTTCATAAACATATCACTAGTAGTATAAAGAACTTTTTTGTTAGTTGTTTGCATTATTTGATTACCAATAGCATGCATTAAATGTGTTTTACCTAGCCCACTTTTTCCATATATAAATAGAGGATTATATATTTTACCGGGTTGTTCTGTTACTGCAATAGCTGCAGTTTTGGCAAATCTATTTGTATCCCCTACTACAAAATTATCAAATGTATAAGATGGTATTAAGTTTGACTCCCAACGTTCTTCCTTATTTTTATTTAAATTAGCTATATCAGTTATTTCATCTTTTAAATCATGTTCTAAAATAAATTCTATATCATAAGTAATTCCTGTAAGGCTCATAAATGCTTCTTCGATTAAAGAGTAATAATTATCTCCCAAAACTTTTTTGTGGATATCCATAGGGACAACAATAACTATTTTATTATCATTGATTGATTTTAAACTAATGTTATTAAACCAAGTATTAAATGACACAGGATTAGTTTTTTTGTAAATTATATCAAGAAATTGATCCCAAAGTTTATCAGTATTCATTTAATATCACCCCACAGAATAGTTAATAACAACTATATTTTAGCTCAACTATTAAAAAATTGAAAGCAAAAAACGACAATAAACAACTTATTAACATGAATAAAAACATTTTTTTTAAATTATAAGTAAAAAAATAAAGATATTAACATTATCCACAATTTTTTGATAAATTTTGTTAACAGATTATTAAAAGTTATAAACATTTTAACAAAAAAATGTTTATAACTTTTTTAAATAAGTTAAAATCTTAGTTTATTTAATAATCAAAAAAGCAAATATTGTTTATAACTATGTGAATATGGATTTTTGTACTTAAAAGTAAGAAACAATTGTTAACACATTAATTAACTTACTTAAATTATTAAAAATAAAAAGCTTAATAATAAACTGTGTAGTTGTCAATGATGTGAGACCAAAAAGTCGTAAAAAATATTAATTAGGGA
>CAMMOI010000016.1 GCA_946498375.1 uncultured Mycoplasmatota bacterium | reverse complement strand
TTTACAAGGGTTTGAGAGATTTTGCATTTCTAAAACTGATAAATTTGAGATTATAAAGACATTTTAGGCTTTTATCAAGTTTAAAATTTTTTATAAAAAAACTAAGTTAGTTTAAAAATAACTTAGTTAATTATTTTTCATCCTTATTAGATTTAGCTGTTTTTGCTTTTTTTCCTTTATTAATTCCATAATGTTCACGAATTTTATTTTCTATTTCATCACATATATCAGGATTTTCTTTTAAGTAATTTTTAACATTTTCTCTTCCCTGACCAATTTTTGCTCCGTTATAAGAAAACCATGCTCCACTTTTTTCAATTATATCAACAGCACTCGCCAAATCAACAATTTCTCCTTCGTGAGAAACACCCTCACCATACATAATATCCACACTAGCAGATTTAAATGGTGGCGCTACTTTATTTTTTACTACTTTTACATTAGTTTTATTACCAATTACTTTATCCCCTTGTTTAATTTGTTCCGCTCTTCTAATATCTAAACGAATTGTTGAGTAAAACTTTAGAGCTCTTCCGCCAGGAGTTGTCTCAGGATTACCAAATAAAACTCCTACCTTTTCTCTTAATTGATTAATAAAAATTGCTGTAGTATTTGTCTTATTTATAATCCCAGATAATTTTCTTAAAGCTTGAGACATTAATCTAGCTTGAAGACCAACGTGTGAATCTCCCATTTCCCCATCTATTTCAGCTTGAGGAACCAAAGCTGCTACTGAATCTATAACGACAATGTTAACGGCTTGACTTCTAACTAAGGCCTCACATATTTCTAATGCTTGCTCACCAGTATCTGGCTGGGATAACAAAAGTTCATTAATATTAACGCCCAATGCTTTAGCATATACTGGATCTAAAGCATGTTCAGCATCGATAAATGCTGCTCTTCCTCCTTCTTTTTGAGCTTGTGCAATAGCTTGTAAAGCAAAAGTTGTTTTACCTGAGGACTCCGGACCATAAATTTCAATTATTCTACCCTTAGGAAATCCTCCAACTCCTAATGCTATATCAAGAGTTAACGAACCACTAGGTGTTACATCAATTTCTAAATGCTCATCCCCACCTAATTTCATTATTGCTCCCTTACCAAATTGTTTTTCTATATCAGCTAAAACTTGTTCTAAAGCTTTGTCTTTGTCTTTTACATCTTTTGTAATTTTCATCTTTAATCTCCTTGCCTTTATTCATCGATAAATCAATTTTATTACACTAAAATATTTTTGTCAATCATTTTTAAAACATTTGTTTGCTTTTGGCTATTTAAATTTAACTCACCCCTTTTAAAATTATCATATCTAGTTTTGGAACACAAAAAATAAAAACTGTATTTTTAATACAAAAAAACTATTTAAAATTTAAAAATAATATCCTAAAGTTATATTTTTTTATCAAGTAAATTTTAAAAAATAATTTATTTATTATAATTAAAAAAACTTGCATCTAAATGATGCAAATTTTACTTATGTTTTAACAATTCCTTATTATTAATATAATATTGACATCCACTAATTACTGAAAGAACTGTTGCTGCTAGAATTAAAATATCTGCAACTCTTATATTCCATAATTCAAATGGTAAGTTATAAAACATTACTAAACTTAATCCTACAAGCATACAAACAGTTTTAGCCTTACCTGCTAATGATGCTCCTACAGCTCCCTTTTTATTACCAGCAACCATTTTTATAGAATCAACAAATATATCACGAGTAATAATTACAACTGGTACAACTACTGAAATAAAACCATTACAAGCCAAAATTATTAATAAACCATTAACTAAAATTTTATCAGCAATAGCATCCATTACTTTACCAAAATCCGTAACTAAATTATATTTACGAGCAATATGTCCATCAATAAAATCTGTTACAGCAGCTATTACAAAAAACACTCCCCCAATAATATATTTTAAGTCAACAACAATCGTTCCTGAAATAGTATATCTAGGAAATTCAATACCTACTTGATACCAAGGAAATATTAGTAGTATTAACATACATACAGATAATATAATTCTAGTTATGGTAATTTTATTTGGTAAATTCATACTTAACTCCTCTTACATTGTTATTTGATTAATAGCCCAGATAACTGCTACTATAATTAATAAAATTATTAGTAAATAAACTAAAATATAATATATTTTTTTAGTCTTAGGTGCTGGATGAGTATACGGTGATGTAATTTTTTCAAGTGCCTTTTTTTCTTTGGAATCTTCTTGTAATCTTTTTTCAATTTCTTGTAAAGGTATTTTAGATGTATATTCAAACATATACTCATTAAATTCATCAATTATTCTATTTTCATCTAAGCCTAAATATTTAGCATAACTTTTAAGATAATTTTTTAATTCATAAACATCTTTAAAGCAACCAATATTACCTTCTTCAATATTTTTTAAAGAAAGCTCATTTATATCTAAATCTTTGCTTGCCTCTTCTATACTTACTCCTGATGAATCTCTAGCTTCTTTTAAAGCTTGTCCAATCTCATTCAAGAATTTCACTCCTTACTAAAAATAAATAGATTCTTATAAGCCATGTTCTGTACTTGATTTCTCAAGCGGTAAATATTTATCTACTTATATTAAATATAAGTCCTTTACTTAAGTTTTTATTCCTCAGTAAAAGCTCCCCTACCATAATTTGGGTTTCTCGCTTGCGGGGTTTACCACGTTCCACTTCCCTCGTTTCCAAGTTCTTCGTCACTTTGGCACTTTTATACTTACTTATTTCCTATTTTAAAAGGAAATTTTCAGAGCCGTTAGTCTTAAATAGACTACCTAAGGTTATTTTTTCCCTTAGCACAAACACTACAATCATTTCAGACTGTGCGAGCATGGACTTTCCTCTACATAAAAAATTATGCAGCATTTACCCAGAATCTAATCATTTTTTCCAAAAACCACTTTTTCCAGTTGACTTAGCCGACGTAGTAAATCTACATTATTTACGTTTTTATAGCCAGAGGAACTATCCTCTGCTGCTTCAATATTGCTTTTTAAACGGCGAATTTCAGATTTTAAATCTCGATTATCATTATTTAAATTATGAATTTCACGTTCTTGTTTTTTTATAATAGCAATAAATTCTGTATAATCATGAATAACCATATCTAAAAACTTATCTACCTCTTGAGGCCTATATCCTCTAGCATCAATTTTAAATTCTTTATCTAGAATTTCTTGTGGAGTTAGATATATCTTCTCATTATACATGCTAAATCACCCTTCTTATCACAATTAATTATAAGTATTAACTAAATTTTTGTCAACTGTAGTCTACATCTTCTTCTAATTATTAAATTATTATTTTATAAAAAAACTTCCAAATAACTTGCAAGCTTTTTTATTCTATTTTTTATCTTCTTTTTTATTATTGCTTAATTTAATATTTTGATTGCTAAAACAAATGCTAGCTAAAGTTAAATCTTCTAATGCTTTATTAATTAAATAATCAATTCTCATTTTATCACCTGCCAATATTATATATTATTCCTTATTTTAAAAAAATAAATTCGACAAAAGTAGTCATAAAAATGTAAATTAAGAAAAATGAGCACTTTATATAATGCAAAATAAAGAGATTTATAGTATAATTACTTTGGTGATTTTAGTGATATATAAAAACAGCCTTAGAACATACAATAATAATAAATTACTTTATAAAAATCGAGGTATGGATTTAGAAAGCATGATAAATCACTCAAATGAATATTATGTTAATAAAGACATAGCCGTTATTTATAAAAAACCAACTCCAATTGGAGTTGTTAATGTTATTTATCAGAATAATCATAAAATAATTAATAAAGGATACTTCAAAGAACAATCTACTTTAGATTATAATGGTATATATAAAGGAAAATATATAGATTTTGAAGCTAAGGTAACCAAAAATAAAACATTGTTTCCCTTAAGTAATATTCATAAACATCAAATTGAACATATAAAAAAGATTTTAAAACACAAAGGGATTGTATTTATAATTATTATGATTAATGATATAGTTTATTTACTTCCAGGAGAAATACTAATAGATTTTATAAATAAAAACACTCGCAAATCTATTCCCTATGAATATATTAAAGAAAATGGCTATGAAATTAAATTCGGAATTAATCCTGAATTGGATTATTTAAAAATTGTTGATAAAATATACTCATTAGAAGGTGAAAATTATGGAAAAGAAAAAGAATACAAATAAAAGTACTAAGAGTTCATCTAGTGCTAAAATAGCTAAAGTAAGTAAAAAGATAAAAGCTAATAATTCTAAGTCAGGCAAAAAAGCTGTTGTTAAACCTAAAAAAGAAGATTTTCAAAAAATAGATAGTAAAAATATTACGCCAAAGAAAATTAAAAAGAAAAAGAAAAAACGTCATGTTATTTTAATATTTTTAACTTCTGCAGCTATTATTTTATTATCTTTATTTTTAATCTTTATGCTATATATTGTAATTACAGCACCAAAATTTGATGAAGATGAATTATATAATAAAGAAGCAACTATAATATATGATGTTGATGGTAATGAAATTGGAAAAATTGGTAGTGAAAAAAGAGAATTAGTTACATATGATGAATTACCTCAAGTTTTAGTTGATGCAATTGTTGCTACAGAAGATTCTAGATTTTTTCAACATAATGGATTTGATTTAGCTAGATTTTTAAAAGCATCTTTTGGTCAACTAACTGGAAATTCAGCAGCTGGTGGTGCCTCAACTTTTACCATGCAAGTTGTTAAAAATACCTTTACTTCAACAGAAAGTTCTGGTATTAAAGGAATTATTCGTAAATTTACTGATATTTATATGTCTGTATTCAAAGTTGAGAAAAATTATACTAAAGAAGAAATTATTGAATTCTATGTTAATGCTCCATGGTTAGGATCTAATACTTATGGAGTTGAACAGGCTTGTCAATTATATTTTGGTAAATCAGTAAGAGATCTAAATTTAGCCGAAGCTTCACTAATTGCCGGAATGTTCCAAGCTCCTTCAACTTATAATCCTTTAAATAATCCAGATGAAGCAGCCAAACGTCGTAGTACAGTTTTAAGTCTAATGGTAAGACATGGTTATATTACTCAAGAAGAAGCCGATGCTGTAAATGATATCAGCGTTGAATCAATGTTAGCTGTTCAAACTGGAGAATCTGCTAATCCTTACCAAGGATTTATTGATACGGTTGTAGAAGAAGTAAAAGAAAAAACAGGAAATGATCCATATAATACACCTATGTTAATTTATTCTACAATGGAACGTGATGCTCAAGATGTTATTAATAATCTTTATGCTGGAGAATACTATAAATGGAAAAATGATGTTGTTCAAGCAGGTATTGCTGTAACCTCTGTTAAAGATGGTTCTATTACAGCTGTAGGAGCAGGACGAAATCGTGTTGGTGAAAGACAATATAATTATGCAACTATGATTAATCGCCATCCTGGATCTACAGCCAAACCATTCTTTGCATATGGTCCATATTTAGAATATAATAATGGAAATACTGGTTCAATATTCTTTGATGAACCAATGACTTATACAGACGGAACACCACTTAAAAACTCTGATGGTTCATACATGGGTATGATGACGATGAAAGAAGCCTTATTCCGTTCTAGAAATATTCCAGCTGTTCAGGCTTTCCAACAAGTAGACAAAGATAAAATATCTGATTTTGTTCATAAACTGGGGATTGATTATGGTAATGAGTTATACGAATCAGCAGCTATTGGTGGATTTAATGGAATGAGTCCTGTATCAATGTCAGCTGCTTATGGGGCATTTGCCAGAGGTGGCTATTACATCGAACCTTATTCATTTACTAAAGTCGTTTATCGTCAAGATGATAGTACATATGAAACTAAAGTAGAAAAAGTAAAAGCAATGAGTGAAGAAACCGCTTATATGATGAATTATATGTTAACTTATGCCGGAGCTAATGGTGCTGCTGGTAGAATGAGTGTTAGTGGTACTGATATAGCTGCTAAAACTGGTACTTCAACCATTGATGCTGATGCCAGAGAAAAATATGGCATTCCTGATTCTGCTAGTAACGATAACTGGGTAGCAGTATATTCTCCTGATTATTCTATTGCTTTATGGTATGGATATAAAGAATTATCAAGTAAATACTATACAACTGCTATTGAAGGTGCTAATGAAAGAATTAAAATATCAGTTCCAATAGCAAATAGAATATTTAAGGAAAATTCAAAATTCTCAATGCCAGATAGCTTAGTTCAATCAGAAGTTGAATTAGGAACTAATCCAGCTCAAAAACCAAGTAGCTATACTCCATCTAGTTTAATTTCTACAGAATACTTTAAAAAAGATGATGCTCCTACTGAAACTTCTTCAAGATTTACTGCTTTAAAAGATCCAACAGATGGTAATGCTTCTGTATCAGGAAACACAATTACCTTAACTTGGAGTCCTATTAGTACACCAAATGCTTTAAATAGTTCTTATCTTGAAGAATATTATAAAAAAGCATATGGAGATTATTATCAAAGATACTTATCTTACTTTAAGGGATATAACAGTAACTTATTAGGTAATGTTGGTTATGAGGTTTACTTAAAAGATTCTAGCGGTAATTTAACTGATGTAGGATTTACAGAAGATAGTACATTTACATATACTATGACTGGTCAAACAAGTTATTCGTTTGTTATTAAATCAACATATAGCAATTATAAATCAAATATGAGTAGTGGTATTACAATTAATGTAAACGGAACTCCTGGAACTAGCAATAATACCGATGATGAAGATGATGATGAAGAATTGGTAATATCTGCTGAGGGTGATGCATGTATACAAATTAGTCCAGGTACTACCTTTACTGCTGAAAATGATACCGTAACTATTAATGGTAAAAAAATTCCATCTTCTGATATTACGTATAGTTACAGTTCTGGGGCATCTATTCCTTTAGATGCTGAGGGTGAATTTACAATTACTTATAAAATTAATTATGAAGGAACAACTTATACTACTAGAAGAAATGTTAGCGTTAAAGAAAGTTGTTCATAATCAAAAAAGCTTAAGTCTAAACTGAACTTAAGCTTTTTTATTACTTTCTTTTATTAATTTTTTATAATAACGACAGTTATCTTTTAATAAGCATTCTATACAATTAGGTTTTTTACTTTTACAAATATAACGACCAAACAAAACTAATTGATGATGAGTCCTACTCCATTTATCTTTAGGAATTTTTTTCATTAGTTTATTCTCGATTTTAAAAACATCGTCATTTTTAAATGCTAATCCAAGCCTTTTTGATACTCTTTGAACATGTGTATCAACTGCAATAGCTGGTAAATCATAAAGATTTGATAAAACTACATTACAGGTCTTACGCCCCACTCCAGGAAGAGTTTCTAAATAATTTCGATCATTTGGTACATGTCCTTCAAAATCATTTACTAACTTATTAGCTATTGTATAAATATATTGAACTTTCTTAGTATATGTTCCACATGGTCTAATTATATTTTCAATATCTTTTATATCTGCCTTAGCAAGAGAATAAATATCGTATTTAGCAAATAATTTTTTAGTTACCATATTTACCCTAGCATCAGTACATTGAGCACTTAATACAGTAGCGATTAATAACTCATAATCATAATTGTATTCTAATTCACATTTAGGATTAGGAATCATTTTATCAAGTTTATTTAAAATATCTTTAATCATTTCCATCTAACCAATCATAATCAAATAATTCAGGCTCTTTTTTGGCTTCTTTTTTATAACTATTATTTATATGATTTTTAACATCTTCCATAGTTTTAAATCCTTTTTTAGTCCATTCATATATTATTTTATCTATATATCTAAATGATTTTACCCCATTATATATTGCCTCTTTTAAAGCCCCTAAAATTAATTCTTCTAAGATATTATTATCTAACCAAGCATTAATAATTTCATATTCCATAGGCGTTAATTTTCGATTAAATTCCCGCTCAAAAACATCAAAAATATTTTCTTTTTCTAATTCTTTTTGAGATGCTTTTATATCAATATCTAAATTAGTCAAAAAACCATTTAATGATACATGCTCATTTATATGCCCTAAATTATCTTTAGCTACTTCAATATTAATTAATTTTTTTGTACTCAAATTATTAAAAGACTCTAAAATATTATTTTTATCAACGCCTATTAACGAATTTATTTTATCTAAATCAAATACTTTATCATCACTATTTAAAAAATAAAGTAATAAAAGAAAGTCATTTAGAGTTAAATTATATTTTAAAGACTCTTTAATAAAGATACTAGAAATAACATATTGTTTTGATAATAAAAGCAAATCATAATTCATTTAACCACTGCTTTCTATTATTAGTTATATATTCTCTTAAAGTAATATTATCATTTTTTATTTTTTTATTTAAAATTAGAAATACTAAATTATTAATAATATTCTTTATTGTTTTTGAAGGACCAATTTCTAAAAGCTCTTGAATTTCATCACCGTTAATTTGTAATTCTTTAATACTTTTAATAGGCATACTTAAATATAACTCATTAATGTCTTTTTTATCTATATCTAATAATATTCCTGCTACTAAACATAAATATAAATCATATTTAAATAAAATCCCATAATCAATTTTGCCATAATGCATGATATTTTGAATAGCTTTAATATGAGCTTTTTCTTCCTTAGTAAATGGTAAATCAATCCCTATATTTAACTGAGCATACATCCCACTTACATCTTCAACATATTTTAAGTTGTTATAATCTATTTTAAGAATATCTAATAATTGAATATTTTTAAAATAAGTAAAATATTTAATAACATTAGGAGAAATTAACATTCTATTAAGTTCTTCTTTTAAAATGTTAGGACTAAAACTTATGTTTTTCTTATTTAATAAAATATATTCTAAAATTTGATTATCTATTTTAAAATCTAGAGTAACCATAAATCTTAAAGCTCGTAATATTCTTGTAGGATCTTCTCTAAATTTTTCTTCAACTGATCCAACTACTCTAATCATTTTATTAGTTATATCTTTTTGAGCATTTAACTTATCAATTATATTACCATTAATGTCCATATATAAAGAATTAATTGTAAAATCTCTTCTTTTTATATCTTCATCTAAGTTATTGGTATATTCAAGTTTTATTAATTGTCCTTGATTATATTCAATATCTTTTCTAAATGTCGTAATATCAAAATTGTATTTACCATAATTTAACTTAATTGAACCATAAGAACTAATTTTAATATCATCATCACTAAAAATATTTTTTAAGTCTTTTGGTAAAGCTGAAGTAGCGATATCAATATCGATAGTGTCATTTTTATCTAATAAGAAATCTCTAACATAACCTCCTACTATATAGGCTTTAAAGCCAGCAGATATTATTTTATTTAAAATTTCTTCTATTTCTTTACTCATTATTTGATTTCACCTATATAATTATAATCAAAAATTTAGAAAAAAGATAGTATTGAACTATCTTTTATAATTTTTTTTAACATCTTCTAATAAGTTAATAAAATCTTCTAAAGTAACAGTCGTAGTTGATTGTTCACCATATTTACGAAAACTAATAGTTTGATCATCTGTTTCTTTTTGACCAAGTATTAGAGTATAGGGAATCTTTTTTGTTTGACTTTCACGCATTTTATAACTTAGTTTTTCATCTCTTTGATCTAATTGAACTCTAAAATTTAAGTTTTGTAAGTGTTCATAAATTTTTTGGGCATATGTTAAATGATAAGTATTATTAACGGGAATAATATTTACTTGAACAGGTGATAACCATAATGGTAAGGCTCCCTTAGTCTCTTCTAAATAATAAGCTATAAAGCGATCTAAAGAGCCAAAAATAGCTCGATGTAAAACTACTGGCGTTTTTTTAGAACCATCTTCATCAATATAAGTTAAATTAAATTTCGCTGGCAAGCAAAAATCCAATTGACATGTAGATAAAGTATATTCATTACCTACAGCAGGTTTTACTTGAACATCTAATTTTGGACCATAAAAGGCAGCTTCACCAATTTTGGAAGTATAAGCAATGCCTATAGAATCTAATACATGTTTTAAAGTATTCTCAGCATCATTCCACATCTGATCATCATCATGATATTTAACCTTATCTAAAGGGTCACGTAAAGATAACTCAAAACGATAATCAGTAATATTTAAATCTTTATAAGTTTCCAAAATTAAATTAACAACACTTTTAAATTCACTTTCAATTTGCTCTTTAGTTACAAAAAGATGAGCATCATTTTGACAAAAAGTTCGAGCACGCTCTATTCCCTTTAAAGAACCACTAGTTTCATAACGACAATCACGAGCAATTTCTCCAATACGTATTGGTAAATCTTTATAAGAATGAATAGAATTAGCATAAATCATCATATGATGAGGACAATTCATTGGACGAAGAACAAACTCTTCATTATCAACTTCCATTTTAGGAAACATATTTTCTTTATAGTGATCCCAATGTCCTGATGTTTTATATAATAATACATTCCCTAAAGGAGGAGTTAAAACATGCTGATAACTTAATTTCTTTTCTTTATTTTTAATATAATTTTCTAATTCCTCCCAAATTATATAACCATTTGGTAAATACATTGGAAGTCCTTTTCCTACTAATTCATTTGTAAAAAAGATATCTAAATCTTTTCCTATTTTACGATGATCTCTTTCTTTTGCCTCTTCTAATTGATTTAGGTAAGCTTCTAATTCTTCTTTAGTTGGAAAGCATACGCCATAAATTCTTTGAAGCATTTTATTATTTTTATCCCCCTTAAAATAAGCTCCAGCAATTTTTAATAATTTAAAATTTTTGCAAAGTTTAACACTTTCTACGTGTGGTCCACGACAAAGATCTGTAAAATCGCCTTGAGAATAACAAGAAATAGTCTCCTCATCGCTCATTCTAGATATCAAATCAATCTTATAAGGATCATCTTTAAACTTTTCTAAAGCCTCTTCTTTTGATATTTCATGGCGAATAATTTTTTTGCCATCTTTAGCAATTTTTTTCATTTCTTTTTCTATTTTAGGTAAATCATCCATAGAAATTTGAATATCTCCTAAATCAATATCATAATAAAAACCACTTTCAACAACCGGACCTACCCAAAATTTAGCATCAGGATATAAATGTTTAATTGCCTGAGCCATTAAATGAGCACAACTATGATTAAGAGTATTTAATCCTTCATTTTCTTTTATATTAATCATTTTAATTCCTTCTTTCTTACCTTATTTTTAATATACGTTCTAATTTTATTAATTCATTAGAATATTTATTTTGTAATCTCTGAGCTGTTTGCTCATCTAGTTTTGCCAGTCTTTGGACATTATAGTTATCTGTCATATCATCATACTTTATTCTTATAGCATCCATATTAGCACTTTTTATGAGTAAATTAATATTAGTTGAATACGGTAAAGATTTATCAACTGTAAGTAAAGAAACAATAGTTATTATATCCTCTGGAATATTAATATATCTTAAATCTTCAGCTGTAATTTTAGTATCTTCAAATACATCATGTAATAATGCTGCAGCTTTTAAATTATTATTTAATCCTTTTTGAGCAACTCGATATAAATGATAAATATAGGCCTCCCCAGCTTTATCCGTTTTATTAGCAAATAATCTTTGAACTAGAAAAACACATTTTTCTATTAAATCGTTAGTATTTTTCATCCATAATATTTCTTCACTTGTAAAATAATTATTTAATTGCATAAAAATCACCTTAAAAAAACCACATTATATGCCAAGGAGCAAATAATGCGGTACCATCCTTTATTTTACTTAATTTAAATAACGGTTATTTAACCGGAGTCTATTAAACTCTCTAGAAAGTAGTAACTAATAAACTTATTCTTAGTTTTCACCAACCACTAAGTCTCTTTAAAATAATATTTAATAGTCTTGTCTTCCATCATCAATTTATATATCAATTATAATACTTTTTCTAAAAAATAGCAATTAGTTATTTTTTTAAAGTTTTAACCATTTTTATATTTTGAAAATTTTCAAAACTTATTTTTTTAGAATTCCAATAATTATCAAAATTAAAGGCATCATATCCACGAGCTTTTGCTTGTTCTTTAATTCTTATTTTTTCATTCAACAAATCAGTATTTTTTAAAGCATCATTATAATCTTCAAAAATTTGAAAAACATAGTTTCCTTTTTCTACCTCTGGAGTTAAGTAATAATAACCATTAGCTTCTAAATCAAATTGTTTAGCCCTTGCAATAATTTCTTTTTTAAATTTTATTTTAAATAATTTGCTACTTGATCCATCAGAATTATATCTTTCAATATTTTCTAATAAATATGCTTCTAAAGTAACGTAGCCTCCTACTTTGTATACTTTCCTATTTTCAATTGGATTTATTCCATTATATTCTAATACAGGAAGTGATACATATCTTATTGGGTAATTTTCATTCATTTTTAATCTCCTCTTTTTTTACCTAAATTTCTTAATTAGATAATATATTTTTATATATTACATCACAATATATAAACACGTCAAGGAAATTTTTTATTTATCTAATTTTCTAATTAAAGCATTTTCTTTTTTACCTAAGTTATCAAAATATTGAAAACGCTTTTCTAAGCTTATTTGAGTATTTAAATAATCACCTGAATTATAAATACAAATTGCTAATGCATCATCTCTTAACTTTTTATTTAAAATATTTACATAATTTTGAGCTTCTGTAAATGTATCAAATACATACTCAACTTTAACAGCATTAGAATAACCTTTACTTTGATAATCATACCATGGATATTCTAAAGAATCATTACCTGATATTAGGTTATAATCTTTTTTAGTAAATACAACCTCATAATAATGATAAATATCATCTTTAGAAATATATATTTTATGCTCACCAACTAAATAAGCTCTTATTACGACATAACCCTCTAAATTAGAATTATTATATATTGGCATTGCGGTATATTTAATTACAAAATCCTGATTTACCACTAACTATCCTTCTTTCTTTTATTTTCACTGATTAATTCCATATCTTCAGTTAATTGTTTAATTCGTTCAATAATTCGACGAGCTTTTACTAAATCGACACTTTGATCAGATAAAGATAAATGTCTTTCTAATTCTTCAATATTAAGATTAGATGTAAAAAATGTTGTTAAATGTTTTTCCATTCTATTTTGTAAAATAGTTCCTAATATCTCATCTCTTCCCCATGAGGTTACTTTTTCAGCTCCAATATCATCAATTAATAAAATATCTACATTTTTATAATAATCCATCTTTGCGCCAAAAGTATCCCAATCATCTTTTAATTCTCGAAGCATTTCAGGAAAATATACTATTTTTACTCTTACCCTTTTATTTTCTAATTCATTTAATAAAGCAGAAATCAAATAAGTTTTACCACAACCAAAATTACCATGTAAATAAAGTCCTTTATAATTATTCTTTTTATCATATTTATCATAAAAATTTTTCAGCCATTTTATTACTTTTACACGTTTTTTATCACTTATATCAATATCTTTCATTCTTGCCTCAGAACCAATATCTTTTTGACTTTCTAATTCATATTGCATTGCTTGTTTTTTAAATTTACAGGCAACGTACGAAAAAATTAGTTTATCATTATTTTTTTGAGGATAATAAACGTAACCTTCTAATTTATTTTTACATTCTAATAAGGAATGACAATTTTCACAGTTTTCTAATTCACAAGCAGATTGTTCTAGCTTTGAGGTATATTTCATAGCTATTTGTTCATTTAAATCTAAATTAGTAACAATGGCTTTTACTTTTTTATTATTTAAGGCTAAAACAAAATCTTTTTTTAAACTGGCATTTATTTTATCTAACTGTCGGGTTTTTAAATTCATCATTTATTACACCTTCTTATTTAAATTCTTTTAATAAATCTTCTAGTTCTTTTTGCTCTTCTTCACTAATTTGTTCTTTTTCCTGTTTTTGATTAAACCAAACTGGCTCTTTTTCGGTAATCTTTTTAATACTTTCTTTTTGAGCTTTTTTAGTATATTTTTTATGCTCTTTTTCGGCAACTTGCATTGCAGCATCGGCTGTTTGAATATTTAATCTTTTCCATTGTCCTGCAATAGTCTCAATAAAAGCTTGAGATAATTTATTATTATTACGACGTAATACATAATCTATTAAAACATTAACTACAGCTGGTTTTAACTCTAAATCTACTACTAAGTATTCTAATAATTTTAAATCTCTTGTAGTTGGCCTAACTCCCTTATATTTACTTTTTAAAAAATCATATGGTGAAGTAGTTTCAAATACATGAATAATTTTTCCTCGATTTGATGTATCACCAGATGGTGATTTTAAATATTCAGGCTGTTTACGATAAATTAATGTTGGCAAATTACCATTGTTATTATATTGATAATATTTTCTAGCTGAAAGTCTTAATTCTTCCTTATCAATAAATCCTTTTTCATTAATAGCCGTTCTTATTAATTCTGTCATTTTTAATGAGTCAAAATTATAAAGAAATGCTAATTGATTAATTAGCTCTTTAGTTTTTTTGTTAAAAGCTCTTTCACTAATAATTCCTTTAGGAATTGATGCCATAATTAAATCAAAATCAACTTTATTTTCTAAATTAAGATTATTACTATTACTTTTAATTATATCCATAGAATCAACTAGTAAATTAGTTGATTTAAAAGTTACATCTAAAGGCTTTGATATATCTTGATAATCTGTTAAATTAATTGACATTTTCCGATATTCTGTTTTAATTAGATCATATTCTTTTTTCCCAACATTATTATATAATATAACATTAAATATTGGATGATTAAAAAAGTCATATGCTGACAAAGGAGAATATAATTCGTATACATAATTATTAATATTTCCTTCTTTTAAATAAGTTTTTATTAAACCAACTGCCTCTAATCCTTCTCGGGCAGTTTTAATTGAATCTAAATCGGTTTTTAAAATAGACATTAAATGATGATGAGTATAATCAATACTCATTATTTCTAATTTATCTAAATCTCTCCATAAGGTAAGGTATAAACTTATCGATAGTGGTCCAATAATGGGTTCATATAAAGTAATTAAATTTTTTCTATCAATTTCTGTTAAAATACTTCTATTAACTACAGTATAAATATCTGCAGGTAATAGTGTAATTACTTTCATTAACCTCACCTGTTTCTATAAACTATTATAAATTATAACTATATTTAGTACAAGTAAAAAGAGCAACTACTGCTCTATTACATCATTAGTTACCTCTTGTAAATCAATAGATAAATTAGTTGAATCAACTTTGACTTGCCCATCTAATTTAATCTCCTCAGATTCTAAAGTAGGATTAACTTCTGCTTGATTTT
Organism: uncultured Mycoplasmatota bacterium; assembly: GCA_946498375.1. Lineage (GTDB taxonomy): Bacteria > Bacillota_I > Bacilli_A > RF39 > UBA660 > HGM10766. The sequence continues at coordinate 9,926 of CAMMOI010000016.1, read as the reverse complement.
CTATTTCCTCTTCTGGTACAGATACTTCATCTTCTGTTGTTGAATTTAAAATTAAATTATTCATTGCTTCTTTAATTGCTAAAGTCAATTTTTGAATTTCTTCTAACTTATTAGAAGCTTTGACTTGTTCAACTTGATCTAATAGCTCTTTTAATTTAGCATAACTATCGATAGTATATTCATCCTTATTTAAAGCTTCTGCCTCTATTACTATTTGATCCAAAGTAACTTTAGCATCTTCTACTAAAGCTTCCTCATCTTTACTATTTGCTAAATCTTCTAAAGCCTTGGCAAATTTTTCTAACAACTCTCTTTTAAAAGTTAAATCGCTATTTGCTTCATTTTCGTGAACTTTATTTAAAGCAGTTAAGGCTTCTTGCCATAAGTTTTGATCAAAATATTTAATATCTTGAGTAGCAAAATAATCATCACCTAAAGTAATATAACTTTGGTAAACAAGACTAAATGAATTCTTATTTAAAATGGAAATTTTATATGAATAAGTAATATTATTTAAATCAACTAACTTTACAATATATTCTCCTTCTTCAATAAAAGTTATATTTTGATTATCGGTAAGAGAATATTTACCAACTGCTTCTACAAATTCTAAAGTAGTAGAATCATAACTTAAAACACTACTGATTTTAGCATTAGTTAAATTAACAATATTTCCCGTAGCAGGATCTTCAATGTTTGCTAAGTTGAAATTAATAGTTTCTCCTACTATATAAAACTTACTATTTAAATTATAATCAACAACATTTTTAATAATTTCTTCTTGATTATTAGTATCTTCAATAATAGGTGATACTTCCTCTACTTTGACTAGTGGTGCATCATTTACTTTAGAACTAATAACTGTTACTACCTCTTTTTTATTATCGCTATAAACTTTAGTATCTTGTACTACACTTTGTGTATCACTTTCAGTATCTTTCTTTTTTTGTTTATCAACTGTTTTAGTTTTATTATCAGAATCATTATTATCTTCTAATGTTTTATCTTTTGTAAAATACCAAATTACTAGCACCCCAATAGCTATCATTACTATAATAGCTAGAACAATAAATATCGTTCTTTCTTCTTTTTCCAATTCTGTTTTTTGATCCATATAGCCTCCTGATATAAGAGGACTACATAAAAAAATCCTTTTTTCTTAAAAAGTAATTTTTATAAAGTCCCCCTTTTTAGATGTAACTATTACACCTTACCTTGATTATATCTATAAAAAAGGCATATTTCAACAATTTTTTCTAAAATATTAAAAAGAATCAAAAGATTCTTTTTAATACTTATTTATGCTTTATTAATTTATATTCATTTAACTTATTTTCCACATTATAATTTAAACTATTTTGTAAACAATTTAATCCCTCTAAAATATAATCACATGCGCTATCTTTATTAATATCTAATAAAAGAGCAATTTGTTTTAAATTTAATTTTACATTAACTAAAGATTCTAAGGCTAAAATAGTTGCATACACTTTGATTGTAGGTAAATATTTTTTTAACTGGTTAGAAACTTCAGAATTTAATAAAACATTTTCAATAAATTTATTGTCATTTTTTATATTATCTACTTTTTCAACATTAATAACTTTGTATTTTAAAGTATTTAAATATAAACTTTTTATTTCTTCTAAATCATCAGGATTCTTTGCTTGATTATATAAATTCTTTAATTTCTTTACTAAAATCTCTAATGATGCAGTAAAATTTTGCTTATACTTATCAGAAATTTCATTTCTATAAATAAGATCAATAATTTCCTGATGATAATTATATGTATTATCTATTCCAATTATTAAATCTTTAATAGTTTTCTTTTGCGTTGAATTTTTTGCTAATTGATTATAAATATTAATTAATTCTTTTAAATTATTAGGATCTTTAGCCTTAGCATAAATTTCTGATAAAATAATTCTAATCTCAGCAATATAATTATCTAATTTTGATTGAGATTTTTTATCTAATGCAATACGTTGTTGTGCTTTAGTTAAATCCTCACTATCCCAGGCTTTTTTAAATAAATTTAATTTAAAATCAGGAAGGTTTTTTAAAATTATATCTATTAACTTATTACTATACTGCTTATTTGACTTTTTTATATATTCATAAATAGTTTGATTATATGTAACTGCATTTTCATATTTTGCTTTCGCCTCAAAAAGTAATTTAGGTAACTTTTTAAGACAAAGATTATCAAAAATCTTCTTTTCTTCAATATTTAAATTTACTACATTTTCTTGGCCTTGATAATTATTTCCATAAACTTTTTTTAGGATTAACTGCTCATTTAATTCTAAATTATTTATTACTGAATCTATTAATTCTTGAGAATAATTTTTAAATCTTCTTTTTAAACTCATAGTATTTGGCATTTGATTAATTTTATAATATTTACTATAACTTTTTAATTTTTCTGGTATATATCGATAGCATATTGAATCATATATTTTTTTCTCATCATTACTTAAGTTAGAAGTATCTTTTTTACCTTGATAATCTTCTTTATGAACTTTTTTTAAAATTTGTTGATATTTGATTCCTAGTTTATTAATAACTAAATAAACTAATTCAGATGGATAATCTTTAAAGCGTTCTTCTAAAGTTGGATTTTTAGACTTAATGTTACTGGCAATTTGATCAATACTCATTCCATTTTGATAATCAAGATTATATTTTTTTAATGCCTCCTCTAAGATTTTATAAATATAATATAATAAATACTTTTCATCTTGGTTTAAAGCTTTATTATCGGCAATATTTTTATAATCTGGACCATAAACTTTTTTTAAAATAGTTTGATGTTTTTGACTTAAAGAATTTAGTACTACATTTAATAAATCAGGAGCATAATTACTATATCTATCATAAAGGTTTTTTCTAAATACTAGTTCATTATTTAAGTACTTAGTTTTATTTTTTTCTAAAGTCTTTTTTAAATTTGTTAAAGCATATTGTAATTTTGGCTTTTGATCTTTACTAATAATATCCATTCTTATTTTCTTCGTATAATCTAGACCATAAATGCTTTGCAAAACCCTCTTATAATCTGCTGTTGAATTATCTAAGATTAATAAAACATACTTTTGATCATACTTAGCTAATTTATCAAACAAATTAGCATTATATTTTCTTAATTGTTTTTTCTTTTGATACGAATCTAAATGTTTTTTGACCCCACTAAGTTGCTCATTATTAAGAATAGCTTTTTTATCTAAAGAGTCTCCAAAAATATCTTGTAAATATCTAAATTTAAAATCTGGTAAATAATCTAAAAATTCTTCTAAATTTTCACTAGATATTTCTAAATATTGTTGTAATGTTTTAGGACTGATTAAATTATCACTATACAAATTAACATTAACTTTTAATAACTTTTTAAACTCTTTAACACTTTCAATAAATTCTTTGCTATTTTGGAAAATTAATTTTAAATCAAAAGTTTTATTTGTAGAATCTAAAAATGGTGTTGAATAATTATTTAATACATGATTTATAAAATTAGGTGTATATTCTAAATAAAAACTATAAACAGAAGTTAATTTTCCTTCTTTATACCACTTAAGGACTTGTTGATCTTCTAGCGTTATATTAATCTGTTGTTGCTTTTTATATTCATCAATATATTTAGCTAAATTTAATAAAATTCCTTCATACTGTTTGTAATCATTTAAGTTAATAACTTCATTTAAATTTTTAAAAATAGTTGAAATTAGATTAGAGTATGGATGAATATTTAATTTTATAAAACTTTTTAAAATAGATACATCACAATTAAAATAAATTGTAGCAGTTGTATAATTATAATCTTGAGTAACTTGAGTTTTTAAAAATACAACATTTTTATTATAAATATCTAATAAATCATTTAAATTATTAGATGAAGACAAACTATAAAGTTTTTTTATATCTTCTTCAATATCTTTAAAACATCTTCTAATATTTATTAACTTTTTCGGACTTAAATTAATATTATTTAAAGTTAAATGATTAAGAACGATTGGAGCAATGATTCTTTTATATTCATCCTTAGCATTACTAGTAAATATTTTAACTATTTGAGGGTTGTATTCCCCTAAAAAAGCAATGTTATGATTCATTTGAAAATAAGAAAGATCATTATCAGGATTGACAAAACTTTGTAAATTATAAATGTTTTGTCTTAATCTTCTTAAAGCACGCGATTCAATTTGTCTAATTCTCTCACGAGTTACATGAAATATTTGGCCTACTTCTTCTAATGATCTTCTTTGTCCACCATCAAGACCATATCTTAATTTAATAACCTCTGCTTCTCTTGAAGGAATTAAACTTAAAGCTTCATTTATTTTTTCTTTTAATTCTTTATCAAAAATCTCTTCTACAAAATCCTCGGCATACTCATTTTCAATATAATCCTGTAATTCTGTCTCTTTACCATCACCAACTTTAGAATTTAAAGATGCTAATTGTTGATTAGAATCTAATATTATGTTGACTAATTCTAAACTTAAATTAGTTTCACGAGCAATTTCTTCTAATGTGGGATCACGATGTAAAACAGAATTTAACTTTGTAATTGCTCTTTTAATCTTTAACTTTTTTTCATACATATTATAAGGCATTCTAATAATTGTATCTTTAGATGCAATTTCTCGATTTATATTTTGTCTAATCCAATATGATACATAAGTAGATAATCTAATTTTAAAATCTTTATTAAATCTTTCTACTCCAATCATAAAACCAATTACGCCTTCTTGATAAAAATCATCAAAAACATATGAACTACCATAATGTTTAGATGCAATATTTCTTATCAATCCTTCATTTTTAGCAATTAATTTTTCCATAATAGCTTTATCTTTAGTTTTTTGATATTCGGTAACTAATTTTATTTGTTCATCATTATTATAACGATCATTACTAATTTTTTTACCTTCATCAAGCAAATTTTTCTTTACTTCATCCATTAATTTTGTAGCTTCATTATAACTTACTAAATCTAGTAATTTATTATTTAAAGCTTCTAATTCATCTATATAAATAATATCTAAATCATAAACTGAATAATAAAAACTATCAACTTCAAATAAAGCTCTATCTTGATTAGTAAATTTAGGAAGATTAAGTTTTTCAAAATAATCACTTGCTTTTTTTATAATTTGAACTACTTCCATTTTGGTAGTTCGTAATTTATTAGCAATTTGTTCATGGTCATAGCATATTCCATTCTTTAGGCCAAAATATAAATTTAAAACTTTTTTATCCTTATCCGAAAATTGAGAAATTATTTGCTCTAATTTTTCAACAGAGATATTTAAATCTAATAAATATAATTTTTGTCTAACATTAAATTCATCCATCATTTTTATCACCCTATTCAAGATTAATTTTTTTAAATCTTTTAGAATTTACTATAATTTTATTAAATCAGAAAGTCAAGAAAAAATTATTTTTAAATAAAAAATAGCTACTTTATTAGCAGCTATCATCACATGTACTATCTTGCATTTGAACAATATAATCAACATAAATATTAAATAATTGTTCTGTTTGTTCATTATTTAAAGTCTCATATGGATCAGTTTGAGATTCTACAGTATCAAGATGAGATCCAATAATTTTTCCATTTTTTACAAATACAACTAAAGGAACGTATAGTCTTTTTTCACCAACTTCAAAGCTTTTTTCATCATCAGTTTCTAAAACATAATCTTCTAGTATTGGATCTAAAGCTTCTAATAAATCATTATATCCTTCTGCTCCCTCTTTTTTTAATACCGGATTATTTTGATTATCTAATTCATACTCATCTCTTATATCAGTTGTATCAACATAATATATTTGAGCAAGTCCAGTTGAGTTAGCCGCATTTAGTAAAACTGATACCATATTTCTACACCAAGGACAACTAGGAGATCCAAAGTATATTAGTCCTGTTTGATCTTTTAAAATATCTAATGCTTCATCAATTGTTGTATAATTTATAACATTATCCTTAGGAATCCAAACACTAGGATAAACTTTTTGATTATTTTCATTAATTTGTTTATTTAGCGATTCATAATCCTGTTTAAATAATTCAGCATCAGTTAAACTGACCTTTGGTTCTTCTTCCTCATTTTTCAAATCAATATTACTAATAATTGCAATTGCTATTAATACAATAATTAAACAAACAATTATAATTTTCTTTTTCATTTTACCACCCTTACATTAATTTTGATATGCATCTAAAAGTCTTTGATGAATTCCCGGTTCTACTACATTAATAGCATTAATAGCATTTTCTAAAGATGCTTTAAAATTACCTTTATTAAATAAATTTTCGGCCTTTGAAATTCCCAGGTCAATATCCTTATTAACTGGACGATATCTATTGCCATAGACTATAGCCATTTCTGCCATCCAAGCTGTTTTAATAGTTTCATTAGTTGTATTTAAAAGTTTTAAAGTTAAATCTCTGGCAGTATCAACTCTAGTATTTAAAATCTTAATTGAAATAGGTTTTTTTTCTAATTCTTTTACCATTTCTTTTATAGCCTCAGTAGCCTCAGCTAATTCTACATAATATTTTTTAGGAATTATTGGTAGTTTATAACTTCTAATTTTATATTTGGCTTTTTTAAGAATTTGCTTAATTTCATCAAGTTGTTCTCGTGCCCTAAGCTCATCTTCTTTTAAAGAGCCAAATTTTCTTAAAGCAATATCTAATTTTTCTTCAGCTTTAGTTAATTTAACGTTTAAAAGTTCCATGTTTTTTGCCAAACGTGAGTAAGCAAAATCTTTTGTTCGATGAGTTGCAATAACACTATCATAACCTTTTTTTACACTATCAAAGTCATGCTTAATTTCACTTACAACTTTAACTTCTTCATCAGTTAAATCATAACTATATTTAATAGCTCCTAATTTTTTTAATAATTCATTGTTTATTTTACTTAACTTAGTAACTTTAACTAAAATTGAACGCGTATAATCTTCAAAGATTTTTTTCGATATTTTTTCTTTGTCAAAATCATTATAAATAGAATCATAATAATCAACCATAGTTTTTAATTCAAAAATTGAATCTTCAATATTTAAAACATTTAATCGAGCAAAAATATCAGAAATCTTTTTATTAGTTTCTGCAATATTGTATTCGATATTTAAATATTCAATATTATATCCCTCTTTACGCATCTTGGCTGCTATTTGTTCAATGTCCTTAATTTTTTTGGGAATAATAGTTTTTCCCATCATTATAATTGATGGGGCTTCTTCTATTATTAACTTTAAATTACCTATGGTATCATCAATTGCTTTAACTATTTTACCAACCTCAGAAAAAGCACCCTTTTCCATAGATATTTCAAAAGCACTAAATAGTTTATCTACTGTTTCAAATTGTAATTCAATTGGACTAGATATTAACTTATAATCCTGTTTATCATTATTATATTTAGCTACTATTTTACGATAGTCAGCTTTTAATTTAGTAATAGTTTCTCTATTTTTTTCTTCGCTTAATGTAATTTCTTTGATTTCATCTAATAAAAAATTAGCTCTAGTTTTTACATAATATATTTTTAATTCAATCTGAGCCAGCTTTTGGCGTAATAATTTATAGTTTTTTTCTTGAAAAATTTCTTCAACTTCTAATAAATCATCAGATATTTTAGGAACTTCTTCATCTTTTATTTTTTTAAATCTTTTTTGCCAGTTTTCATAAGTTTGTTCCATATTATCATTATTAAGTAAAGATTCTACTTTATTAAGTTCGGTTAATATAGAAGCTGAAATTATTAAATTCTTATCTCTTTCTAAAGAATTAATTTCATTCTTATAAATTTTCTTTTCTTTTTTATTTATTAAATTTAATACTGATATGACAAGAGATACTGCAAGTACATAATACCCAATAGCTATTAAAGTAAAAGTGGTGCTACTCACAAAATCACTTCCTATTCTTAGTTTATTTTATCATATTCTTTGACATTTTCCTACATTTATTTTATATATTTATCTATTTCTAATTTTAAAAAAATTCATTAAAAGATTTATAAATCATATTATAAACTAAAGAATATTTGACATCCCCTATAATTTAAAGTATAATTATTTTTGCATTGTTATGGCAGCGTTATTTGGTCATTTGACGTGTTTACCAAAATTGGTTTATAAGTATTATAAAGGCTGCCTTTATAAGAAAGTAAAGAATGTAAACTCCCCAAATGATTTAAATAGCATTATAACAATCAATTTTTAAAGAAAGGAGAAAAGTATGTCAAGATACACTGGTTCAGTTTATAAAAAATCTCGTCGTTTAGGTTTTTCTACTTTAGAAAATGGTAAAGAGTTAGCAAAACGCCCATATGCTCCAGGAATTCATGGAAACGATCGTCGTAAAAAAATGAGTGAATATGGTTTGCAGTTACAAGAAAAACAAAAAGTAAGATTTATGTATGGTTTAAATGAAAAACAATTTCATAAATTATTTGAAAAAGCTGCAAAAATGCCTGGTGTAACTGGAGAAAATTTCTTAAAATTACTTGAAAGTCGTCTTGATAATGTTGTATATCGTTTAGGACTTGCTAAAACAAGACGTGCTGCAAGACAAGTTGTAAATCATGGGCATATTACAGTTAATAACAAAAAAGTAGATATTCCTTCATACCAAGTTAAAGTGGGAGATGTTATTGCTGTAAAAGAAACATCTTTAGATCACAAGGCAATTAAAGAAGCTGTTGAAGCTACTTTAAATCGTCCAGCATTTGTAGAATTTGATGCAAATAAATTAAGTGGTAAATTACTACGTTTACCTGATCGTAGTGAACTTAATCAAGAGATTAATGAATCACTAATTGTAGAATTCTATAATAGATAAAAAATCGTTAGTTAATTAACGATTTTTTTTCATAGATTCATTTTCTATATTATAAAGTTTATTTCTATAACTACTAATTAATTGATCTTTTATAGCTAAATTATGTAACTTGGGAAAGTTTATTGTAATAGTACTATCATCTTTACTTATTTGAATAAATGATTTAGATCCGGCAATAAAATCATGGATTTGATAAATATCACTTAAAGTTATATCTTCGCAATTTAAATAATCATTTATAATATCTTCAAGCAATTGTTGATAAAATATTGCAATATGATCAGCAGTTATACCACTATTAAAATGTCTTTCAAAACCATCACTTACTTCAATATCAATTACACAAAAATTTTGCTTTAAATCAGCCACTTTAGCAGAAGAAATACTAATATTAGCATTAACATTATGATTTATTATTTGATTAATATATTCTAAAATTAAATTAGATCTTTCAACAGCTAATGATTGCGCTTCTATTTTTTTCATTTTCTACCTCAATCTATCAGGATAAATTCCCTGTTCTATTTTCTTTTTTATATTATTTACAACTAATTTTTTATCTTCCTTATAAGTCATGCCAAACCAAAGAGAATGTGTAATTTTAGTTTTAATTGTTATTTTATGCTTTAAAATTAACTTAAATAAATCCTCAATAATTATAGCCTCAGCAACTAAACTAGTTTTATGCTCTTTAATAAAGTGGTTAAATTCCTCTTCTAACGAACCAAAAATAGTTGGCATAAAGATAAACATATTCATCGATACTGGATAAGAAGAATCTACCTCAAAACTTTGATTATTATTTAAGGGCTTAGCAATAATTTTTTCACCAATTTTTTGAACATTACATTCTAAAGCTAAAGTAAGTTCGTCATTTTTTATTTCACAAAGTCCTCTTTTAACTTCACCATTAGCACTTAGAGTATTTCCTAGTTTATATAAAATAGCACCATTTTCTTGATAATTAGTCTCTTTTAAAAAATTAATAGCATCTAAAAAAGCTTCTTTTCCATAAAAATCATCGGCATTAATTATAACAAATGGCTCTTTAATTACTTCTTTT